>WJMT01000113.1 GCA_014727835.1 Candidatus Aminicenantota bacterium | reverse complement strand
TATGTCTTTCAATCGGAATGTGCCCTGTGGGGGTAAGATTGGATGTTTTATTCGTATAATTCGGCTTTTTTTCTCTTATTGCCCGGGGCCAGCTGCTGCTACCCCATGTCTCCTTCGGGAATACGATATCTTTTTCTCTGACTTCGCATTTATCCCATACGGTTCGGGTCATGGAGGGAACGACCAAAGCTCCTTTTTCACTAATGTACCCAAACACACCGTATTTACTGTCCAGACTTTCAAGAATAATATTGAGTGCATCCGCATACATGTCTTTGTCAGGAACCGTTAAAAAGATTTTAGCGATTTGGTTTCTTATTTTGATTTCCTGTTCTACTTGTTTCTGTCTTGTGATGTCCTTGTCCACACCGCGGTATCCTGCCAGTTCTCCGTTTTTGTCTATCAGAGGCACACCGTTGGTTAGAAGATAAACAAGTTCTCCTTTTTTGGAGAGGTTTTTATTCTCTAAATCAATGATCGGTTTTTTAGCGGCAGCGATTTTATGGAAAATTTTGCCCACACGTTTGGCCTCTTTTTCAGGCATCAGTTTAAAGGGAGTCTTTCCTATGAATTCTTCAGGAGTGTATCCCAGGATCTGCTCCACACGTCCAGAGGCAAAGGTATATTTTCCGCTGGCGTCCACTTCCCAAATCCAGTCACCTGAGCTGAGAGCGATGTCTTCGAATCGTTTTTCTGATGCGCGCAGCTCATTTTCTGCTTTCCTGCGGTCTGATTCAGCTTTTTTATTCAGTTGATTCTGCCGGCGCAGTTTCCGTACTTCCTGGATAAGCTGCTTTTTGGTTTTATTTTCATCCTTCATAGATAATGAGCTCCTCTATGACTCCTTAAATGCTTCCTGAATGGCAGGAATGAGATCATTGACCATGGATTTCTTTGTTACAAAAGCGCTGGCTCCTGCCTCTTGAGCAGCCTCTCTGTATTCCTGGATATCAAAGGCAGTCAGCACAATCACTTTTGTATTTTTGAGGCCATTGATTTGATTCATGGCTTTGAGTCCATTCATCCTGGGCATGCGGATGTCCATGAGGATGAGGTCTGGTTTGAGTTTTGCGGCTTTTTCCACGGCCTCGTGGCCGTTTTCAGCTTCTCCTACCACCTCAATGCTCTTTTGACTGTTCAGAAATTTAACAAGAAGCTGCCTGAAGGCAGCGCTGTCATCTGCGATCAGTGTTTTGATAGGTCTCATAAAAAAACTCCCTGATAATAAGACAACAAAAATATCCCTATTTCATATATAAATAAATTAACCCTCCTTGATTATTTTGTAAATAGGGTAAAGACCTTATTTTTCCTAATTGAAGACCCTATTTTTGGGAGATGTGAATCTATTATTTGGATAAACATAAAGTAAGATTGAATTTTGGCTAAAATAAATTATTTTTTATCTGTTTCAATGATTCTGTGTTCAATGGCGTATTTGGTCAGATCTGCGGCTTTGTGGAGGTCGAGTTTTTCCATGATATGGGAACGGTGAGCTTCCACAGTTTTGACGCTGATAAAGAGAATCTCAGCAATCTCTTTATTGGAGTATCCTTCAGCAATGAGCTGCAGCACCTCTCTTTCCCGTTCTGTTAAATAGGAATGGGGCGGTTCTTGTTCCAGAGTTTCCTTTTTCTTTAAAAGCTTTTTGATGATTTTAGTGGAAACAGTGGGGCTGAAAAAAGTCTCTCCTTTGGACACAGCCTGAACAGCCATGAGCAGCTCTTCCAGAGCTGCCTTTTTGACAATATAACCTGAAGCGCCGGCTTTAATGATCTCAAAGAGGTATTCTTCGTTGTCATGAACAGTCAAGATGAGAACTTGGGTTTTTGGGAAGCGTTTTTTGATCTGTCGTGTGGCTTCAAGCCCGTTGAGCAAAGGCATGCTGATATCCATCACCACTAGTTCCGGATGATGCTTTTCCACCAGTTTGACTGCCTCTCTTCCGTTTTCAGCTTCACCAATGACTTTGATGCCTTGGGTTTGGCTCAGGAGTGAGCGGAGTCCTTTGCGGACAATGGTGTGATCTTCGGCAAGCAAAACTGTAATGGGCTTCATGCTTTTTCTCCGAGCGGGATGATGATATCAAGCCGGGTTCCTTGGCCTTTTTTGGAGGATATATTTAATCTCCCATTCACTGTGAGAAGCCTTTCCCTCATGCCTGTTAAGCCAGAGCCCTGTTCGTGTACGGGAAGGCTGGACACTTTTTCTGCATCAAATCCTTGTCCGTCATCCTGGATGGTGACTTTGAGGGAGGCTTTTCTCCGATTTATGGATACCTGGACATTTTCGGCTTGGGCGTGTTTGGCTGTGTTGGTCAGAGCTTCCTGAATGATGCGGTAAAGCACTGTCTCAATGTCTTTGGTTAGCTGCTGTTTAGAAGGTGTGACTCGGAGATTAACTTTGCTTTGGTTTCTGTCTTTAAACTGCTTGACATACCAGCGCAGGGTGGGAATCAGTCCCAAGTCATCGAGCATAGAGGGGCGCAGATTGAGTATCATCTCATTCAGCTGCTCAGACATGGTATCCACAAGCTGAATAGATTCCTCTAGCCGTTCTCTAATTTGAGAATCATATTCCTTTGTTCTCAATTTGTCTAAAGAGGAAAGGTTGATGGACAGGGCTGTCAGCATCTGCCCGAGTTCATCGTGAAGCTCCTGAGAAATTTTCTGGCGTTCTTCTTCTTGAGCATGCATAAGTTGGGAACTGAGATGTTGGAGCTCTTGTTTATGGCGTTCAATGGCTTTTTCGGTCTGTTTGCGATCGGTGATGTCTGTGACCAGGGCGAAAAAGCCGCTGATATCTCCCTCATCATCCACATCCGGAACGTAGTCAGCCTTGACCCAGCGGGTACCCCCGAGTTTGTACGGCAGTTTCTCTTCGTAGGAAACTTGTTTACCTGATAACGCTTTTTTTATATAGTCTTTTATTCGCTTTTGGGCAGCTTTGCCCAGCACCTGTGTGTAGTGCTTGCCGAGGATTTCTTTTTTGGGAATCCCAAACCATTCTTTGTACTGCTTGTTAATAAAGCGGTAATAACCATCTTTGTCCACATAGGAAACCAAGGCGGGAACATTGTCTGTAATGGTGCTGATTTCCTGTTCCCGCAGACGCAGCTCTTCCTCCACTTTCTTGCGTGCGCTGATATCCCGGAGGATCACCTGTGTCGCTTTTTCCCCTTTATATTGAATAAGGATCACACTGACTTCCACAGGGAGGAGTTCCCCTGATTTGATGATGGCTTTGGATTCATATCGATCTGGGACTTTTTTCCCAGCCAACCGGTTAAGGTAATAATTTTTGACCTTTTGTCTTTCTTCGGGCACCACAAAATTCAGGAAGGGCTGTCCGATGAGTTCTTTTTTACTGTAGCCTGAAATCCTGAGTAATTCTTCATTCACATATTGGATCGCTCCATCCTTTATGATAAATATGCTGTCGTTAGAGGATTCAATCAACGTTTTGTATTTTTCTTCACTAGCCCGTAATGCCTCTTCCATTTGCTTGCGTTCAGTGATGTACGTAGAAATCCCGATGATCCTGTAAACCCTTCCGGATTTGTTGACAAGAGGAAGCAGTCTTGTGTTGACCAAAATCTTGTGTTCATCAACCGTAAAGCTTTCGTCGTATTGGAGCGGTTTCTTTTCCTTCACGCAGCGCTGGTAGTTCTTTTTGATGGCGGATGCATATTCCTTGGATATGAGGGGGACTAAATCGTCCGGTGTTTTTCCTTTTATAAAAAATTTATCCACTCCTAATCCCTGCTGATGGGAGCGGTTGTTGTTGACGTATATAAATTTTCCCTGAGATGTGACATCTATGACAAAAATGGCAGAGTCCACATGATTGAATATGCTTTCAAAAAACTGACTCTGATCAGGCATGTTTCTATTCTTTTTTATGTTAGGATTTTTATTTATCAAGCTTGGATCCAGACATGCTGTTATCCCTTTTTAATCCAGTTGGTTCTGATGGCAAGAATTATAAATTTTAAGTCCCCTTAGTTTCAATAATAAAGATATATAAACTAAAGTATAAAGTCAATGAGTCTGGACTATTCATCAAAAAATAACGCTGTTTTTATTATCATTTCTATTTAATTTATCAGGCTTCACACAAACTTCACACAATCGTTGCCAAAGCCCTTTATCAAATAGGATTGTGTTATGAAAAGCCGGGCAACCAGGGAGCTCAAAAAGCTTACCAGCGCCCTATTGATGAGCATCCCGGACAGATAAAAAAAACGTGGTAAATAGCAATAATATTGCAATTACTTAACAATTATGTTAAGTTAATGCTATGCGATGGGAAGATTTATTAACTAAGTTTGCAAAAAGACCGCTTTTTCATTCATCCATGTTGAAGATCTTCCCTGATGATCCCCATCATATTCAGGTTCAGCTTTCAAGATGGGTCGAGGCAGGCAAACTCTCACAAATAAGAAAAGAATGGTACCTCATTGAAAAACCGTATCGATTGAAGGAGGTTCCCTCCCCTGTTATCGCTAACACAGTGGTCCACCCTTCCTACCTATCTTTGGAATGGGCGCTTCAATATCATGGGATGATTCCCGAACATGTTTTCAATCCAACCTCTATCACAACTAACCGGGGGATTCGATTTAGTGCCCAGAAGACTCTCTTCATTTATCATCATGTCCAGCCCTCTTTTTTCACAGGTTACATGCAGACAGCGTATAATGGCCATTCCCTTTATATCGCCTTTCCTGAAAAGGCTCTTTTAGATAAGGTCTATATTTTTCTTCAAAGAAAAGAATTTTCATTGGATTGGCTAAAGGAACTGCGGCTGCAGAACCTAGGCCCATTCGATTGTGATAGATTCCGATCTTATGTGAGCAGGACCAAAAAAAGGGGATTGACTCATGCTGTAAATAAGATCATCGAATACCTTAAAGGAGAACTCGAATGAAGGAACTCGCGCTTCAAGCCGCCAGACGAGCCGGGGAGCAGAAACTCAATGTTTTGAGGGAATATCTTCAGAACTATCTGCTTTTTTTGGCTCAAAAATCAGAAATGAACTTGAATCTTTTTTTCGTGGGAGGGACCGCCCTGCGCTTTCTTTATGGAATCCGGAGATATTCTGAAGATTTGGATTTTTCTGCTGGAAGGTCCTGGCACCCATCGAAAATCTCCTTTTACGCCGAAAAAATGGACAAAGATTTGGAAAAAGCCGGGTATTCCTTTTCTCTTCATCTTAAAGAAGAAAAAACGGTCCAGAGAATGAGTGTTCGCTTCAATGACCTTTTATACGAAATCGAATGGACTTCTCGAAAAAACCAGAAATTGCCTATCAATATAGAGATCGATGTGAATCCTCCAGCAGGCTGGGTGGGGGAAAAAACTATTGTGGATGTCCATTTGCCTGTGCTG
>WJMT01000112.1 GCA_014727835.1 Candidatus Aminicenantota bacterium | reverse complement strand
TGTTTTCCTGTACACCAAACAGACATACAAGGATTATCCTGACTACTATGTCACTGACTCATTTCTGCAAGAAAGCCAAAGATTAACCCATGCCAATCCTCAGCAGGATGAATTTTTATGGTCCTCAGGATCACGTCTGATCGATTATGAGAGCCAGAATGGAGATAAGCTCCAGGCTGCGCTTTTCCTTCCTGCCAATTATGAACAAGGTCAACCCTACCCCACTATTGTTTATATTTATGAAAAACTCTCCCAGAACCTCAACCGCTACTTCTCTCCTTCAGCCAGAGGTTTTAATAAATCTGTCTACACCAGCCGGGGATATGCTGTTCTGATGCCTGATATTGTCTATGAAATCAATGACCCTGGAATATCTGCGGTTCACTGCGTGATCCCAGCTGTCCAAGCTGCCGTTGAAACGGGAGTGGTGGACAAAGATAAGATAGGGATCCATGGACATTCCTGGGGAGGATACCAAACCGCTTTTCTGATCACCCAGACCAATCTTTTTAAGGCTGCGGTGGCTGGCGCTCCGCTTACCAACATGATCAGCATGTACAGCTCTATTTATTGGAATTCAGGTTCTGCCAACCAGCCGATTTTTGAGTCAAGCCAAGGCCGGTTCAAAGGGAATTATTTGGAAAACCTTGACGCTTACGCCAGAAATTCCCCGGTCTATCATGCCAAAAACGTCACTACTCCTCTGATCATTCTTCACAACGACAAAGACGGAGCTGTGGACTGGAATCAAGGAATCGAATATTTCAACACTCTGCGTCAGCTTAAAAAACCAGTGGTCATGCTTCAGTACAAAGGAGAAAACCACGGACTGAGAAAACCAGCCAATCAAAAAGACTATTTTATCCGGATGCATGAATTCTTTGACCATCATCTTCTGGGAAAACCAGCGCCCATTTGGCTGGAACAGGGAATTCCTCACCTTGAACTTGAAGAACACATAAAAAAGAGAACTGAAGAAATACTCAAGAAAAAAGAGAAATAACCATCCAAAATAAAAGAGGCTGGCTGTCGAGGCGCCAAGGTTTAGAAAAGGAAGCGGGGCTAAGGAGGATTCCTCTCCAGCCAGCAACTTTATTATATTACATTCATTATAAAAAAGTGAAATGATAAAAGTCAAAAAAAACATAGCTATCTTTTATAAACAGTCCAAGTAAAAAGAGGTTAATCAAATGAAAAAAATCACATCATTGTTATTTTTTACTGTTCATGTTTTATTTCTTTTATTTGTCAATTCTTCTTCCGCCTCTTACAGCCCAGATTTTTTTAAAGATTTAAAATACCGGTGTGTGGGGCCCTCCCGGGGAGGTCGAGTCACAGCTGTCACTGGGGTGCCTTCAATGCCTTCTGCTTTTTATATGGGAAGCACTGGAGGCGGTGTATGGAAAACAACTGATTATGGGCAAAATTGGGTCAATATTTCCGATGGATATCTGGAAACCGGCTCTATTGGTGCTATTCAAGTAGCCCCATCAGATCCTAAAATCATCTATGTGGGGACCGGCTCAGACGGGATCCGAAGCAATGTTATCACTGGCCGCGGTGTCTACAAGTCCCCAGATGAAGGAAAAACCTGGAAATTTATGGGGCTCCGGCAAGCAGGACAGATCGGAGCGGTGGAGATCCACCCTGCAAATCCAGATATTATCTTTGTAGCTGCTCTTGGTCATGCTTTTGGACCCAATCCGGTTCGGGGGGTGTTCCGCAGCAAAGATGGAGGAAAAACCTGGGAAAAAGTTTTGTTTGTCTCTCAGAAAACAGGAGCTATTGATCTGGAATTAGCCCCGGATAATCCGGATGAGATTTATGCCAGCCTATGGCGGGGTGAGCGAAAACCCTGGACCATCATCAGTGGAGGAAAGGAAGGCGGAGTTTATAAATCTTCAGACGGAGGTGACACCTGGAAAAAGCTCTCTAACGGTCTTCCCCAAGAACTGGTGGGAAAAAGCGACTTGGCTGTCACTCCCTCTGATCCTGATTTAATCTATGTTCTTATCGAAGCTCCTCCTGGAGAAGGAGGAGTTTACGGCTCCTATGACCGGGGACAGAGCTTTGAGCTTATCTCCACTAAAAAAGAGCTTTTGGACCGTCCTTTTTATTACACCAATATTGATGCAGACCCCACCGACTGTGACACCCTGTATGTTAACTCCACCCGCTTTTATAAATCCACAGACGGCGGCAAAACTTGGATCCGTCTCTCCACACCTCATGGAGACAATCATGACATGTGGATCCATCCTCACAATCCAGATCTTTTCATTCAGTCCAATGATGGAGGCGCCAACATCACCCGGGATGGAGGAAAGACCTGGTCCAGCCAGCACAACCAGCCTACAGCCGAGCTTTACCAGGTCCATGTGGACGACCAATTTCCCTATTGGCTTTATGCTGGACAGCAGGACAACAGCACCATTGCAGTTCCCAGCCTTCCTCCCTACACCTCTCCCTCCGGAGCTTCCGGATACTGGCTTTCGGTAGGAGGATGTGAAACAGGGCCTGCTGTTCCCAAACCTGGGAATCCAGATATCGTTTATGCCAACTGTAAGGGACGATTTGGAAGATACAATAAAAACACTGGCCAACAGAAACATTATTATGTGGGCGCTCAGTATATGTACGGGCACAACCCCAAAGACCTTAAGTATCGTTTCCAGAGAGTCTCCCCTATTCACATCTCCCCTCACGATCCCAACACTGTGTATTTTGCCTCCCAATTCCTGCATCGGACTAGTAATGAGGGAGTGACTTGGGAAACCATCTCTCCGGACCTCACCGCGTTTGAACCCTCCAAACAAGTCATCTCTGGAACTCCCATCACACGGGATATCACCGGAGAGGAATTTTACAGCACCATTTATGCTGTCCAGGAGTCGCCTTTGGAAAAAGGAGTTATTTGGGTGGGGGCTAATGACGGCCCCGTTCATATAACCAAAGACAATGGGAACACATGGAATGAGGTGACTCCTTCAAGCCTTCCTCCAAGAGGACGGGTCCAGACTATTGAGGCATCCCCTCATAAACCAGGAAAAGCATACCTGGCTGTTTATCGGTATCTCCTGAATGACTGGGAACCCTATGTTTATAAAACTGAAGATTACGGCCGGTCATGGACTCGTTTGACCAATGGAGAAAACGGGATTCCTAAAGACTATCCTACCAGAGTCATTCGCGAAGACCCCAACCGGGAAGGCCTGCTCTATGTGGGGACTGAGTTCGGCATGTTCATCTCCTTTGATG
>WJMT01000015.1 GCA_014727835.1 Candidatus Aminicenantota bacterium | reverse complement strand
GCTGATAATAAAAAAATCGGGAAAGCGGCCGGACTCTGGGTGGTGGAACGGCTGGGTGGAGAGGGAAAAATCATTGAACTCAAAGGATTGATGACCTCAACTCCTGGTCAGGACAGGCATGCCGGATTTCGGGAAGGCATCTCAGGCAATGATATTCAAGTCATATTTGAAGCAGATATGAAATGGCTGGAACCAGAAGCCAGAAAAGAGATGGAATCCGCCTTAGCCCGCTTTGATAAGATCGATCTGGTTTATGCCCACAATGATCCCGGAGCTCACGGAGCATATCTCGCTGCCAAAGCTATTGGCAGAGAAAAAGACATGATCTTTGTGGGCATCGACGGCCTCCCTCACGAAGGACAGATTTATGTAAAACAGGGAATTCTGGAAGCTTCGTTTGAATATCCCACTGGAGGTGAACAGGCAATTGAAACAGCCCTCTTTATTCTGAATGGACAAAAGGTCAACAAAGAAATCACTCTCCCCTCCAAAGTTTTCACCACAGACAACATTGAGTCTGAAGGAGAATATATCAATTCCTATTTCAAAGAAAAAGGAGGCATTGATGAATAAAATCGTTGACATCTACCTGCCGCTGGACAGCAGAGATGAGCCCAATGCCGAAGTCTGGCCCAAAGCACAGAAGCAGCTTAAAGAGCTCATTGAAGTCATTGAGCACTGCGGATGGAAAGCTAATGTGCTCAATCCGGCAAAACCCATCTCCAGTGTAGCTCAGGGGATCAAGGTCATAAAAAAAGCCAAAGCCAGCCGATTTATAAATTTTATGGCTGGTTGGGCCTATCCTGATTTTTCAGTCAGTCCCATGTGGCATCTCTCTCCTGATGTCCCCAAGCTGATGCTGGGAAGCTCTATTTCTGATTATCCGGGAGCTGTGGGTCTTTTAGCTGCTGCGGCAGGCACTTCTCATATGGAAATCCAAACTTCCCGTTTGTTTGTGGAAGACTTTACAGACCATGAACATTATAAGGAACCTGTGAGATCTTTTTTAAACAGCGGAGAATACTCTTCTCAAAAACCTGATGTCATTGACATTCCGGTTCGGAGAGCAGACCAAGAAAAAGCCGAACGCGTTTTAGGGGCCTTGTCCGGCTCGATCTATGGAGCCGTGGGACCCAGATCCATGCAGATGTGGAATAAGATCTCAGATGCTCATTTCTTGAAATATTTTGGAGTGACAAGAGAGGGATTTGACGGCCTGCGGCTTTTGAAAATGACCGAAAATATCCCTGATGACAAAGCCCAAAAAGCCTTGGATTTTCTCCTCAGTAAAGGAATGGATATCCGCATTGGAGCTGATCCAAAAAAGCACCTTACCAAGGAAATGGTCCTTTTTCAGATGAAAGTCTATTATGCCATCCTCCAGTTAAAAAAACAGTTTGGATTGGATTTTATGGGTGTCCAGGACCAGCTGGATTGGATCGAGCATTATCCTTGTACCGACCTAACTCTGGGAATCCTGAACAATCGGGTACGGCCTGATTCCAATGGGGAAACCTTTGTCACTGCAACAGAAGCAGATGATGGAGCAGCCATCACTATGCAGGTGCTGAAGCTCTTAAATGACCATGAACCGGTAGGTTTCAATGACCTCAGATATTGGGATTCAAAGCAATCACTGTACTGGTTTGTCAATTCCGGATCCCTTGCTCCCTTTTTCGCTCAAGGAAGTCATGAATCCCTTGATGGATGCTGGTCCGAACGCCAGACATATATGTATTTCAAAAACGGAGGAGGCACTTGTTCTTTGGTGGCTTGCGTGCCTGGTACAGTCACATGGGCCCGTTTTTCTTATCGAAATCACCAGCTCTACCTGTGTGCGGGCCGAGGCGTTACAGATATCCCCACCAAAAAAATGTGGGAAGAGCGTTCCAAAAAATGCAGCCCGGAATGGCCTCATTGGTATTTAAAACTGTGTGGTCAAATCGAACATCATATCAACTCAAATCATCCCATGACTGTCATGGGAGATCATTTATCTGAACTAAAAGCCCTGGCTCATGAGATGGAGATCCCCTTTGAATGCTATGACACCAAAAAACCCGAAGACCTCATCTGATCCCAAATAGACTCAAAGAGTTTGTTTTCAAACCTCATAAGCACTTTCTTTATTCGGACTTGGTTTGTTGCCTTGTTATCATAATAGCTGTCTCTGTATAACACGCTCTCCTTTATAAGAATCAGTTTGAAAGGCTCAAGGTCAACCTGGAATTTTTTATAAAGAATCCCTTTGAGGTCATTCACCACCGGAAAGTCAATAGAGTACTTCTCAATAAAGATTTGCAGTTCTTTAAGAGGCTCCCTGGAGATACCACAGAGCTTGACCTCAATTCTGTTTTTTTGAACAAAATATCTCATATCAAACAGATCTTCCCAACAGACTTGACAGGATGTGGAAAAGAAAACCAAGAGACAGGGGCCCTGGTAATCCCTCAGAACTTCATCTAAAGACTCATAAATAAGGATTTCAGGAGAGAGGATAATCCCTCCTGGATTTAAACACAAAAAAAACAGAGGGATCATGAGGGCTGTCTTCATTGTTGAACCATGTTTAAAATTCTCAGCGCTTGCTGACTGTCAATACCTAAAATTCTCTGGCCATCCACACTAATCAATTTGAAGGCAAACGGAAGGTCGATCCGGTTCAAGTGATTCCCATTGATGTCAAAAATATGGATCTGGTCTCCAGGAAGCAGGTCCTGTTTTTTCCCTTTTTTGGTGTATTTGGATGACAACAAATAGAGCCGATTTTTCCACACTGCCATGTCGCTGAAAAGATTGGACAGGGTCCTTTTCTTCCTTACAGGAAGCACAATATCTTTGAATGAATATGTTTTGTCTAGACTGACCTTGTTTATGAGAGATCCTGTTTGATTGTACCAGTATACATTTCTGTCGTTGTTCTTTCTCACCACCATCAGGGCCCCATCTTCGGATATACCCATATCCAATCTGTTCCGAAACACATCATAAATTCGCTCTCCAGAATAAAAAGAGTCCAATTGCTTCCATAATAATCGGCCCTCAGAGTTAAAACAAAAGATCATCTTGACTTCTGATTTTCCGATCAGAGGAAGTTTTGAAACCACAATACAGTCTTTGTCCAGCACTGCGACATCGTCAGGAGAAAATCTGGTGATGAATCCATTCAAATAGATTCCGTCTTTATCAAGAACCTGAATTCTCCGATTCATTTTATCAGCAACATAAAGCCTGCCATCAAAAAGATCCAAACCCGAAGGCATATCAAATTCACCAGGGCCCTTTCCTTTTTGTCCGATGGATTTTATATAGGTTCCTTTTTTTGTGAATATCTTTATGGCATGGTCCTCTGCATCGAGAACGCAAATGTTTTGCGAATCACATTTGATTTCAACAGGAAGCGGGAAATAATTGTCAAACCCTTCCCCATCTATAATCATATCCTCATAGACACAAATCGCTCGCTGTTGTTCCATCCCCCATGCTGCCCTGCAGAAATAAACAGAAAATAACAAAGCCATAAGGGCAATACACATTTGTTTCTTCATGAATATCCTCCTAAAGGGCCCCCAAATTTTGATTTGAGGGCCCACTGGCGCTGAACATTTAAATATTGATGGCAATCAAACAGGCAGTCAGAGCCACATCACAGGTTGTGAGGAAAAGAACCGTTTTGACCACGCCGTAATTGCCGTTCAAAACCCTCTGGTTGCACCGTTCATGCTTATCATAACATTCATCGACCTCTGATGTACTGCTGTAAGCTGTCACAACTGAAGAAAGAATCAAAACCAGAGCAAACACGCTCAGGAGTATAATGGATGCCAATTGTTTCATTGTTTCCTCCTTTGATTTTATTGACACATCCATAATGTTATTCAAGAAACAGGCCAAGTCATAAAGTACACCCTAAATCGCTGCTAGCAATAGACTTAAAAAAGATTTTGATTTGATCAAGAACAAATGTGTCAATTTTTGGATACAGTTGAGTTCCAATTATATAAATTCTTGTTTCGCTTTTTCAGTACCACTGGACTGGATTATTCACGAGTCAATGTTTTGAGCTTGATGAAACTCATGTGTGGCTGAAGCGACATTGAGGATTGTGCCTTCTGATTCATGAATTTAACTCTGGGATATTTATATAGAGGAGAGCGCAGGGGATGAGGAATCCCCAAGGAGTGCAGAGCAGGCAGGGTTCCTCAACTAAATTTCAGATGCGCTCGCCTGAAATTTCAAAAAATAGCGATGAGAACAAAAAATGCAAACATGAAAATTGTCCATCGCATTGTTCTTAAAAAATTCTTAGATATTTCAGATGGGTTGATTTAATGGATGAAATAAATGAAAATAATCATTCATGATTTTGAACAGGCTGTAAAAAGGAGATTTTCCAATGAAATTAAGCAAACTGTATAAACAAATCATTTCCATCGGTGTAAAGAACGACTTAAGGTCTCAAAAAGAGATCAAGAAAATACTGGAGCAGGAAAAAGAGCGATTTGAAAAATTATCTGACGAAGAAAAAGAATATTACGATCAAGATCGGCTCTTCAACCCATTTTCAGATACCAGGATCTTATATGGAGCGCAGGATAAGGAGGTCAAAAAAGTCATCGTGGGGATTGATATGGAAATCGGTGAAATCCTGCTCGCTCATAAACTCAATAAAGAGGATAAACAAAGCATTGACCTGATCATTTCGCATCATCCGGAAGGATATGCATTGGCCCAGCTTTACGATGTGATGAGACTTCAAGCAGATCTGCTGGCGCAGTATGGAATCACCATCAGTGTGGCAGAACAGCTTATGGAAAAAAGAATCTCTGAGGTGGAGCGAGGGATTCTGCCGGTCAACCATAACAGAGCTGTGGATGCCGCAAAACTACTGAAATTTCCTATGATGTGTGTTCACACCCCTGCAGACAATTGTGTGACAGCCTATTTGAAAAAAATGTTTGAAAAAGAGAAGCCATACAATCTTAAGGAGCTCATGGAGATACTGAAAAAAATGCCGGAATACAAGAAATCCTCCAAATTTCAAGCTCCTCCCAAGATCATCAATGGAACTGAAACCAACAAGTGCGGAAAAATTTATGTAGATATGACCGGAGGCACAGGAGGTTCTGAAGATATATTCGAACAGATCGCCAACAGCGGCATCAGTACTCTTGTGGGAATGCATATCGGTGAAAAACATCTCAAAAAAGCCAAAAAGGCTAATTTGAACATCATCATCGCCGGACACATTTCCAGTGATACTTTAGGATTGAATCTTTTGTTTGATGAAATCGAGAAAGAAAACAAACTTGATTTCATCGGAATTTCAGGATTCGAACGTTTCCGCAGAATCTAAATCCCTGTTTGGCTCAAGTATGAAGATGCTGGCTGTTTGGGGAAAATAAGCAAAAAGGGGATAATGAAGGAGGGTATTAATAAATCTTATCCAGCCAGCACAATAAGATTATTGATATTATAACAAATATTCTGTTTTTTTCAAGTGCATCCACAATTTTTGACTTCAGCGTTTGTGAATGTCATTATGCATCACTTTGGCCAAAGCTTCCGGTGTGGTGTGCTGAGACAGGTCAAGGTGCTCTGTTTCCAGCAAATCAGCGATATAATCGATGATCGTGGACGGAAAGACATTATCTCTCTGGTACATTTCTCTTTTATTAATAAGCAATTCACTGGATTCCCTGCAACTGGAAGGAAGTGATTTATAGGAATCCATGATATCCTGGTCCTTGCTGAACTTGCCTTTGACATATAGATTATGAGCGATCTCAATGGAATTTTGTTGGGTCAAGCCCCATTCTGCAGCCATGACAATCCCGGCAATGAAAAGATGAATGAGAGCACTTCCATCACCACTTCTCAATTCCACAGTCTTGCTTTCAAAATTTCCTTTAGGACTGGCTGTTTCCTGAGGGTTTATTTTTTTTGCCAAATGGTTGAATTCGGACCATGCCAGGGGAACCCGTATTAAGGCCTGTCTGTTCAGTCCACTCCAGAATATTCGAGTGGGGGCCTCCTGATTGGGAACAAGCCTCAGATATGAGGACGGGGTTGTGTTCCCAAAAGCAGTGAGTGTGTCTGCATATTCGCACAG
>WJMT01000111.1 GCA_014727835.1 Candidatus Aminicenantota bacterium | reverse complement strand
TGGTATTGGTCCCAAACGTTCAAAACCATCCCTCTCAGTCTAAAAAATTTAATTTATTGGAGCTTAGCCATGCTTAAAAATTATCTCAAAATCGCTTTGCGTCACATTAAAAGGCACAAAGCCTACTCATTTATCAATATCGCAGGACTGGCTGTAGGGATCACCTGCAGTGTTCTCATGCTCATGTGGGTTCAGGATGAGCTCAGTTTCGACCGGTTTCATCAAAACGCTGCCGAGCTTCACCGAATCCTGCTCGATCCCCTGGAAGCAGCCACCACACACGAGGCCGTATCTCCCCCGATTTTAGCAGGAAAGATGAAAGATGAGATTCCTGAAGTGGTCAATGCGACCAGAATCACTCCCCACGGGCAAATGCTTTTCACTTTCGGGGACAAATCTTTCAACGACCAACGCGGACTTTTAGCCGATCCTTCCTTTTTTGAGATGTTTGACTTTCCTTTTATTCAAGGAAACCCATCGTCCGCATTGACCGAACTGCACTCAATTGTTCTCACTCAGAAAGTAGCTCACAAGTTTTTCGGGGATGACGACCCGTTGGGCAAGACAATCACAGTGAATAACAGTAAGGATTATACGGTGACCGGAGTTATCGCCGATGTTCCCAACAATTCACACCTGCAATTCGATTTTGTCCGTCCATTTGAGCTTTTTAGGGAGTCAGGACGGAACCTGGATAGCTGGGGAGATGTCTCTTTCTATACCTATGTCCAGCTGCAGGAGGGAGCCTCTGTCCAAGCAGTCAACCGCAAACTTAAGGAGATGGTCGAGAGGGACGATCCTGGGCACAATATGTATTACCTTCAACCGCTAACCCGGATACATCTTCACTCGAATTTTAATTTCGATTTTACCTCTCATGGTAATGTCATCTATATCTATGTTTTTACTGCAGCGGCTCTTTTTATCCTTTTAATCGCCTGTATTAACTTTATGAACCTGGCTACAGCCAGATCAGCCATTCGGGCCAAAGAAGTGGGGATGAGAAAAGTCATCGGGGCCCACAAGTCAGATATTATCAAGCAGTTTTACGGAGAATCTATCCTCTTCTCATTGTTCTCACTGGCCATCGCTGTTGTTTTGATCCTTGCTTTGTTGCCCGCCTTCAACAATCTTTCCGGAAAAGAGCTTTCTATTAGCCTGTCCAAAAATACGGAGTTTATTCTGGGATTATTGGGCATTGGATTTTTTACAGGAGTCCTCTCGGGCAGCTATCCGGCTCTCTTTCTCTCCGCATTCCGTCCGATCTCAATCTTTCGAGGGGCTTTTCGGACGGGAGTTCGCGGAGCAAGATTTAGGAAAATTCTGGTGGTTACCCAGTTCTCCCTGACGATCATCCTGATCATCGGGACCCTGATTGTGCACCAACAGCTCAGCCATATCAGGGAAACAAACCTGGGCTATGACAAAGAACACCTGGTTGTGTTTGCCCAGAGAGGAGAGATGAGGGAAAATTTCGATACAGTCAAAACTGAACTGCTCAGAAATCCAGACATTTTTAATGTTACTTTCAGTTCCAGTCTTCCAACCCATATCGGAAGCGGCACATCGGGGGCCTGGTGGGAAGGCAAAGAACAGGGCATCCGGGTGCAGATGCAGATTGTCTCTGTCGACTATGACTATCTGGACACAATGCGTATGGAAATGGCCCAGGGCCGATTTTTTTCAAAAGATCACCCCTCGGATAATAAAGCTTTTGTGTTGAATGAAGCAGCCGTTAAAGCGACAGGAATGGAATCTCCCTTAGGAAAAGGATTCCGTGCATACGGTATAGAAGGTCCCATCATCGGTGTTATCCAAGACTTCAACTACAAATCCCTCCATACCAAAATCGAGCCTCTGATTTTGTTGATTGCTCCACAGGCGTACTCTTACGCAACTGTGAGGATCAATAGTGAAAATCTTAGAAGTGCGTTGGCCTCAGTAGAGGAGTCATGGAAAAAATTTACTCCAGGTTTTCCTTTCGAGTTTTCTTTTCTTGACGATCGCATCGACAACCTCTACAGGACCGAACAAAGCATCGGAAAGGTCTTCAATACTTTTACAGCGCTGGCCATCTTTATTGCCTGCCTCGGCCTTTTTGGCATGGCATCCTTCAATGCAGAGAGGCGGACAAAAGAGATCGGAATCCGTAAAGTCCTTGGGGCTTCGATCCCCAATATCCTGATCCTTCTTTCAAAAGAGTCCACTTGGCTTATTCTGATCTCTAATATCATTGCCTGGCCTGTAGCTTATCTCATTATGAACCGATGGCTGCAGGATTTTGCTTACAGGGCGAGTATTGAACTCTGGATTTTCTTTGCCTCAGCGTTTGCTTCCCTGTTTTTAGCTTTGCTAACCATTTGCTTCCAGTCCATCAAAGTAGCTCTGACAAATCCTGCAGACTCTTTGCGCTACGAATAAAAACAGTGCCACAATACCTATTCCCTATTTTTTATATAAAAAATTTTATGGCAACCCTTTGACATCCTTCTGCGTATACATATATGTATCGGATTTCGATAGACTATGATAAAGATTACAAAAATCAAAGAGGCCCATCATGAAACTTTTATCCAGAGCTGAGGAAATTATTTTGCTTTCAGTTTTAG
>WJMT01000110.1 GCA_014727835.1 Candidatus Aminicenantota bacterium | reverse complement strand
GATTCATTGAAGTCTACAGTGATCCTCTGGGCATGAAAGCCACATGGGAATCTGTGGTCAATTTCAAAAACCTGGAAGCCACCAAACGGGTTGAGGTGATTTCAGAGAATGCCCAATGGTTTGAACAGAATTCACCCACCGATCCCCGCTTTAAAAGGGATGAGGCCAAGGGAGTGACCGCTAAAGTCATCACCACAGCCATGCTGGGAGGCGATTGCTATCCTTCTTCTCCCATTGGCATCAATCTGCCCAATCCCAATTGGATCCGGCGGAACCATGGTTCCAAATCCGTCACTCTTGAAAACATCACCTATGCTTATGACCAAGCCTCACTGGATTCCCCTTTTGGCAAGGAATTCACTTACAATGATGAGATTTTGGAGAGATCCAAAAAATACGGGGCTCTGGCAGGCAATGTTCACACCGACCTGCATGAAGTGCTGGGACATGGATCCGGAAAACTTCTGCCGGGTGTCAGCAGTGAAGCCCTTAAAAATTATCACTCCCCTATTGAGGAAGCCCGGGCTGATCTGTTTGCCCTTTATTTCATCATGGACCCCAAGCTGGTGGAATTAGGGGTTCTGCCCAATGAGGACGCGGCCAAGACGGCTTATGATGCGGCTGTGCGAAACGGACTTATGACCCAACTCACCCGAATCGAGCTGGGAAAAACCATTGAGCAGGCTCATATGCGGAGCCGGGCTCTGGTCTCTCACTGGGTCTATGAAAACGGCAAACCTCAGAATGTGATCTCTAAAGAGATTAGTGACGGGAAAACGTTTTTTGTGATCAATGACTATCCAAAACTGCGGGAATTGTACGGAGAGCTTCTCAAAGAAGTCCAACGGATCACCAGCGAGGGAGACTATGAATCGGCCCAAAAGCTTGTTGAAAGCTACGGAGTGAAGGTTGATTCAGACCTTCACAAAGAGGTGATCGAACGCTACAGCAAACTGAATCTGGCACCGTATGGAGGATTCATGAATCCTCTGTATACACCGGTCAAAGAGGACGGCAAAATTATAGACATTCAAATCTCTTATCCGGATGATTATGTGAAGCAGATGCTGCGCTACGGCCGGGAATATTCGATTTTGAATTGATCCTCATTGGTCTGAATCTTATTCTTGATCTCCTCTTCTCCGAGAATAGGAAGCCCCCGAATAGAAATGAAGGTTTTTCCGCTTTTGAGATTTGTTTTCATTAGATTTAGACTTATGAAATTAGAAATGGTTTCATTTCTTTAAACAGAGCCATTTTTTAAATCTTTGGTTTTCTTGGTGCTGGAAGACTGGTTTGATCACAGAAATGATTTTGTTCAAATGGTATGAGATACGAAACAAACGGGAAGGATATATCTGAAACCTATCTTTTTCAATCCCTTTGATGATTCTTTGGGCCACTTTATACGGTTCCTGCATGGGTTTGGATCTGGGGACAAGTTCTCCGGCTGCATTGAAAAAATTGGTGTTGGTGGCAATGGGATAAGCAATAGAAAATGAGTTAGAAGGAGTTTCAAACCGAAAGCCGTCAGCAAACCTTTTGAGGGCAGCTTTGGAGGCCGAATAAAGGCTGTATCCCGGGGTTGCCCAGTATGCCATTGCTGAAGAAATGAACACTGTTTTGTAACTTCTGTTCTTATTGAGAGCTGCCATTTTCACGGCTGAATAGACCGGACCATTGAAATTCAAGTCTATAATTTTCCTCTGGTGTTCCCAATCAGGATTTTCTAGTTTTTCATAATAAGCGAAACCAGCGTTGGCTATAAAAAGATCAATGGTTTCTATTTTTTGGATAGTAAAATCAAAAAGCCGGTCGATTTCTTCAGGTTTTGAAAGGTCTGCAACAAAAGCATGACAATCAGGGACGTCTCCAATGGCTTTTTTTAGGTTTTGGGAGTGAATATCCGCGGCAATGATTCGGACATTTTTATTTTTCAGTGCCTGGAGTATTTCAAACCCGATTCCGGACGCGGCTCCGGTCAAAACAATGTTTTTTTGATCCAAATTCATTTTTTATTCCTTGAGATTTATTTTCAAATGACGGATTCTTCACCTGTCAAAAGTCCACAGACGCATTTAACAAGTATCATTGTGATTGTCTCGAAAATTTTATCCGAAAAACTTATGTCCAATCAAATCAATAATTTTATCACTATTAAGACATGTGCTCTATTCTAGGTTCATTTTTTTCAGAAGAGCCTTAAATTCATGTTCTTTCCGCAAACTGTCAAAACATGGATCAGTTTTGAGGAAGATCATCCAGTTGGATCTTTCTTCAAGCCCTTTATTAAGCCACTTGAATGTGAATTCTTTTTCGCCAAGGCCAGCATAGATCCAAGCGATATAACAGGGATCAACATACTGGTTCTCTGAGATTTGTCTTAATTGATTCAGTGTGTTCTGTGCGTCAGTCTTTTTACCTTCGAGTGCATAGGAATATCCAAGAACTGCCAGCATTCTGGTTTTAAATCTAGGCGCAGTCATCCCTTTTTCAAACCAATCTTGGGATTGTTCAATGAGCCCTTTTTGGAGATAAGACTTTCCGATCCATTCATAGGAATCTTCTGAGAAAAGATCCATCTCCATGGCCTTCTTCAGCTGATTGATAGCTGCATCGTATTTACGGGCAAAATAAAGATTCTGGCCTAAACAGGAGTTGATGACTGGGGAAAGCGGTTCAAGTACAAGGGCTTGCTTCATCTCAGAAACACCTTTTTCTACCTTGCCCCTCATGGTCAACAAATGAGCATATTGATGATGGGCTTCTGCATTGGATGGATTGAGAGACAGAGCACGCAAGTAGGATTCTTCAGCTCCTTCCCAATCCCAGCCAAACAGAGCTTTCACATTGCCCAGAGAAACATAAGCTTCACTCAAAGTGTTATCAATCTGGATAGCTTTCTCTGCTGTCTCTTTTGCTTTTTTATACGCTATTTCTTTGGGGATCAAAGAGTACCATCCAATACTAGCAAAACAATCAGAAATCCCTGCGTAGGCAAGGGCAAAATCCGGATCTATTTCGATAGCTCTTTCAAAAAAATCAATGCCCTTATTCATGGCTTCATGTGTTCTCTTGTCCCATAAATAACGGCCCTGCAGATACAGCTCATAGGCCTCGGCATTTTCAGTGTATCGTTTCAACAGCTTAACTCTTTCTTCACCGAGCAGATTGATCTTAAGCTTATCTACAATGGCTAATGCAATATCATCTTGGATGACAAACACATCATCCAGTTCCCGGTTGTACTGTTCGGACCAGATCAAAGACTCATCAATGACATCGATGAGCTGGACTGTGATGCGAATTTTGTTTCCTGATTTTTGAACACTCCCTTGGAGAATGTTATTGACATTCAGTCTTTTGCCAATTTCACGGAGGTTTTTAACTTTGTCTTTGAAGGAAAATGAGGAGGTTCGGGCAGGAATTCGTAAGTCCTGAATGTGAGTCAGGGCATTGATGAGGGATTCTGCCAGCCCATTGCAAAAGTGTTCCTGGTCTTTCTGACTGCTCAAATCCTCAAAAGGAAGAACCGCCACAGATGGGGAACCAGAGGGAGGCCGAATTAGCTCTTTTGACGAACGAAGATTCCAGAGGACAATGGCTGCGATGATGAAAAGGACGAAAGCTGCCGAGGGGATCAAGAGTTTTTTTAATCCAAAGGTGACGGTTATTTCTTTTGAGGTGAGAGGTTTTTTCTTTGGTTTCACTCTATCTGCGGTCGGAATGCCCTGCTCGATCTTTTTCAGTTCAAAGTGGACTTCTTCAGCACTCTGATACCTCTTTTTTTTGTCCTGTTCCAGGCATTTCAGAATCAAATCGCTCAATTTATCGGGAATTTGAGTGTTGAGATCCTTAGGATTGCGGGGCAACTCTCCTTTGTGTTTCATGGCGATGCTGAGTGGAGTTTCGCCTTTGAAGGGAAGATGACCGGTTGTCATCTCAAAGAGAATCACACCCAGTGAATAGATATCTGACCTCTCATCCATTTCTTTGGCTTCTGTTTGTTCTGGTGACATGTATTCCGGAGTGCCCACCATCATACCAGTGCCGGTGATTCCTTTTGTTATAAGAGAGCGGGCAATCCCAAAGTCCATGATGCGGACATTCCCGTCTGCATCGATCATGATGTTGTTGGGTTTGAGGTCTCTGTGGACGATTCCTGATGAATGGGCTTCTGCAAGACCATCACAGACTTGTTTGATTATATGAAGGATGGTGCTTAAGGATAGCTGACCTGACTGCCTGATCATCCTCTTAAGGTCCTGACCTTCCACATACTCCATAGTGATAAAATGCGTTCCTCTGTATTCACCAAGGTCAAACATCTGACAGATGTTTTTATGCCTGATTTTACGGGCGAATTTCAGTTCATTGCTGAATCGTTGGATGGTCTTTTTATCTGAAGCGATTTCCGGCTTGATGAGCTTGAGAGCGATTTTTTCGTTGATTTTGGTGTCATATACTTTATAGACTTTTCCCATGCCTCCTTTGCCCAGTTCTTCGATGATCTGGTAGCGGTGGGCAAAAGTGGAGCCGGTGGTGAGCTCTTGTTTGGGAGTTTCTGCGGTCAGAGTGGGGCCAGCATCAGGACCAAGCTTTGTGCCGCATTTCCCGCAGAAAGAGGTTCCTTCAGGATTCTCGTGCTGACACTTAGGACATAGGATGGTCATGATGATGTGCTCTTGATTTTATAAAATTGCGTACCCTCAGAGTAATTTTATCCCCATCATACACATAGAAAGGAATTTCAGTCAATAAGAAAAAAGAGGGATCCTGTATCATCTCAGGTCCAATATCCTGATTACTTTAAATCTGCTTTCCAAATGGATTTGAAATGGTCATAGACCGAACAGACTATGAAATCACCGTCTGGAGAAACTTGAGGGTGGAATAATTCCTGTTCCTGATAGGTCAGCTGTGTGTTAGCCAGATCATCGAGTTTGATTTTGAAAAGCTGGTGGTGTTCGTTGGCAAATGCGGCATAAATAAGGTATTCCCCCTCCGTGGAGAAATCAAGACCGCCCCATCTTGGCATACAGGTGTATTCAACGATTTTTCTCTTTGAACCATCTGCTAGGTCTGCTATCCAGATAACACGTTTGAATCCTCCCAGGTCCTCCTCGATCGCTATTTCATGTTTCAAGGGAGACCATGATACAGCCAGGACATCTCCTTCAAGGTCCTCCTTAAGCAGAGGTTTTATGCTGTGGCTTCCGGACTTTGTATGTTCAAGCTCACATATCCACGCTTTATGCAGATGATCTTCCGGAGCAATGGTAGTGAAAACGAGTTTTTTCCCATCAGGAGACCAGTCGCACATCGCGGTTTCATAACCCATATTGACTGCTAATTTTTCTGAGTCATTTGCAGTATCTTTGATCCAAATCCCGTCTGTGCTTCCATCTTCCCTGTAGGATGATACTGGAAAAGGGCTTCGGTGGGAGTGAAAAGCAAAGAATTGGCCATCAGGAGACCACATGGGGAGCATATCTTCATGAAATCCCCCAACTTCTATATATCCTGTTGATTCGGAATGCAATGATCCGTCAAGTTCAATCGAGCCGATATCCCAATTCATGGGGAAATCCATCAAACGGAATTGCCCGTATGAATAAGAGATTTTATTTCCTTTGGGATGCCACACCGGATCAAAAGCATGGTCATTAACCAGCGTGCTGATGTCTCCTCCATCAAATGACAGCAGCCCAACACTTAAAACGGTTCTTATTTCTGTCCAGTAGAGTGTGTTTCCGCTCATTCCAATGATCACGTCTTCATTGAGGCTTTCATACAACTTACGGGTCTGTCCTGTAACAATATGGATCGAATAAATGTCCAGATCTCTGTCAGCAACCGGTTTATGAATATCTTCAGCCCGGAATGATTGATCACTGACCATACTGAGGAGGATATATTGGTCATCCGGAGAAAAGACAATGGGTTCGACACCGTCTATTTTGTCATGAAGAACGTAATGCTGATTGTCGTTGATATGGTAAACAATCAGACGATTGGAAACACCCTCATCTTCTGCCATAACAGCCAGGATGCCGCCTTGATGAGAAAAGGTCATGTACCGGGGGATGAAATCAGCAAGAACCAATTCACTGGCTTGACTTTGAGTTTGGGTCAGCCATATTCCTTTCCGGCCGTCTTTTTCATTATAAAAGGCACAGTATTGGGCATCTTCAGACCAGACACCGGGAAAAGAAGTTGTGGTTTGATCCTTATCCAAATCAACACACTTAACAAAGTTTTTCTTTTCCTTGTATCCAATGATATCCAGTGCTTTGCTGTTTCTTCGCCATGAAAAATCACTGACACGATCAAAGCCTATAGCTGTAGAAACATCCTTATCATTGAATTCAGGTAATTCAGATACCATAAGCTGTCCTTCCCGGATGAATGCGATCCTGGAGCCATCCGGAGACAGTTTGGGCCATGTGTAAAAGTCGCGGTAAAGTGTTCTGGGTTTCCAGGAATGTATTTTTTGGATCCGGCTGAATGTGATTCGATGATCATCCTGGCAGCTGGAAAAAAGGGATAGAGAAAACCAGAGTATCAACAGAAAATGAAAAGACGGCTTTATTTTACTCTTTGGAGTCATATCGACTCCTTTACACCCCAAAATTCTCCCATTCATGTTTAACGCGCTCCATGAGTTTTTCATACCTGGGATCGCCCTTCATTTTTGATAAAAAAGGATCATATTGACTCATATAAGGATAGTTGATAAAGCCGAGATCTATGGAATTTTTGAGCCAATCGACTGCAGAATCAAAATCCCTGAGCATAGCAAAAAATGAGGCTGCCCAGCAAGAAGCAGCGGCGTCTCTTTTCTCTGCCAGAATAAATTCCTCATCCATCAAATCACGAATTCGATTTTTCTTCCCCTGAAGCACATATTTCAAAAGCCGGGCGTTTTGGATGTATATATCTGATATTGATATCTGTTCAATTGGCTCAAGGATATCAAGTGCTTCTTTTTCTTTTCCTGCAAAAACGAGGAACAATGACTTATAAAACCGAACAAAGGGAATCTCCAGCATAGCATCTGAAAAAAATTTATCTCCAGCCTCAGCGGCTTCTTTGAATTTGCCCTGGTAGAAAAGCACTACACTCAAGAATCCGCTTATGGGATTGATGGGATCCAATTTAATAATCCGGTTCGCAAGGGGAAACGCCTTTGAAGTTTTTCCTTTGATAATATAGCTCCAGCCAAGGTATTGGATCAATATGATGTCATTAGGATCGATCGAGTATCCCTTCTTAAGCAGGCGGACCATATCTCTTGTTATGCCGCGCATATAATGACTCAATGCCAGCACGGTGTATGCCTGTGCAGTCTCAGGGTCAAGCCCCAAAGCCCTCTGAGCGTATTCTTCTGCCTTGTCAAGAGCATCCTCTTGTTTTATCCAGATACGAGCATACTCAAGGTATACATTCCCTAGAGCTGCATACAGCAGCGCATTGCCGTCGGTGATCTTAAGCCCGGCTTCATAATACTGCTTGGCTTGGTCCAGACCCTCTTTGGTGAAACTCGCATAGGCGAAGCGACCTCGCAGATAGTATTCATAAGCTTGGATGTTCTTGATGGGACGCTCAACCATACCTTGGGTCTCTCCTGAAGTTAATTTCAGTTTGAGGGCTTTCACAATGGATTGTGACACTTTCTCCTGGATATCGAAGACATCATCCAGGGTTCCGCTGTATTTATCTGCCCAGAGATGGGCGTCGCTGGATGCATTGATCAGCTGGGCTGTAATCCTCAGTTTGTTCCCGGCTTTTCTGACACTCCCTTCAAGCACATACTGCACATCTAATTCTTGACCGATTGTTTTCATGGATTTTTTGGTTCCCTTGAGCATCATGGCTGATGTGCGCGAAATGACCCGCAGTGATTGGATTTTTGATAGATCGGTGATGATTTCTTCAGTCAGCCCATCGCTAAAATATTCATTATCCTTTTCCGCGCTCATATTGACAAACGGAAGCACGGCAATCGATTTCTCTGTTTTTGGCGGGGAATCAGCCTGTGATGTCTTCAAGTCCTGGATAAAGTCACTCACCTTCCGGTGTCTTTTAGAGGCGTTCTTTGCCATAGCCTTCTCAATCACTGTTTCTATGTGAACAGGGATATCAGATCTGAGCAGAGAAAGAGGCGTGGGTTTGTCATTGAGGAGGGCAAAGATCGAAGCCTGTTCACGCTCTCTCTGAAAAGGGGCTTTTCCTGAGAGCATTTCATAGAACATGGCTCCCAGAGACCAGATATCGGTCCGGTGGTCAATTTTGTCTCCTCTGGCCTGCTCAGGAGACATATAGGCGGCTGTGCCCATGACAGTGGATGTTTTGGTGAGATCAGCTCCTCCTGTGAGTTTGGCCAATCCAAAGTCAGTGATCTTTGCCTGTCCTTTTTCTGTCAGCATAATATTAGCTGGTTTGATGTCGCGGTGGATGATGCCTTTCTCATGGGCTTGTCTGAGTCCTTCAGCCACCTGTAAAGCAATATCCTTGGCTCTATTGATGTCCAGAGGGCCTTCTTTGAGTTTGTCCTTTAAGTTTTGGCCTTGGATATAGGACATGGAGATAAAAGTTTGTCCCTCGGCCTCATCCACTTCATAGATTGTGCAGATATGGGGATGATCCAGAGCTGCGGCTGCCCTTGCCTCCTGAAGAAACCGTTTCTTAGCTTCCGGGTCTTTGGTCAAATCAGGTGGCAGGAATTTTAAGGCGACCATACGGTCAAGCCGGGTATCTTTCGCCTTATACACCTGACCCATGCCCCCTTCGCCTATTTTTTCGATGATTTTGTACTTGCCGGCAATAACGGTTTCTTTGTTAATTTCTTTTAACGGTGTTTGAAAAGTCTTGGTGACGGAGACTTTCTTTGGTGGCTTGAGAGGTTCCCCGCAATCCTTGCAGAATTTAGAATCATCAGGATTTTTTGATTGGCATTTAAGGCATTGGGTGGTCATGATTACTGCTTAGATTTCGTCAAATTTTGTCCCTCTAAGTGAATCTGCCATCATAATACACATAAAAAGCGAACCCAGTCAATCTGAAATCTAGATAGCTAGATAGAAAATCATCTGCTGACCTCTCCCCTGTTTTTGAGATGATTCAATCTCCATCTTTCCACATTCTTTCCCTCTAATTAGACCTTCCGACGACTGCTGATAAAATGAGAGAAAGCATTGGATTTTTTTCCATATGGTATATACATTTCACTTCTATAAATTTATAAGCGAACCCGAATCCGATCCTGGGTCCAAATCCCAAATTGAATTCTTTTTCATACTGCAGCAGTTGGTAATCATAAAACTCTGATATATCCCAATAGGCCCCCACTCCTCCTTGTAGAAAAAAGATAATGGGGCTGAATGATTTGATATTAAACCTACCGTCTGCTGCCAATACGAAACGACTCCAGCTTGACCCGGAATAATTGGTTTCGTTGAAAAATATATAAGCTGCCAAATTACTGACTAATTCAAAGTCAAAATTTCTACGTTTGATTAGCTGGTATCCGCCTCCTGCATTTGCCCCTAAACCAACGGTGAAGTACTCAGCCCAATCTTCGGTGGGATAAGAAAAACCAATTCCTATTCCCCAGAAAAATCTCTTTTGTTGAGTTTCTTGACTCGTTTTTGTTGCTGCCTCAGAATTTCCTGCACATAAAACCAGTAAGACCAACATATAAATCAGGGGACGCTCCATAGAATCTCCTTTGTTATCAATAACATAACCCAAAACATTCCATATTTTTACGCTTAAAACGGTGTTTTTTAGGTCAAAACCGCCATTCTAAGATGTCAATAATGCTTCATTACAAATCAGCCGCCATCTCTAGTCAAAAAAAATTTCAAAGGGACCATGACTCTTATAATTTATCACACAGGGAGAGTTCTCCTATTAGCGTGAT
>WJMT01000109.1 GCA_014727835.1 Candidatus Aminicenantota bacterium | reverse complement strand
GGATACGTCTGTCCAGAATGATCACCGGAATTCCCTGATCATAAGCAGAAGAAATGGGAGGAGTCATGGGGGCCGCTTCTTTAGGGGAGACAATCAAAAGATCAACGTCTGCATTGATAAATTCTTCGATCTGTGCTCTTTGTTTCAAAGAGTCATTCTGGGCGTCTTTAAAGATTACTTTAATTTCATCATGATCCTCAGCTGCATTTTTGATATCTTGATTCATCTGAACACGCCAAGGCTCTCCCAAATTGCACTGGCTCATTCCTATGATCCATTTTGGCTTGGAAACATCTTCTATTTGGGACTCAGGTTCTGAAGTGTCTTTTGTTCCCCTGCACCCTGAAAAAGCGGTTAACAAAACCATTAAAATGATTAAATATTTTGGCATGCGCCAATCTCCTGTTCTATTTACGGTATTTTTGAAACATCACAGCTCCCACAATGATGACTCCGGTCAACATCAATCGGCTGGCTTCTCCCACAGCATTGATGCTGAGTATTTTTTCCAGATATCCGATGGTCATGGCCCCGATGAAGGTGAGTCCTATTCCGCCTGTTCCTCCCAATAAGTTGGTTCCTCCAATGACCACAATAGCAATGGCAGTCAGTTCATAAGTCATTCCTGCTTCAGGATCTCCTTGAAGTTCCTGTGCGGCCTGACAGATCCCCGCAACAGCACAGAAAAATCCACTGGCTCCATAAACCAGAAGTTTTGTGGCTGTCACAGGAATCCCGGAAAGCCGGGACGCTTCTTCATTTCCACCCACAGCATAGATATGCCGCCCCCAACGCAGTTTGGAAAGGACCAGCCAGCAGATGAGTATGGAACCCAGGAAAATCAGAGTCACCACAGCAATGTTTTCATGGAATATCTTTGAATTGATAAGGTTGAATACAGGAGGTGCTTCGACATATTGGTAAGTCCCATCAGTTTGAAGAACAGCTGTGGATATTTTCTGTCCTCCCGAGACCCATTTGGCTATACCTCGAGCGAAAACCATCATAGCCAAAGTGGCGATAAATGGCTGGACTTTAAACCGGTCAATGACAAATCCGGAGGTGAATCCGCAGCTGAGACCGGCTGCTAAGCAGATCAAAACAGCGAAAAACGGAGGCCAGCCCAGATGAATGGTGAAAAGGGAAAACAGAACAGCTGTCAGTCCTAAAATGCTGCCTACAGAAAGATCGATTCCTGCTGTGATGATGACCAGAGTCATGCCGCAAGCCAGGATTCCGAAGACAGAAATGTGCCTTAACATATCTCTATGAGTATCCCATTTAAAGAACGCACCATCTGCATTGAATATCATCCCCAGAACGATCACAAAACAGAGAGCAGCCAGAGCCCGAGCCACAGGAAGTTTGGATATTCTCATCAGATCAAGGATGAGATTTTTGGAAAACTTTGTTTGCTTCAATTGCATTGCCCCATTGCGGATCGAAGAATTTTTTCCTGGGTGGCCTCATGCTGTTCATATAGAGCTGAGAGACGGCCTCTGTGCAGAACAAGGATCCGGTCAGATAGAGCGAGTAATTCAGGAAGTTCGGATGTGATCAGGATTTGACCCAGTCCCTGATCTCTCCATTGATTCATCAGTTTGTATATTTCATGTTTGGCCGCTACATCGATTCCTATGGTGGGTTCATCCAAAAAAAGGACTTTAGGATTTGTCATCAGCCATTTTGCCAGCAAAACCTTTTGCTGATTTCCACCGGAAAGAGTTGACACGGTCTGTTCCATGGATTTGGCTTTGATATGAAAAGACTCAAACATTCGACTCACAACAAAATCTTCTTTCTTTTTTTGGATCCAACCCCATTTTAAAAATTTAGACAGCGAAGCCAATGTGATGTTTTCTTTGACAGACATATCAAACACCAGGCCGTTGTTTTTCCGGTCATTGGTCAATAGAGCGATTCCATTCTGGATGGATTTTGCCGGTGATTTAACCATGTGTTCTCTGTGGTCCAAACTCATGTGTCCCAGGTCTGGCTTTCCAAAAGTTCCAAAGAGAGAGTGAAGGATGAGACTCTTTCCCGAACCTTGAAGTCCGGCAATGCCTAGGATTTCGCCGGAATAAAGATCAAATGAAATGGATTTATTGTTCAATGATAAATCTCGCACAGAGAGAATCACACTGCTTTTTTTCTTGCTGAACGGGGTTCTTGAGGGAAACTGTTCTTTAAGCTCCCGGCCAACCATCCATTTGACCAAATTTTTAGAGGAAAGTCTGTCCGGCACTGAGGTGCCAATATATTTTCCGTCTCGCAGTACAGTAATCCGGTCTGCGATATTGTAGATTTCTTCTAACCTGTGAGATATGAAAACAATACCGTGTCCGTTTTTTTTCAGCTCATTTATAATTTCAAAAAGATGAGAGGTCTCCATAGTATTTAAAGCGCTGGTTGGTTCATCCATGATGATGATTTTGGACTCATTCACCAAAGCTTTGGCGATTTCTATCATCTGTTTGACAGAGAGGGGATAAGAGGATAGGGGCCTTGATATATCGATATCCAATCCCAGTTGTTGGAGCACATGACGGGCCAGGTCATTTTCCTGTTTGAAATTCATTCGTCCCAGAAGATCAGTTTTTTCTTTTCCCAAAAAGATATTGTCTCTAACAGACATGGAATTGACCAAAGACCGTTCTTGATAAATAGCTGAAATTCCATATTTGGCGGCGTGAGAAGGAGAAACAAATCGAACCAAAGCTCCATCCAAATACACATCTCCGCTGTGGTCTGTATGCGCTCCTGAAAGGATTTTGACCAGAGTAGTCTTGCCTGCTCCATTTTCACCAGCTAATACATGGATTTCTCCTTTTTTCAGGTCAAAACAAACACCATCAAGAACTTTCACTCCAGAAAATGATTTATGGATGTTTTTCATCTGAAGCAAGGGTTTCTCCGGATGGGCTCGTTCTGTGTGATGTGTGTTTGAGTGCATATGATTTTTGAGATATAACAAAGGAGGTGATTGATGTCAAGGTTTAAGGAAATCAGAAAAAAGGAACCAAAAAAAAAGGCCTCCGAAAGGGGAGGCCTTTTGTCAATGATTTTTAAGAACTATGATTTTTTTTCAATTTTAAAAACGTCTTTGATTGCCTTATAAAAAGAATCTTTGGGAATGGCTCCCTGAGCCATCTGGGGTTTGCCCTCTTTGGGAATAAACAATAGGGATGGGATGCTCATGATACCAAAGGCCTGGGCGATTTCCTGCTGGTCCTCGGTATTGACTTTATAAATGTTGATTTCATCTTTGAACTCTTCGGTCAAATCTTCGAGAATCGGGGTGACCATTTTACAGGGAGCACACCAGTCTGCATAAAAATCAATGATACATGGTTTGCTGCCTCTATAGCTCCATTCTTTTTCATTCTCAAAATCGAAAATCTTTTCTTTAAAATCTTCTTTTGTTAAGTGTTCCATTTTTGACTCCTCTTTTTCTGTTTCGTTTTTGATATTAATGCACTGTCTTAAAGTCAACAGAATATCAAGATGGGTCTATTATTGACTTATAAACAGATCTTTATTATAATTGTTATTAGCAACAATTGTCAAGGTTAAATATATGAATAATTCTCGCTTAGTCGACATCATTTACTCACTTTCAGATAAATGTTTTCAACACAGAAAATCTCATTTGAAACAACTGGGTCTATCCAGAGCGGAATTCAAGGGTCTTGTGTGTGTGGATAAGGACAATATAATCACTTGCAAGGAGTTTTCAATGAGGATGGGACTGTCTGTTTCAAGGGGTAGCCGTGTGATCGACAAATTGCACCAAAAGAATCACATCCTTCGAACGAGTTCTCCGTCAGACAGGCGGTGCAAAATGATCCAGCTCACCAAAAAAGGCCAAAAAACTCGAGCCCGGATCGATAAAGAAAAAGACAAATGTGAACAGAAATTAACGTCGGAGATGTCTGGACTGCAAATCAACCAGCTGAAAAAAGACCTGTTGTCTTTGATCGATAAATTGTAATCTTCTGTTGATATTCCATCTGGAATACTTTTTTTATCTCTTTTTGATTCCTTTTGCAGTGCGGTCTTCCAATGGTGGTGCAGGTGTCATACTCGGAGGATTTTTTTTCACAAGTTTCATCACTTCTTCAACCACTTTTTCAATTTGTGGATCACGGCCTTTAACCAAAAGATTGGGATCATCCCATACTTTAAAGTCTGGTTTCACTCCTTCGCCTTCCCAGAACCAGTGTCCGTCATTATCATACAGACGGGCACCGGGCACTGTGATTCCGCCACCATCAATCAGCTGGTGACCTGTGGCAGGGCCGACCAGAATTCCTAAAGTGCGTTCTCCCACGATAGGCCCGGCTTCCAACTCCTGAAAAGCCCAGGGAAGGCCATCTCCTCCAGAACCAGCCCAACCATTGATCAACATTCCCATAGGGCCGGTATTGGTTTCAATGGGATGAGTGTGGTCTTTTCCATGTCTCCAGTGAAGATTGTACACCACCGGACGCTTCAAAAGCTCTAAAAACCGATCCGCCAGTTGTCCTCCTCCGTTAAAGCGTTCATCAATAATGAATCCTTTTTTATCCAATTGCCCGTAATACATGGTAACCAGTTCGAGCTGTCCGCGGCTGGAAGTATTGGACATGTATATATATCCGAGTTTTCCGTCAGAGAGTTGTTCAACCATTTTTCGGTTCTTTTCGATCCATTCGAGATACCTGAGTCTTGATTCTTGTCCGGGTGTGAGGCATAGAACCACCTGCTGCCAGGTATCATCTTTGTTTCCGGTTCGCGTGATGGTCAAAGAAACTGTTTTTCCAGATAGCCCTTCAAACGCAGCATAGGGTTCTTTTTCAGGATCGAGCTCAATCCCATTGACAGCCAGGATCGCATCTCCTGCTTTCACATCCACACCAGGCTGATCAAATGGAGACCGTTCTGTATCCCATACAGCTGGCTTCACAATGCGTTTGATCACATAGAGATCTCCGTTCAGTTCCCAGTCAATCCCTAAAAAACCATTTTGTGTTCTGGGCACCTGCTGAACATCTCCTCCAAAAGTGTATGTGTGCCCCGCGCTCAATTCAGCAGCCAGATTGGAACAGATATTGGTCACATCCCATCGAGTCCGTGCATAAGGGATCAGAGAGCCATAACGTTCTCGCAAAGCGGACCAGTCCACCCCATGCATATTGGGATCATAGAAAAAATCACGATAACGGCGCCAGGTATCATTAAAAATTTGCTCCCATTCTTTGCGAGGAATCCAGTTCATCATCAATCCATCAGTGGGAATGGGCTTTGTGATTTTTTGCTTGGGAGCGGGTTTGATGATTCCATACTTTCCGCGGCTGCGGACCAGAAGGGACTGGCCATCTGCTGATGCTTTGACATATTCTGCAGGGGAGAGGATGGTTTTTTCTTCCCGTTCATCCAGGTCATAATAAATAAGAGAAGCCGATCTTTCCCCAGATCCTGTGTTGGGATATCTGAGATAGATCAATTTTCCTTTAAGCGAAATCAATCCGGCAATGTTTCCTGGCTTTGGTGGTAAAATTTCCAGTCGTGCTTCCAGGTTGCTGAGTTCCAATTCAACGGTGCTGCCGTCATTATTTTGAGTGTCATTTTTACGGTTAGATTCATCACCGGAGGTGTCTTCTTTCACAATGGCATCATTTTTAGGGGCGAGAAGGGAAGGAACTTCATTAGTGAGACCTACTGAAGCGATCAAGGTGGAATTGGGATAGATCCATGTGCTGTCCATATCTGAGTATTGGGCAGACATGTTGCGATTAGTCAGATAAAAGAGATATTTTCCGTTTTCACTGAATACAGGGTAAAAATCTTCAAAAAAACCACTGGTAGCCTGATATCTTTTCTTGTTCTGCATATCATAAAGAAAAATGGCATTATGGGAATTGTCCAAACCTTGAGTGAAAGCCAGCCATCTGGAATCAGGGGACCAGGAAATATGGTAATAATATCGGCCGTTGTGTCCGACATTCCATCTGGTATTGCCGACCACCTTGACGTCACCACTGTTGACATTTATCACTGATATATCATTGGTTTCATCTATAAAAGCCAGCTTTTGGCTGTCAGGTGACCAATGCAATTCATAGCCGAAACCCTGAGTCCTTTGGGTCAACTGTTTGGGTTCTTGAAGACTATCTGCATCCTGGATGTAAATCTGATACTCCCCGGAACGGTCACTCCAGAAAGCAATGTGCTTGCTGTCAGGAGACCAAGCCGGGTGATGATCAAAAGCTCCGCTGGATTGAGTCATGTTGAGCACATACCCCTCAGAAACCGGGACATTGAACAGCTCCCCGCGGGATTCAAATACCACCCGCTTTGCATTAGGGGACACGGTACCATTGCGGATCTGTTTGCTGACATCCTTGGAGCGAGGCATTTCCACAGAAAAATCACTGATCACATTCACTGTGACAGGATTGAATTGATGTGTGTTCAAATCCATCAGATAAAGGACTCCACCGGATTCAAAGACAATGTCCTGATTGCCAGCAGACATATATGTGATGTCAAAATCCTTAAAATGGGTGATCTGCTGAATCATCTTATTTTGTGTATTGTATTTCCAGATATTCAGGCGCATAGACTCGCCTTGGTCAGAGAGAAAGTAGATATGCTCTCCAACCCATGAGGGTTTTCCGTCAATGGCATGATTGTCGGTTATATTTTCTGCTGTGTCCTGTTTCAGATTATAGATAATGATGTCAGAGGCCAAACCACCTCTGTAGCGTTTGAAAGGATAATTTTCCGTTATCTTGGTGATATAGGCCAGATGAGTTCCATCGGGCGAATAAGAACCCAGCTCGCCGTAGGGGATGTTTAATTTTTTTGGGAATCCGCCTTTTTTTGAGACTTTAAAAAACTGGTTCAAACGGCTTTGTCCCATTTCCCGGCTTGAAGCAAATAAAAGATGTGCCCCATCAGGGTGCCAGTCCACCATCCGGTCACCTAAAGAGTGATAGGTGATCCTTTTGGGAATTCCACCTTTAGCGGGCATGACATACACATCAGAGTTGCCGTTGTAGCTCGCTGTATACGCAATGAATGTTCCGTCCGGTGAGAAACGGGGCCAGGATTCTTCTCCCGGTGAGTGCGTGACCTGTACAGCCGTGCCGCCTGTTTTTGGCATAATCCAGATATCTCCCCCATAAACAAAAGTAATATGGGTTTCTGATACATCCATATAACGCATGAGTTTTGCACTGATCTGCCCAAAGGCAAAACTGGACAGAAAAGATATGCACAACACAATAAGCCCTGTTTTTTTTACCATGTTTTTACCTCCAATGATGAATTTGAATCGTTCAAAAAATAATGGCAAGTCATCGACCTCAGCGTGTTGTCATTGAGGATATCCAAGCGACGCAGTGATCTGAAGGCCATTTCTTTATATATAATTGTGACAGTCAAACAGAACCATCTATTAAAGAATACGAGTCGAGATAGGAAAAAGTTTTGTTCGGGGATCAATTTGTTTTGAATCCGGGGGACGGGGGATAGGGGAAAAATAATGCCGAAGAGGGGACTCGAACCCCTACGAGCTAACGCTCACATGGCCCTCAACCATGCGTGTCTACCAAATTCCACCACTTCGGCTTCATAAGATTATCTTCAATGAGAGAGACTATTTTTTTTCTGGATCAGAGCTGTCTTTCTTTTCTTCTTTTTCAGATTTTTTTTCCTCAGCTGCTGTTTTTGGGTCTTGTTGTTCGGTGGTTTCTGTGACAGCTGCTTTCTCTCCGGACAGCACAGATCTTCCTGTCCGGGAAGACGAGATCCAAAGGCCCAGTGATGTTAACATAAAAATAATCGCACAAGCCGTGGTGACTTTTGAGAGGAGAGTCTGTCCTCCTCTGGGACCAAAAGTGGATTGACTGCCTGCCCCTCCGAAAGCTCCGGCTAAATCAGCAGCTTTTCCAGACTGGAGTAGCACAGCGATGATCAACACCAGACTCACGATAACATGGATGATTGTGATGATTGCACTCATTTTTACTTTTCTTTATATGCTTTTTTTGCCTCTTCTATGATTTCAACAAAGGAATCTGCCTCAAGTGAGGCTCCTCCGATGAGGGCTCCGTTTATGTTTTTCTCTTTGATCAAAGAGAAAGCATTCTTTGGTTTTACAGAACCGCCGTAGAGTATTATAGCACAGGAGGAAGTGTCTTTTCCAACCATTTCTTCCAATTGATTTCGAATGAATTCGTGGACTTTTTCTGCTTGTTTCGGGGTTGCTGTTCGTCCTGTTCCTATGGCCCAAATCGGCTCATAGGCGATGATCACGTCTGAAATTTGGTCCTGATTGATTCCTTTGAGTCCTTTGGTTATTTGTGCTCTCACTTTATCCATGGTCTTGTTGTTTTCTCTTTCTTCCAGAGTCTCTCCGATGCAGACAATGGGATGCAATCCCGCAGAAAGAACCGCCTTGACCTTTTTGTTGACACGTTCGTCAGTGTCTCCAAAATACTGTCTTCTTTCAGAATGTCCTACGATGACGAAATCACAACCGGCATCTTTGATCATGGAAGGGGAAATTTCTCCGGTGTATGCCCCGCTTTCCTCCCAGAAAACATTTTGGGCTCCCAGGAGAATGTTGGATTTGAGAAGAGTTTTTTTCACTTCACTCAAGGAAACATAGGGAGGGATGATGACGATTTCAGCCCCTTCTTTCTTATTGGTTCCCTGTTTGATGCTTTTAGCTAATTGAATTGACTCAGAAATGTTTTTGTGCAGCTTCCAGTTTCCTGCAATGAATGGTTTTTTATTGAATAAATTCATCATATGTCCTCCGACAAGACTTTGATTCCTGGTAGAGTTTCATTGGCAATGAGCTCCAGGGACGCTCCACCCCCAGTTGATATATGGGAGATCTTTTTTTCCAATCCTGTTTTCTTGAGAGCAGAGACAGAGTCTCCCCCTCCCACTATGGACAATGTATCCGATGAAGCGACTGCCTTGGCAATTTGAGCTGTTCCTTGAGAAAATTCCTTGATCTCAAAAACTCCCATAGGCCCGTTCCAAAACACGGTTTTCGCGTTGTTAATAAATTTTGAATACTTTTTGATGGTTTCCGGTCCGATATCGAGTCCCATGTATTCGTTAGGAATGGGGAACCGAGTTATGTTCTTGTATTCAGCACCAGGCTTCATCTCCTTGGCTATGACGTGGTCTGAAGGAAGAAAGACTTTCACTCCTTTGTCTTCTGCTTTTTTTAAAAGTTCCAAAGAGAGGTCCTTTTTGTCTTCTTCAACTAAAGAACGCCCCACCTCAAATTTCATCGCCTTGAAAAAGGTATAAGACATTGCACCGCCAATCAAAATGGCATCTGCCTTTTTGATCAAATTTTTCAATACAGGAATTTTATCTGAGACTTTGGCTCCTCCGAGAATCGCAATGTAGGGCCTTTGGGGAGCTTCTATGATTCTTTGGAAATAGTCCATTTCTTGTCTCACTACAAAACCTGCAGCTGCTTTTTTGACAAATTGGGTGATGGCCACAATAGAGGCATGGGATCTGTGGCAGGCAGCAAAAGCATCATTGACATAATAATCAATATCTTCAGCCAGTTCTCTAGCGAATTCATCATCATTTTGTTTTTCCTCGGGATGGAATCGCAGGTTTTCCAAAAGGATGATGTCTTGTTTTTTTTGATGGCTTTTCAGTTGGGACACCTGCTTTCCTATGCAGTCAGGAGCTAAAGTTATTTTTTGAGGTAGCATTGAAGACAGCATTTGAGCCACAGGTTTCAGGCTGAGTTTAGAATCTTTTTTGCCTTTAGGTCTTCCCAAATGAGAGCCGATGATCACCTGAGCCTTGTGGTTTGAAAGATGATTGAGAGTGGGTAAAACCGCTTTGATCCGGGTGTCATCTGTGATGTTTCCATTCTCATCCAGAGGGACATTGAAATCCACCCGCAAAAAAACTCTTTTGTTATGCAAATCCAGGTCTTTAAAAAAAAGCATTGGATCTATTTCGATATGTACTCGCACAGATCTTTCAGGCGACAGGAGTAGCCCCATTCATTATCATACCAGGCAAGGATCTTCAATAGATTTCCCTGGATGACTTTGGTGAACTCTCCGTCCACAATAGAAGAGTTTGGATTGGCCATGTAATCCACTGAGACCAGCGGTTCGTCTGTGTATTCTAGAATTCCTTTCAAATGGTCCTGTGCCGCCTGTCTGAAGGCTTGATTCACGTCTTCTTCGGTAGTCTCTTGTTTTAATACAGCAACCAGATCGACCACTGAGACATTGGGTGTGGGGACCCTAACAGCGATTCCATCGATTTTGCCATTGAGTTCAGGAATCACCAGGCCGGTGGCTTTGGCAGCTCCGGTGGTGGTCGGTATCTGGCTGAGTGCAGCTGCTCGCGCTCTCCTCAGGTCTTTATGCGGAGCGTCCAATATCATCTGGTCTCCGGTGTAAGAATGGATAGTGGTCATAAATGCTTTTTCAATCCCAAATTGGTCATGGATGACTTTAGCTGCAGGAGCCAGACAGTTTGTGGTGCAGGATGCATTGGATATGATGTGATGATTTTCCGGGTCATAGGTGTCTTCATTCACTCCTAAGACCAAGGTCACATCCGGGTCTTTGGCTGGTGCTGAAATGAGGACCTTCTCTGCGCCTCCGTCTTTGAGGTGTTTTTCCGCATCGTTTCTTTTTCTGAACAGTCCTGTGGATTCAATCACATAAGAAATATCCATATCTTTCCAATTGATATCTGAAGGATTTTTTTCACTCAGGACTTTGATCTCTTTTCCATTGACGATGATGGAATCATCTGTAGCTTTGATGTCTGCATCCAGTTGACCTAAGACCGAATCATATTTGAGCAAATGGGCCAGAGTATCAGCGCTAGTGATGTCATTGACAGCGATGATATCAAACTGGGGATCTTGGAAAGAAGCTCGGAAAAAGTTCCTCCCTATCCTTCCGAATCCGTTGATTCCTATTTTTATACTCATATCAGTTCTCCTTTGTTGGTTTTGTATGAATTGTTTTTTCAAACATAAACCCATCTTTTCCCTTCATGGCAAAATTATCAAAAGTCACTCATTTATGGTAAAATTTCGAAGTTATTTATAAATATTATCATAATTATTTTTGTTTAGAATTACAAGGAGCAATTATGAAAGTACTCAATTCTTCCCAGATGAGACAAGTCGATGAAAAAGCTATCCAAAAGATAGGGATCATTGGCCCTATCCTCATGGAGAATGCAGGTTCAGAGATAGCAAGGGAAATGATGAAACACATTCCTGGAATCATTCAAAAAAAAGTGTGCGTGGTCTGCGGAAAAGGGAATAATGGAGGTGACGGGTTTGTGGTCGCCCGGCATCTTTTCAACAAGGGATGCTCACCCGTGATTGTTCTTTGTGCCCAAAAAAAGGACCTCAAAGGTGACGCAGAACTGAACTGCCGCATTGCAGACAACATGAAAATTCCTATTTATGAAGTGACTGATGAAAAAGAATGGACTCAAATCCGCTCTAAAGTCTGGGATTCAGAGGTGATTGTGGATGCCCTATTTGGGACCGGATTGTCAGATCCAGTGAGAGGACGATATGTCCAGATCATTGAAGACATAAACGCATCCGGCTCAACCATAGTGGCTGTTGATATTCCTTCAGGGCTTTCATCAGATACATTTCAAATCATCGGGCCATGCATCAAGGCTGATTTAACGGTTACCATGGCTGCTCCAAAGATCCCTCATGTTTTTCCTCCTGCAGAGGAATATGTGGGCGAATGGATGGTTGCAGATATCAGCACTCCTTCTTTTTTATTCCAAGACAAGTCGATCAATATGGAGCTTGTGGAAAAGCAGGATTTGTTTTCTTTTTTCCAAAAAAGAGAAAATGACACTCACAAAGGAACTTACGGACATCTTTTTATTTTAGCCGGTTCTCTTGGAAAAACAGGTGCGGCTTCCATGGCGGGCAGAGCAGCCCTGGAAATGGGCGCAGGACTGGTCACTGTGGGCACACCCAAAAGCTGCCTTCCTATTGTAGCAAGGTCCATGATGGAATTGATGACCGAGCCGTTGGAAGAGACTCCAGAGTGGACTCTCTCTAAAAAAAGCATCAAAAAGATCCAGACTCTTTTGGAGGGAAAAGATGCGGTTCTGATCGGACCGGGAATTTCCACTCATGAGTCCACCAGTAAACTGATCAAATCACTGCTTCCAGAACTTAAGATTCCTGCTCTTCTCGACGCAGATGCTTTAAATATTGTATCCACTGATCCAGAAATACTGAAGTCAATGCCTCAAACCGTTGTGGTCACTCCCCATCCGGGCGAATTTGCCAGAATGATGGATGTATCCACTCAAAAAGTTGTGGAGAACAAACTGGAATTGGCGTCTGAATTTGCTCAAGAATATGGCGTCTATGTGGTGTTGAAAGGCTACAGAACCATCACAGCTACACCTGAAGGCATGATTTTTATCAATTCCACCGGTAATCCAGGGATGGCCACAGGAGGAGCCGGAGACGTTCTGAGCGGGATGATCGCATCTCTGATCATGCAGGGGCAAGACCTGTGCAAGGCTGTTTTGGCTTCGGTGTTTGTGCATGGTCTGAGCGGAGACCTGGCCGTGAAAAAAAGAGGTGAAAAATCGCTTGTGGCCGGGGACCTCATCGAGTTTTTGCCCCAGGCAGTCCTCACTATGAGTCAAAATATAAAATAAACCTTTGTGATTCAAAATGTCACATCAACGTCTCATCACTCATTCTGAAAAAGAAACCATTCTGGCTGCGGAAAAAATTGCGGCCTCTTTTAACGGAGATGAAGTGGTCCTTCTCACCGGAGACCTGGGAGCAGGCAAGACCGTATTCACCAAAGGAATTGCTCTGGGTTTGGGATTACAGAATATCGATCAGGTCTGTTCTCCTTCTTATACAATTTTAAATGTATACAAATCCAAATTTGATATCTATCATTTTGATTTCTACAGACTCTCAAAAGGAGAGACCAGCCAGCTGGGCTGGGAAGATTATCTGGGATGCGGTGTGATGGTGGTGGAATGGGCTGAAAAAATGGATTTCAAGGGAAAGGCCTTCAGGATCCGAATTGAAATAGGAACAAATGAGGAGAGGGTCATTTTCATAAAAAATTAAGATTTTGTTTTTCCGATCTCACGGATAAGCTTTTGGGTGGATTCTTTTGGATCAGAGGAATTGAGTACAGCTGAGATCACAGCAATGCCGTGCACACCTGTAGACATGACTGCAGCTGCATTCTGGGAATTGATCCCTCCAATGGCAAGAATCGGTATTTTGATCTGTTTTCTGATCAAAAATAGATTCTGAATTCCGAGCTCAGGAGAGGGTTTGTCTTTGGAATCAGTATGAAAAACCGGTCCTACGCCGAGATAATCAGCACCCTGGGATTGTGCTTTTTCAGCCTGAGCTTTGTTTGCGGCTGTGATGCCGATGATTTTTTCTGGACCGAGAACTTTTCGGGCTGCGGGAAGAGGAATGTCTTTTTGACCCAGATGGACTCCGTCTGCATTGCAGGCCAAGGCGATATCCAGGCGGTCATTGATGATGAGGGGG
>WJMT01000108.1 GCA_014727835.1 Candidatus Aminicenantota bacterium | reverse complement strand
GAAACAAGTAGAACAGGAAATCAAAATAAGAAACCAAATCGCTAAAATCTTTTTAACAGTTCCTGACGAAGACATGTATGCGGATGTACTCAACATTATTCTTGAAAGTCTGGACAGTAAATACGGTGTGTTTGGGTACATCAGTGAAAAAGGAGCTTTGGTCGTTCCCACCATGACCCGAACCGTATGGGATAAATGCGAAGTCAAAGAAAAAGATATCGTATTCCCGAAGGAGACATGGGGTAGCAGCAGCTGGCCCCGGGCAATAAGAGAAAAAAAGCCGAATTATACGAATAAAACATCCAATCTTACCCCCACAGGGCACATTCCGATTGAAAGACATATCAATATGCCCATTGTCCATAGAGGAGAATGTGTCGGACTTCTCATGGCGGCAAACAAAAAGACAGACTATGATCAGAGAGATTTAGAGCTGCTGCAAAATATCGCTGATTACATCGCTCCTGTATTGAATGCCAGACTGCAGCGGGACCGACAAAATGAATCCAGCAAGAAAGTAGAGGAAGAGCTGCGTCAAAGCGAAAAACGTTATCGCTCCTATATTGAGGTGACAGGACAATTGGGATGGATTACAAACGCCAAAGGAGAGGTTGCGGAAGATATACCAACCTGGAGCGCTTACACAGGTCAAAGTTACGATGAAATGAAAGGATGGGGTTGGACTGAGGCGATTCACCCGGATGATAGGGAACGCACTTCAGAAATATGGCAGGAAGCGATTAAAACAAAAAGTAAATACGAAACTGAATTCAGAGTGCGTGGAAAAGACGGGAAGTACAGGTGGTTCCTATCAAGAGCGCTTCCCTTCCTTGATGAAAAAGGAAGTATTCTGGAATGGATCGGAACCTGTATTGATATCCATGATAAGAAACAAGCACAGGAAGCCCTGCAGGAGAGCGAAGAGAAATACCGCAAACTCTATGAAAGCATGATGGATGCTTTTGTCTCTACTAACATAGAAGGAAATATCATTGAGTTTAATCAAGCCTATTTAAATATGTTGGAATATAATGAAGATGATATCACAAAATTAACTTACATCGACCTAACTCCAAAGAAATGGCACAAAATGGAGTCCAAAATCGTTGAAGATCAGATCTTGAAAAAAGGATATTCTGATGTCTATGAGAAAGAATACATAAAAAAAGACGGGACTGTCATTCCCGTGGAACTCAGAACGTTTTTACTTAAGGACAAGGAAGGAAAGCCTTCTGGAATGTGGGCCATTGTCAGAGACATCACTAAGCGAAAGAAGGCAGAGGAAGAGTTGCGCATTAAAGAAAATGCTATCCAATCTTCTTTGAATGCAATTGCTATTTCTGACCTTAAGGGGAATCTCACCTATATCAATCCCTCTTTTATGGAAATATGGGGGTATTCAGATAAAAATGAAATCCTGGGCAAATCAGCAACGGAATTCTGTGAAATGGCAGAAAAAGCCAAAGAAGTGTTAAACACTTTGGAACAAGAAGGAGAATGGTTCGGAGAGCTTTTAGGAAGAAGAAAAGACGGAACCTCTTTTCCTGTTCAGGTGGCTGCCAGTATGGTGCTGGATGAATCAGGTAAACCGGTCAGTTTAATGTCTTCTTTTATTGACATAACCCAACAGAAAAAAGCAGAAGAGGAGCTTCGAAAAAGTGAAGAACTATATCGAGCCATTACCACAAATCTTCCAGGTGGACTCATTCATATCTTCGACCGGGATTTTAAATATGTATTCAATTCCGGTGAGGAACTCGAACGTCTGGGATTATCAAATGAGATGCTTCTAGGAAAAAGTATACACGAAATATTACCCTCTGAGACTGCAAAAAAAGTGGAAAATAATTACAGAAGGGTTCTTAAAGGGGAAACCGTACGTTTTGAGGATAGTTTTGAGGGTAATCATTTCCTGGTAACTGCTACACCACTAAGAGATGAAAAAAACAAAATATCAAATATCCTCGTATCCTCTCTTAATATAACTGAACGCAAAAAAGCTGAACTTCAGATTAATCAATTAAATACTGAACTACAATCGAAAAATAAAGAGCTGGAGCAGTTGCTTTATACCACATCCCACGACCTGCGCTCTCCTTTGGTCAATGTTGAGGGATTTAGCCGGGAGCTTCAAGGCTCTCTTAAAGACCTTAATAACCTTATTACCAAACAGGAAATATCTGAAGACTTAAAAAATAAACTTAAGCCCATTATAGAAGAAAACATTCCCGAATCCTTGAAATACATCCTCACCAGCACATCCAAAATGGACAGGCTCCTTTCCGGGCTGCTCACTCTCTCAAGGCTGGGCCGGCAGAAACTGACTATTAAAAACCTGGACATGGACAAGCTCATGAAAGATGTGGTTTCCACCTTTGAATATGGAATCAAAGAGAAAAACATAAAACTGGATATTTTTCCACTTCCTAACTGCAGAGGAGATGAACTGCAAATCAATCAGGTGTTTTCCAATCTTTTGGGGAATGCCCTTAAATTTTCAGATCCTGACCGTACCGGTGTGATCAAAATCTCAGGCCAAAAGAAAAAAGATCATGTGATTTATTCTGTTGAGGATAACGGCATTGGCATCCCTGCTGACCATCAGAAAAAAATCTTTGACCTTTTTCACCAGCTCGATCCAAAGGCATCAGGCAGAGGTCTGGGATTGAATATTGTCAAAAAAATCCTTGATAAACATAAGGGAGATATCCAAATCGATTCCAAAAAGGGCAAAGGAACACGGATCACTGTTTCTCTGCCTTCGCAATATAAAGGAGGCTCAGAATGAAACAAGGAGTCAAAATCGTCATTGCGGAAGACGATGAGGGCCATGCCACTCTTATAAAGAAAAATTTAAAAAGAGCGGGAATTAGAAACGAATTCATTCATTTGAAAGACGGGCAGGAAACTCTGGATTATTTGTTCCAGCGCGCTAAAAAGAAAAGGGAGAATGGAGTTCCCATCCTGCTGCTTCTGGACCTTAAGATGCCCAAAGTGGATGGAGTTGAAGTTCTGCGACAGGTCAAAGCAGACCCGGAACTCCGGAAAATGCCTGTGATCATCATCACCACCACAGATGATCCCAGAGAGGTTGAGAAATGCCATGAATTAGGCTGCAGCAGCTACATCACCAAGCCCATTGATTACAAGAAATTCGTCAAAGCTATCCGGAAACTGGGATTGTTTCTTCTGGTGGTTGAAGTGCCGACCATTGATGGAAAGGATAATCCATGAAAGCCGATAAAAGAGAAATATCTTCATCTGAAAACCAGACAAGAGCACCGGATACCATACTTATTGTTGAAGACGATGAGGGATTGAACCGGCTGATCGCCAAACATCTGGAACGGGAAGGATTTAAGACAATTTCCGTCACAACCGGAAAAGAGGCGGTCTCTGAAGCATCCCAAAACCAGGATATCCTCTTGCTTCTGGACTTTAAACTTCAGGACATGACAGGAAAACAAGTCCTGGAAAAGCTGGATCAAGCCGGAATCAATCTGCCGTTTGTGGTCATGACCGGATTTGGAGATGAAGAGATTGCTGTGGACCTTATGAAGCGGGGCGCCATTGACTATATTGTCAAATCCGAGGGATTTATACAGCTTATTCCTCAGAAAATGAAGCGAGCTGCTGAAGAAGTGGAGAATAAGATAAAATTAGAACAAGCCCAAGAGGCTTTGAAGGTTTCAGAGGCTCTGTTCAGAACCATTGTGGAAACATCACCGGATGAGATCACTATGGCTGATTTAGAAGGCCGCATCCAGAAGATCTCTCGAAAAACACTTCAAATGCACGGATTTGATAAAAAAGAAGAAATCATCGGAAAAAGCGCCCTTGACTTGATCGCTCCTGAACATCACCCACAGGCTATAAAGAATATGCAAAAAACATTGGAGAATGGCTATGTGCCGAATGTTGAATACACTTTCCTTAGAAAGGACGGAACCACATTCCCAGGTGAATTGAGTTCTTCATTAATCCAGGATAAAGATGGGACCCCCCAAGGATTTATTGCAGTGACCAGAGATATAACAGAAAGAAAAAAGTCAGAAGAAAAGATCAAGCATCTCAATCTTGTTCTCAATGCCATCCGAAACGTCAACCGCCTCATTGTTAAAGAAAAGAACAGGAAAAAATTGATTCAAAAAGCCTGCCGCTCTCTCACTCAGAGCCGTGGATACTCCAGTTCCTGGATTGCTCTTTTTGATAAAAAAGAGGAATTAATTGACTTTGCCTCTTCCGGCCTCGGAAATCATTCACGAAAATTGAAAGAACAATTCGAAAGAGGAAAACTGAATGAGTGTGCCCAAAGAGCTCTCAAACAGGAAGGCATGGTATTTATTGATGATCCTCAGAAAACCTGTAAGGAATGTCCTCTTTTGGGGACAGAACCTCGGAACAAGACTTTAACCAGACGGTTGGAGCATAATGATAAGATTTTTGGTATTCTTTCTGTCTCAGTTCCAGAACTATGGACTGCTGATCAGAAGGAACAAAATCTTTTTGAAGAAATGGCCCATGATTTGGCTTTTTCCCTGCACACCATAGAGGCTGAAAAGAAAAGGAAGCTGGCTGAGCAAAAACTAAAGGAAAGCGAAGAGTTCAACAGGTCGATCATCGAGAACAGTAAAGACTGTATCAAAATATTGGACCTGGATGGAAATCTGAAGTTCATGAGTAAGGGCGGACAGGCGCTATTGGAGATTGAAGATATTGGACCTTTTTTGAACAAATCCTGGTTCGACCTCTGGAAAGATGAAGATAATCAAAAAGCCCGCAAAGCAGTTGAGAAAGCAAAAAAAGGTGAAATTAGCTATTTCGAAGGATTTTTCCCCACTAATAAGGGGAAGCCAAAATTGTGGGGCGTGCAAATTTCCCCGATTCGTGATGCGGACGGGAAAGTTGATAAGCTGCTGTCTGTTTCAAGGGACATAAGCAAGCAAAAAAACGTACTGGAACAAATTCAGAAGGCCCTGAAAGAAAAAAATGTGATGCTCCAGGAGATCCATCACCGGGTTAAAAACAACATGCAGATCATCTCCAGTCTGCTCAACCTCCAGTCACAGAGAGTCACAGACAAAAAGACACTGGAGAGCTTTCGTATCTGTCGAGACCGGATCAAAGCCATGGCGCTCATTCATGAGAGTCTTTATGAATCTCAAGATCTGGCAGAGGTCGATTTTGCCAGCTATGTTAAAAAAATGACCACACATCTCTTTGCTGCTAATAGGTCATTGAGTGAACAAGTCAATTTGAAAATGGATGTTGAAAACATTTTCCTGGATATCAACAAAGCCATTCCGGTCGGACTCATCATCAATGAATTAGTCTCCAATTCTTTCAAACACGGTTTTCCGGGAAAAAAGAAAGGCAGTGTGTCTATCAAGATGAAAGCTGAGGAGAAAGACACCTGCACTCTTGTGATAGCAGATACAGGCGTGGGACTGCCCAAAGAATATGACTGGAAAAATCCAACAACTCTAGGAATTCAGCTGGTCACTGACCTAGTCAAACAGATCGACGGAACCCTGGACTTCCACTGCCAAAAAGGAACCCGAGTGCAGATTAAATTTTAATCTCATCTATCCCTATGAATTGAGGATTTATCTCTATTTTTTCAATTACACTTGAGTTCAGGGAAATCAGTCAAACAGCAGGATCCACAGGTTCCAGAAAAGGAATCAAGAACTTGCTTTAGAACTTTATTTTCTCAGCAATTCAAAAATCAGAGTGAATTTTTCTTCTGCAAGTAAACGGCTGTTTATCCATTATGACTTCACTCCAAAAGATATTGCAGTGGCGTCATACAGGCTTTAATGTGCACATCAAGGTCAGAACTGAGACCAAAGAAGATGCCGACCCTTTGTCTCCTCTTATTATTTTCGATGAAATCCATAAGTTTAAAGATTGGAAAAATTACTTAAAAGGTGTCTATGACCAGTTTCACGATCAATATCAGTTTCTCGTGTCTGGAAGTGGAAGGCTGGATATTTATCAACGGGGAGGCGATTCTCTGGCCGGACGCTATTACTTATTCCATCTTTGGCCCTTTACCCTTGCAGAACTTGGAGGAAGAAACCTCGGTATTAAGGAATTTTTGCGCAGTCCGCTTTCTATTCCATCTCTCGCTTCTGACCTTAGAGTCAGTTATAATTCCATCCGCAACTGGCTTTTTGTTTTTGAATTATTCTTTCTTGTTTTCAGCATCTATCCCTGGACAAAAAAGATATCTTTGCTTCCGCTTATCAATGGCTCAGCTAGATTCCTTAGGGCCGGCTTTATGTTTTAACTGATTTCTTTTTTATCTTACCTTTTAACTTGACAGGATAGTTTTTTCTGTAATGTTTTTTAATGCGGATGTCAAAAGGGCTTAGGTTGGGCAGAGATGATAAAAAAGGCTGCTTTTCTGGTGTTTTCTTTTTTCTGTGGATTACTTGTTGACTAGAGGTGTTTCTTGTGTGTATTATTGTTGACAGAATCGCTTAAAGGATGGGAATTTGATGAAATGGAGGAAAAATCAGCAGCAACCAAAAAACCAAATTCTTATCATTCAAATTTATATAATCTTGATGATGAACAAGCCAAACTTGGCTTTTTTTTTGAATACGTAAAGTTAATTAATTGATTGAAAGGAGTTTATCTATGAAATCTGTCTTGAGTGCCTTTTTTGGCATTATGATCCTTGTCTTTGGCCTTTTTGCAGCTGCTGATGTCATACAAACTCAGGAAAGTGATATCTGGGAGGGATTGGAAGTTGATCTGACACAACTCAGTATCCGCAACGACATTCTGACACTCCGATTCAAAATTCGCAACATTGGTGATGAATCACAAACAGTGGAGTTCTATTTTAAGGACTGCTATATCATCGATCCTACCAATCAGAAGAAATATTTTCCCTTGAAGGACTCAGAGGGACAGTACATCGCCGGTCCCAAAGAAAAGGACTGGGAAGGCGGCCGGTACCGTTTCTCGATAGACTCGGGCTCATCATCCGGTTTCTGGGTGAAATTCCCGGTTCCCGCTGACAATCCTGAAGCCATCGATATCAACATACCCGGATTCTTTCCATTCGAAGAAGTGCCTCTGAATTGAGGACAAAGTCCGAATCAAACTAAAAATGAGAGCTAAAACAATTTTATGTCTGCTGGCCGTCACTCTTCTGCTACTCTGGACCGGGAAGGCATCTTCTTCCTTGGCTCTGGATGAAGAGGAAATCAACATCCCTCCGGAAGCCCATCAGAAAGCCATCCAAGCCTTGAAAGCCCTGGGACCTGAGAGAGGAGCCCTTAAACTCACATATAAAGCCCTGACAATCGAAGGCATCACCAGGGGCTTGACAGCCCGGAGCGAGAAGATCCAAGCTGCTCTCAAAGAACTTGGAGCCGAGGAAACCGAAACTGATTACAGGATCGAACTTCCCGGCGATATCCTCTTTGATTTTGATAAGTGGACCATCCGCAGGGACGCTGAAGAGACGCTTTCCAAAGTCGGAGAGGTCATCAGTGCTTATGAGCATCCGGTCAGCATTATCGGCCACACAGATTCCAAAGGATCGGAATCTTACAACCTGGAATTATCAAAGAAGAGGGCTGAATCGGTCAAGCAGTGGCTGATAGACCAAGCAGGTATTGACTCAAAGAGAATTGAGACCTCGGGCAAGGGAGAAAGCGAGCCTGTTGCTCCCAATACCAATCCTGACGGCTCTGATAATCCAGAAGGACGGCAGAAAAACCGCCGCGTTGAGATAAGGATACAAAAAAACTAACTCCCAACCAGAAAGCATTCAGGGTTCATCTTCCGCTCTTTTTGCCCATCGGTGGTATTTAAGCATTATATTCATGTAGATAAATTTCCCTTATAAGATCAAAATTCAATCTCTCCTTATCATCTTCTTTCATTTTGACTCGAATCTTCTGTATGCAGTTGATTTATAGGAATAGACATGAAATTGAAAAAAAGTTCTCAAAAACTGTTTTTTTATTAGCAGAATATTTTCATTGCATGTATTATTAATTCGGGTTCTTTATAAAAAAAACATTATGACGCAGCCGCATTGTCTCAATAGGCCTTTCTTTTCTTTATTAAGATATCAACCTTTTTTCAATGGTTTACGTATAAATTATTTAACCTGAGTTATTCACAAGGTATAATGAAAGCATCGCGGTTTTTTTATGAATAGAAAAGGATTGTTCAGGTCAACTAAAAAAGGAGAAAAAATGAACAAAAAAAATATGATTTGGTTTGGTTTGGTTTTACTTTTACTTGTCTCTTACACCCACCTGTACCCTCAAGTCAACGCAAAAATGCTGAGATATCCGGATGTGTCTGGCACCCACATCTGTTTTGTTTATGCCGGAGACATTTGGGTGGTTGAGAAACAGGGCGGGCTGGCTCACAAGCTCAGCTCCCCTAAAGGAGAAGAATCCTTTCCGAGGTTTTCACCGGATGGACTCCATATTGCTTTCACCGGAAATTATGACGGCAATGAGGATATCTATGTGCTTCCTTTTATGGGGGGAGAGCCTCAAAGAGTCACTTATCACGGTCTTTCAGACAGAATGATGGATTGGACCTCTGATGG
>WJMT01000107.1 GCA_014727835.1 Candidatus Aminicenantota bacterium | reverse complement strand
GATTAAAGTTAGCTCAAATAGAGAAAGAGTGCTCAGTAAGAGGGTCGTATATGATAAACATACTCTCCCCCCATTATAATCTGAAAGATAAAAAAAATTTATCCATTATCAAAGAAATCATAAATTTAGGCCACGAAATCGGATTATACCTCCATTATACTTCTTTAAATAACTCCAAACCAATCAAAGTCAATCTCAAAGAAACGGAGATCATATCCCAATGCAATCACCTTGAAACCATAACAAAAAAAAGAATTCATTCCATTTCTTTTTCTAAAGAATTCTCTAATATCCCAGAAAATTCTTTTTTTTTCTGTCAAAAGATAAGCGCTTCATCCAAAACACTTATGGAAGGAGCTTTATCTGACTTCAATGATTTCAAAGATCAAAAAAAGCTTTTAACAAGATTAAAAAACCCAAAAAGAAAGATCCTTCAGGTGCTGATTCACCCAGAATTATGGAATGAAGATTGATAACAGCTGTTTTTTTATATAATTAAGCTTATTTATAGGGAGGTCCCATGAAAAAACACTCTTCCTTAAAAACAATCCTTCCCCTCTTATTCCTAATGATCCTGGTCCTGGGTTTGATGATGTGCGCCAATCAGAATGAAGAATCGAGTCAATCCATCATAGAAACTCAAGATCAGCATGATAAGAGAATGTCATGGTGGCGGGAAGCCCGATTTGGAATGTTCATCCACTGGGGATTATACGCCATTCCTGCAGGTGAATGGAATGGAGAAACCGACCATGCTGAATGGATTTTGACCACAGCACAGATTCCAGTTAAAGAATATGAAAAATTTACTGAAAAATTCAATCCCACTCAATTCAATGCTGAAGAATGGGTTCAAACAGCTAAAAACGCAGGGATGAAGTACATGGTCATCACCAGTAAACATCATGATGGGTTTTGTCTTTTTGACTCAGAACTCACTGAATATGATGTGGTGGATGCCACTCCTTTTGGGCGGGATATCCTCAAAGAACTTTCCAATGAATGCCACCAACAAGGCATAAAGATGTGCTTTTATCACTCTATTATGGATTGGCATCACCCAGATTATCTTCCCAGAAGGAAATGGGAATCACGTCCTGCTGAGGGCGCTGACTTTGACCGTTATGTCCAGTACATGAAAGGACAGGTCAAAGAGCTGGTATCCAATTACGGAGAAATCGGCGTGTTGTGGTTTGATGGAGAATGGGAAAACACCTGGAACAGAGATAGAGGTACAGACCTCTATGATTATGTCCGATCTCTACAGCCCAGTATCATCATCAACAATAGAGTGGGAAAAGGAAGAGAAGGGATGGCCGGAACCTATGACCCAGAAACTTCTGTTGGAGATTTTGGCACTCCGGAGCAAGAAATCCCTGATACAGGTCTTGGATATAACTGGGAAACCTGTATGACCATGAACGATCACTGGGGCTACAATAAACATGATGATAACTGGAAATCTGAAAAAGAACTGATTCAAAAGCTGGTGGATATTGTGAGCAAAGGAGGCAATTTTCTGCTCAACGTGGGGCCCACTGCCGAAGGGCTCTTTCCTGAACCGTGCGTAAAAAGACTGAGAGCCATGGGCAAATGGATGGATGTCAATGAAGAAAGTATTTATGGAACCACAGCCAGTTTATTTTCAGATCTGAAGTGGGGACGGAGCACCACAAAAGCCGAGAAAATCTTTCTTCATGTGTTTGAATGGCCAAAAAACCGAATCCTTGGAGTTCCTGGATTCACATACGAAGTTGAGTCAATCTACCTTCTGGAAGACCCGGAAACTCAACTCAACATCAACTACAGTGAAAACAGAGCTGAGATTGAGCTGCCTGAGCAAGCTACGGATCCGTATGTCTCAGTCATCGCTCTAGAGCTCAAAAAATAAGAAATTCAGGTGTAGCTTCGCTCCCTTCATCATTGCGAGCGACCGCAAGGGAGCGCGGCAATCTAATGACCTCTTTACAATTAAATTGTCGATGACTTTACACAGTCATATTCTATGAATGATTAGGGGGGGTTGAATTTGGGTGAATGCCCAAACACAGACCGATATATCTCCGGATAACTGTCCTTGCCCCCGATGAGCATAAAGGTCAAAGGCATGACCTGTTTGGCTTTTTCACTCATTTGATTGGCTAGATTTCTGACTTCCCACTGAGCTGTCTCATCCTCTCTCAACCTGGAGAAGTGATAGAATTCCCTGGCATTCATTTTTAAAAGCACCCGCCTTCGATGAGCGTTGGTCAATACATATTCAGCTCCCAACTCCATATTTTGAAGCAGATCCTGATAGACTCTGTTGGTTTTATCCATCACACTCATAAAAATCTTCTCACACCCCACTTCTTGGACTGAAGGCGGCACTGTGACGCCCAGGTCCGGATTGTATTTCTGGAAAGTCAAAGTGGCCATGCGATGCCTTTTAAGCTGAGCAAAACAAGAGGCGGAAACTATCAAATCAAACGTCAAATCCACATACTCAAACTCCCGAAGCACCGCATCATAGAACTCCATGTGTTTGAAGGCTGTTTTGATGATATTTTCTCGTTTTTCTTCCCCTAAATTCCTCACTTTTTCAAGACATGTCTTATAAGAGTTTTTTGAAACAGTGTGCATTAAAGACGCAGCTAATTTAATATCCGCTTCAGGAGTGTGATCCATAAGACATACAGAGTCTTTTATAGCCTCAGCAGAAAGGTCAACTT
>WJMT01000106.1 GCA_014727835.1 Candidatus Aminicenantota bacterium | reverse complement strand
TTTTATTTTATATCTTTATATGACAACCTGCCTCTTTTGTCAAAATATGAGATAAAAAATATTTATAAGTTTTAGAAAGTGAGATAACAAAAAAGGTGTTTTTTATGAAGTGAATTTTTCCGCACAGCTGAATTTCACCTTATATACATGCAGTCCCCGTAGCTGAAAAACCGGTATTTTTCCTTGACCGCTTCCTCATAAGCCTGCATCAAAAAATCATAGCCGGCAAATGCAGCTGTGAGCATCAGCAGTGTGGAGCAGGGGAGATGAAAGTTGGTCAAAAGACGATCCGCCACTTTGAATTTGTATCCGGGATATATAAACAGGTCCGTGGAGTCATGCCCTGATTGGATACCCTCCTCTCTGGCTGCGCTTTCCAAAGCTCTCACCGTAGTAGTGCCCACACAGACCACGGGATTGGAGGTCTTTTTGGCCCTTTCAATCTTTTGAGCGGACTGTTTGCTGATGTGGTATTCTTCTGTGAGCATTTGATGGTCTTGGATATTGTTTACGCGGACCGGCTGAAAAGTGGCCAGCCCCACATCCAAAGTGATGAAAGTGTGGGCAATTCCTCTTTGTTTGATTTTCTTTAGAATCTCTTCTGTGAAATGAAGCCCTGCTGTGGGCGCTGCTACAGATCCCTGATTTCTGGCAAAAACAGTCTGGTATCTTTGCAAATCTGTGTTATTGAGCGAGGTTTCAGACCGGTCTCTTTTGATATAAGGGGGAAGAGGAGCGTATCCGATTTTATGGAGTTGGTCCAAAACATTATTTCTGGAAAATTGAATCAGCCTTCGTCCTTCTGGGAGGATTTGGGTGACTTCTCCTTTGAGTGAAGGAGAAAACTCAATGAGATCTTTGGACCGGACTTTCTTTGCCGGACGGCACAGGACTTCCCAGGTTTTTGGCTTCACTTCTCTGAGAAAAAGAAACTCGATCTCTTTTCCTTTTTTTTGTCCCCATGTTCTGGCTGGGATGACTCGAGTGTCATTCAAAACCAGCAGGTTGTTTTTTTCAAGATATCTGGAAAAGTCCTTGAAACGCGCATGTTGAATAGAGTTGTCTTTTCGGTTCACCACCAGCATGCGAGACTCTTGTCTTTGAGGAAGAGGTTTTTGGGCGATCAATCCTTTGGGGAGGTGATAATCAAATTTTTTCAATTCCATGGGAGATGATTTATAAGAGCATTTAGAGAGCGGTCATGACTTTTGGTCGTCGTTGAACAGACCTTCCTGGGGAGTGGAAGATCCGAACTTGTATCCCAGATGCTGATAGGCTTTTTGGGTGGCGCACCGTCCTCTGGTGGTTCGTTCCAGAAATCCGATACGCATAAGAAAGGGCTCATAAATGGACTCGATGGTGTCTTTTTCTTCATCTATGGCTGCAGAAATGGTGTTGATTCCCACAGGGCCACCTGAGAAATTTTCAATGATAGTGGACAGAATCTTACGGTCCACATCATCCAGGCCAACGGAATCTACTTCCATCATATCCAGAGCTTTTACAGCTTCCTCAGAGGTGATTTTTCCATCTGCCACCACATCGGCATAGTCTCTAACCCGTCTCAACAGCCTGTTGGCCACTCTGGGAGTGCCTCTGGAGCGCTTGGCGATCTGCCGGGCACCCTGTTCTGTGATGCTGACATTAAGGATCTTGGCAGATCTTTTGATGATGCTTTTCAGGTATTTTTCAGGATAATAGTCCAGCCGATTGATGATGCCGAACCGGCTTCTCAGAGGAGCTGTGATGTGCCCGGCACGGGTGGTGGCGCCGATCAGAGTGAATTTTTTAAGCTTGAGCTTATGACTCCGCGCACTGGGCCCTTGGCCTATGACGATATCCAGACTAAAGTCTTCCATGGCTGAGTAAAGGATCTCTTCCACAGAAGGGTGAAGCCGGTGGATTTCGTCAATGAAAAGGACTTCTTTTTCCTGCAGGTTTGTCAGGATTGCAGACAGGTCTCCGGTCTTTTCAATGACCGGCCCGGATGTGGGCTTGATCCCGGCTCCCATCTGTTTGGCGATGATGAAAGCCAAACTGGTCTTTCCCAGTCCGGGGGGGCCGTAGAGCAAAACATGGTCCAGATTTTCTTTCCTTTTCAACGCGGCTTTGATGAAGATGTTCAGTTTCTTTTTTATGGTCTCCTGGCCTATGAATTCTTCAAAATTTTCAGGCCGGAGATTGTCTTCGAATTTCACGTCCTCTTTGGTTCGAACCGGATTGAGGACAGTACCGGAATTTTTTCCTTTGTTCATTTCACTTTAAATCGTATATCTTATTTTTCGCTTTTTTTCAAGATTTAAAACATCAGAGATGGATTTTCGGAATTCGGAATGTGGCTATAGTTTCGAGAGATGCTTCAGGCTTTCCTTAAGCAGCTTGTCAAAACCAGCCTCTTTCCCCATTTTTTTGACAGCTTGATCCACTGTTTCATAGACTTCTTTTCTCTTGAATCCCATATTGGTCAAAGCAGATAAGAGGTCTTCTTTTTCTTTAGACAGCTCGGCTGTTAATATTTTGTCTGCATTTTTAAATTTTCCCTGAAGCTCTAGGGCAATGCGCATGGCTGTTTTTTTGCCGATTCCCGGAACCAAAGAGAGCCGGTCAATGTCGCTCTTTTTGATGGCTTGTTCCAGGTCTGAAACGCCGATTCCCGAAAGAATGTTCAAGGCGATTTTAGGCCCAATTCCGGATATGTTGATGAGCTTTAAAAACAGCTTTTTTTCTCTGGGAGTCAAAAATCCGTACAGGGATATGCAGCTGTCTGTCACATGAGTGTAGACATGAAGTTCGACTTCATCACCCTCCTCTCCCAGTTCAAGATACGTGGACAAAGGAACTCCGGTGCAGTATCCCACACCATTGATGTCCAGAGTCACTTCTTCCAGGTTTTTGTCTTTGATGACACCTTTCAGATATGAGATCATTTCATTCCCCCATATGTTTTTATTGTCCCTCTGTTTTGTCAAGAAAAGATTTGGAATTCAAGTGACAGAGCGCAGTAGCCAGTGCATCTGAAGCGTCTTCCTGGATGCGGTCTTCCTTGATCTGAAGCAGCACCCTGATCATATCTTGGACTTGATATTTTGCGGCTTTTCCGTAACCGGTCACTGCTTTTTTGATTTCCAGCGCGGAATATTCAAAAAGGGGACATTGGTTGGATGCCACAGCGATCAAGGCGGCTCCTCTGACCTGACCGAGGATAATCGCGGTTTTCACATTCTGGGCATAGAATAGGTTTTCAATCGCCACCTCATCTGGCTTGTGAGTTTGGATAATGGATTCGATTTCTATCTTGATTTTATTGAGTCTATCCAGGAGGGGCGCTTTTTGAGAGGTTTTGATGACGCCGTATTTCACCACATTCAGTTGGTTTTGGTTCTGCTCAATGATTCCAAACCCGGTGGCCCTTAAACTGGGATCGATTCCAAGAATCTTCATTTGGAATACTGTTCGATTTCCTCTTCATCAATGTCAAAATTTGCCCAGACATGCTGCACATCATCATGGTCTTCCAGTTCTTCAATCAGTTTGAGGCACTGCTGCGCTTTTTTCCCCTCCAGTGTGACATAGTTCTGAGGGATATAAGATATACTTGAAGTATCCATCTGGATGTCATTTTCATTTAAAGCATTGTTGACGGTTTCGTAGTCATTGGGGGCTGTGATGATCTCCCAGTTGCTTCCGTCATCCTTCAAGTCTTCGGCTCCGGCTTCGAGAATCATGTCCATCAGTTCCTCTTCGGATGCTTCTGATTTTTCCACCACCATGTAGCCTTTTCGATCAAACATCCAGGCCACACATCCGGATTCTCCTATATTTCCTCCGTGTTTGGAAAAGATATGTCTCAATTCAGAGACGGTCCGGTTTTTGTTGTCAGTCAAAGCTTCAATAAAAACAGCCACTCCTCCCGGCGCATATCCTTCATATGATATTTCTTCATAGTCGACCCCTTCCAGCTCACCGGTTCCTTTTTTTATAGCCCGTTCAATGTTATCTGAAGGCATGTTCACGGATTTAGCATGATCTATGGCTTGACGCAGTCTTGGGTTCTTATCCGGGTCTCCGCCTTTCATTCGGGCAGCCACAGAGATCTCTTTGATGATCTTGGTAAAGATCTTGCCTCTTTTTGCATCCTGGGCTGCTTTTTTATGTTTGATGGAGTGCCATTTTGAATGTCCTGACATATTGACTCCTTCTTATGTGATTGACTGAAAAAATTTTAGCACAATTGGGGACATAATGAAAGCGATCCGTGGAGTGGTGTGACCCGATTTCTTCACAAGAAGCAGAGAGGCTCTGTGATCTGAACAACTTTGATCATATTATTGTCCTTGCGAGGAATAGAGTGACAAGGCAACCTCATTAGGTTCCAGTATGATTTTGTTGTAATATAAGGATGAAAGAGTCAAATTGGGCTGATTATATGAATAAAAAGAAAAAAGTGTTGGTGGCCATGAGCGGGGGGATTGATTCCTCTGTGGCAGCTGCTTTACTGAAACAAAAAGGCTTTGAGGTGGTGGGTGTTTATATGAAATTTCTTCCGGATCAAAGCCGGATGATAGAACATCAATCGGCGCGAAAATCAAAAGAGGCTGCAGATTGCATCGGGATTGAACATTTCACAGTGGACTTAAGGGAAAAGTTCAGCACATGCATCATCGACTATTTGGTCAAAGAATACTCTGTGGGATTGACTCCCAACCCCTGTGTTAAATGCAATGCCCGCATGAAATTTGAGGCTCTCTTGGAAGAGAAACAAAAAATCGGTGCGGATTTGATTGCCACAGGCCATTATGCACGTATCCATAAAAATCCGAAAACCAATGAGGTCTGCCTGAAGAGAGGAGTGGATCCCCTCAAGGACCAATCCTATTTTCTTTATCTGCTGTCACAGAGGCATCTATCGCAGGCTGTGATGCCGTTGGGAGACATGACCAAACAAAAGGTAGGGCAAGAGGCACAAAACCAGAATCTGCCCTTAACAGACCAAAAAGAAAGCCAGGAAATTTGCTTTGTGCCTGACAATGATTATATCCGTTTTATAAAGAAAAGAACCGCCAGAGGATTTAAAAAAGGTCCTATTAAGGATCAAAAGGGGAATGTCCTGGGGACTCACCAAGGATATGCCCGGTTCACCGTTGGTCAGCGCAGGGGACTCGGAATAGCGGCTTCTCATCCTCTCTATGTTCTGGATATTGATCCAATAAACAATGCGGTTTATGTGGGACCGGAGCAAGAACTTTATAAAGACACCCTCATTGCATCCAGAGTTAACTGGGTATCAGCCACGTCCGTGATAGATTCCCTGAAGGTCAAGGCACAGATCAGGTACAATCACACAGCTCAGGATGCAGTGGTGATACTTCGGTCAGAAGAATGGATTTGTGTGAAGTTTGACCGGGCACAGAGAGCTGTGACTCCCGGCCAATCTGTTGTTTTTTATAAAGGAGACGTTCTTCTGGGCGGTGCGACCATAATGAGGAAATGATGGTCAGGTCCTGTTTAAGCTTTGCCTACGGATTTGAGCTTTTTTTGAACAGATGATTTCTTATCCAAACGGTGGTCTATATGAAGGTCCACATGGATCCGCTGGGCCTTCATATCAATGAGTTTGTCATGGCATTTCTCAATGACTTTGAACAGACTTTGAAGATCTGGGGCTTCAATGGTGGTTGACATACCGCCTGTGTCACTTTTCAGGCCGGAACCTTCGATGATTTGAATCACTTCCTTGACATATTTGCTCACAGAAGCTCCTTCTGATGTGGGAAAAATGGCCAGGGAAGCAATGATCATTTGGATTTCCTTTTTTTCTGTTTCTTTCCTTTTTTCTCCGCACGCCTCCTTAGGTCTTCTAAGGTAATGCTCTCAAAGTATTTTTTAAGCATCATGCTGGCTTCTTCCCACACATCATGAGCCGCACACTCTGGAATACGCTGGCAGTATTCCTCATCTTGCACGCATTCCACTAAACAGCAGGGGCCTTCCAAAGACTTCAGGATTTCCACCAGTTTGATCTCTGAAGGATGCCTTGCCAGTTTGTAGCCGCCTCCGGCTCCACGGATGCTTTTGACCAGTTGGTTCAATTTGAGGGGAATGATGATCTGTTCCAGATATCGAATGGAGATATCTTCTTCTTCGGACAGGTTTTTGAGTACAATGGAACTGTCACCGTTGTTGTAATGTTTGGCCAGATTAAGCATCAGTCTTGTTCCGTAGCGTCCTTTTGTTGAAAGTCTTATCATTTTATGACCTCATTGATTATTTAAGGTATTGATAAATAGTACACTTACTCCGCATATCTGAATTTCCAGGTCTATTCTAACATAAATATATAGAAATTATAAGGTTTTTTTTAATTTGGCTCTTAAGCCTTCTTTTGATTGTCTTGACAGTTAATGGATTTGATTATATCCTAGTTTCTTAAATCTGTTTTCTTCAGACAATGAAATAAAGGAAAGTCCCCATGACAAATGAACTCATATTAGGTGATGAAGCTGCAGCGTTGGGCGCGGTCCATGCCGGCATTTCAGCCGGATATTCTTATCCGGGAACTCCTGCTTCTGAAGTCATGGAGTTTCTGGTGAAAATCTCAAAAAAAAACGGATTTCATGCCCACTGGTGTGTGAATGAAAAGGTGGCCTATGAAGAAGCCCTGGGAGTTTCTTTTGCCGGAAAAAGAAGCATTGTGTCCATGAAGCATGTGGGGCTCAATGTGGCCGCAGATCCTTTCATGAATTCAAGCATCACCCGTATAAACGGAGGACTGGTGGTGCTGGTTGCTGATGATCCTGGGATGCACAGCTCTCAGAACGAACAGGACACCCGATATTATGCTCAATTCGCGCAAACGATTTGTTTGGAGCCCTCTTCTCATCAGGAAGCATATGATATGACACGAAAAGCATTTGACCTTTCTGAGTCTTTTCACATTCCTGTAGTGATCCGGATGGTCACTCGTCTGGCTCACAGCAGAGGCCGAGTGAAGGGAGCTCCCCGGAGAGAGAAAAACAAAGCCCACCGGGCTGCCAGCCAAGACTGGACTCTTCTTCCGTTGAATGCTCGCCGGAGATTTGCCGCTCTGGTAGAGAAACAGCCCATGCTGTTGAAATTTTCCCAGGGATCCCCCTTTAATTCCCTCAATCTCAATTCAAAAAACAACAAATTAGGGATTGTTGCTTCAGGTATTGGATACAATTATGTGATGGAGAGCGCCCGCGATCTGTCTCCTGCTCCTTCTGTTCTAAAGATCTGCACCTACCCTCTTCCTAGAAGCCTTATCAAGGAACTGATGGAACATGTGGATGATATCCTGGTTGTGGAGGAAGGATATCCGTTTGTAGAACACAGCATCAAAGGCCTTTTTGGCATCAAGGGAAAGAACATATCAGGGAAGCTTAGCAGAGCCCTTCCCATGACCGGAGAGCTCAATCCGGATACAGTGAGAAAAGCCATGAATCTTGAGCCGCTTGAGATTCGAAAATCAGTGAAAGATTGGATTCCGGCACGGCCTCCTCAGCTCTGTAAAGGGTGTCCTCATATAGATACTTTCGATGCATTGAATAAAGCTCTTAGAGACTACCCCAAAGCAGTGGTGTTCAGTGATATCGGGTGCTATACTCTGGGAGCTTTACCCCCGTACCATGCAGTGGATACCTGTGTGTGTATGGGCGCCAGTGTGAGCATGAGCAAAGGAGGAGCTGAGGCCGGCATTTATCCATCTGTAGGAGTGATCGGGGATTCCACTTTCATTCATTCCGGGATCACGCCTCTTCTGGATGCAGTGTCCAGTGACAGAGATATGACCGTCATCATCCTGGACAATTCAACCGTGGCCATGACCGGAGGACAGCCCACCATGGCTTCCGGTGATAAATTGGAGAACATTGTCAGAGGATTGGGGGTGGATTTGAGGCACATCCGGAGAATCAATCCCCTAAAGAAGCATTTGGATGAGAATATCCATGTGATCAGAGAGGAGATCGAGCATCAGGGTCTTTCTGTGATCATTGCCCTGCGTCCTTGCATCCAGGAGACTAGACGAAGGAAAAAGGAGAAAAAAAAGTAAAATGAAACAGGACATTGTGTTAGCCGGAGTGGGGGGACAGGGAATTCTGACCATTGCTTATATTATAGATAATACAGCCCAGAGGTCAGGGCTTCAGTTCAAACAAGTTGAGGTTCATGGTATGGCCCAAAGAGGAGGGGCTGTCGTGTCTCATGTCCGGCTTTCTGACCAGGCGATATTCAGCGATCTCATCCCCAAAGGAGCAGCTGATTTGATCCTCAGTGTGGAACCTCTGGAAGCTTTAAGATATATTGATTTTTTGGCTCCCGAAGGCACTGTTGTGACCAGCATCAATCCCTATGATAATATTCCGGATTATCCGGATATCATCAAAGTGCGGGATGCAGTCAAAGAGATCAGCCGACATGTGTTTGTGGATTCCGGGGAATTGTCCGGTGAGGCCGGTTCTTCCAAATCTCAGAATATGGTAATGCTGGGAGCCGCATCAAGGTTTCTTGTTTTGAAAGAAAAAGTTCTCTTAGAGAGCATAGAGGAGTTGTTCAAAGTCAAGGGCGATCAAGTTATAGATATCAACAAAAAAGCATTTCGTCTGGGAAAAAAAGCAGCAGAAAATTCCAAATAAATTGATTTGAAAATGGGATAACCATGAACATCGATTGGGATGCCATTGAAGAGCTGTTCAGAAAAGCGGAACATCCCCGTCTTCTGGAACATGAGGTGTACACTCTTCTTCAGTTATTAGAAATCAAAACCCCGGAATTCTTGTTTGTCAAAAAGGGAAATCATGTCTCTTCTCAGCAATTGGAGAAGATCTCCACACCAAAAGCGGTGTTAAAGGTTGTCTCTCCCTCTATTGTGCACAAATCTGATGTGGGAGGAGTCGTGTTTGTTGAGAATGATCCTGCCTTGGTGAATCAAGGTATTCAGAAACTTCTGGATGAAGTTCCCCGGAGATTTCAGGAATGGACCCAAAACAAAAGCAAAAATATAAGAGCTGAAATCAAAGGAGTGCTGGTTTGTGAGGCTGTGGAATATGAACACATTGGATTTGGTTCAGAGATACTCTTAGGCCTTAGGAACACAAGGGAATTCGGCCCAGTCGTGAGCCTTGGTGTGGGAGGATTGGATGTGGAATACTTGACTGAGAGGATGAAAGAGGGACAAGCTGTTTCAATCTTCTCTCCTTTTTTATTTGAGGATCAAAAAGTTCCAAACACCCTCAGATCCCTGGCTTTTTATGAGAAACTGACTCAAGAATTCAGGGGAAAAAAGGCCTTGATCCATGAAGACCAAATCGCAGATTTGATAAGAAGATTTAAAAAGCTGGGCACTGCTTTTTCAAATCAGTCTGGAAAAAGTGAATATGTGATCCAAGAAGCAGAGGTCAATCCTTTTGTGATCGGAAAAGGAAAACTGATTCCTTTAGATGGATTCTGCCGGATTTCCATAGCCCAATCCCCAATGGTTCCCAGACCGTATGAGAACCTCAAACATCTTCTGAAACCAAAACGGATCGCGATTCTGGGAGTGTCCAAAGAGATGAATGTCGGGCATATCATTCTGAACAACACCTTAGAGCGCGGTTTCCCCAAACAAAATATATTTGTGATCAAACCCGACACTCAAGAGATCAAAGGATGCCGGTGTGTGGAGAATGTCAAAGCGCTTCCAGAAACAGTGGACCTTTTGGTTTTGGCTATCAGTGCAGAACAGAGTGTTCGGGTAATGCAAGATGTGATTGAGTCACAAAAAGTCCGGTCTGTGATCCTCATTCCAGGCGGTATTGGAGAAAAAGAAGGGACCAAAAAAATCGAGAACAAGATCAGATCACTGCTCAGGGAGGCCAGAAAAAATCAAAAACCAGCTCCCATTGTCAATGGCGGGAATTGTTTGGGAATTCTCTCCGGTCCCGGAAATTACGACACCACCTTTATCCCTGCCTATAAGATCTATGACTTTCCCAGGAAAAAACCCCAAAAAGTGGGCCTGGCTGTTTTGAGTCAAAGCGGGGCATTTATGGTCTCCCGAATGAGCCAGCTCAAGAATTTGGAACCTGTCTATGCTGTCTCCATCGGCAATCAGATCGACCTGACTTTATCAGACTATCTCAACTATCTCAACGATCATAAAAGCATCCGAGTGTTTGCGGTTTATGGAGAGGGATTTGTCGACGGAGACGGGCTTGAATTTGCCAAGGCAGCCCGCAAAGCTGTGAGAGCAGGAAAGGATATAGTGCTCTATAAAGGAGGACGGACCCCGGAAGGGCGGTCTGCAACTGCCGGTCACACCGCTTCTGTGGCCGGAGATTACAGAGTGAGCCGTTCTGTTTTGGAACAAGCCGGTGTGTTAGTGGCTCAGAACATTTCTGAATTTCAGAGCTTGACCAAAGGGCTCTGCTTTTTAAAAGACAAAAAAGTCAAGGGAAGACAAGTGGCTCTGATCTCCAACGCCGGGTTTGAATGTGTGATCATGTCAGACAGCATTAAAAATGATGTGCACCTGGATCTCGCCAGCTTTTCTGAATCCACAGTCTCCCGTATCAATGAGATCTTGGAGCCTCTGGGGATCAACCAAATACAGGACATTGGAAATCCTATGGATATGACTCCAGTGGCAGATGATGAGGTTTTTTGCGAGTGTGTGAAGGCCATTTTGCAGGATAAGAATGTGGACTGTGCTGTGGTCTCGCCCCTGCCTATGACTCCGGCCATGAACACTCTTGAGCCTTCAGAATTTCATTCCGAAGATTTCAATCAAAAGGGAAGCATTCCGGACCGGTTGATCCGGATATCTCAGCAAACAGACAAACCCATGGTGGTGAGCATTGATGCCGGAAAGATCTATGACCCCCTTGTTGATAGACTGGAAGAGGCGTTTGTTCCGGTTTTTAGAAAGAGCGATGAAGCTGTTTTTTTTATGAGAAGATTTATCAATCACCGTTTATCCCCAGTTGAATAATCTAGGAGTTCTGCTATGATGAGTATTGACAACATGAAGAAAGTGTGTTTTTGGGGAATATTGATTCTGTATATTTTCGGAGGATGGTATTGCATGACCAACATAAAGCATGAAAGCGCGACTGATTTGGCCCAGTTCATTCCAGAGGAAATGAATGGATGGAGAGCCGCAGAAGAGGATAAAATCTATGATGAACAGACCATATATGACTATATAGACGGAGCTGGTGAGGTCTACAATGCTTATCAATTTGTGAAGCTCAGAGCCCGGCATTTCAAAAAACCGGAAAGCCCCAACATTCTGGTTGATTGTTTTGATATGGGTTCTTCGCGGAACGCTTTTGGTGTGTTCACCCATGATCTGGAAGGAGCTAGAGTGGGAATCGGACAGGGTTCCACTTATAAAGGGGGCTTGCTTTCCTTCTGGAAAGATCGGTATTTTATCTCTTTGTATGCTGAGAGGGAAACCCAGGACTCCAAAAACACGGTTCTAGAATTGGGCCGGGAGATTTCATCCCGCATCCCGAATAAAGGTTCGGTTCCTGAGATCATATCCCGGCTTCCGGAACAGGGCCTGGATCCATTGAGGGTCCGTTATTTTTACAATCCTTTGATCCTGAACTATCATTTTTATGTAGGGGAGGAAAACCTCTTGAACCTCAGCTCAGAAACGCATGCGGCACTGGGAGTTTATGAAGAAAAAGACCATCTGTTCCGGCTTCTTTTGATACAGTATCCGGATGAGGACAAAGCCCATGCCGCGCATCAAAAATTCATTCAGACCTATATGCCGGATTCTGGGGATTCATTTGTGGTTCAGACTGAAGACGGACAGTGGACAGGTGTGGATATAGAGGCGAAGATGCTGGCTGTTGTTTTTGAAGCTCCTTATAAAGAAACGGTGCACAATATGATTGGAAAAATAAAAAAATAGGGATATGGAACAGGGAGCAAAGCAATCTCATGATTCATGGAATGAAATAAAGGAGGAGTCATTATGAAAAAAATAACCCGGAGAGATTTTTTACAGAAAGCCGCAGCCTATCCTTTGGCTGGAGCCTTTTTATTCCATAAAAAATCTCCTCTATTAACAGGGGAAAACCAAAAATCAAGAGTGGTCCTGATCCGGGATAAAGAGGCATTGGTTTCTTTTAAAAAAGCCAATCCCGCAGTCCTCCAGAACATGCTGGACCAAGCTGTGATGGCACTTCTGGATAAAAGCCGTGTCCAGGATGCCTGGAAGATGCTGGCCGGGCCTGAGGACATTGTAGGGATCAAGAGCAATGTGTGGCGCTATCTTCCCACCCCTAAGGAGCTGGAGGATACCATTGAACAAAGACTCATGGACGTTGGTGTGAAAAAAGAAAACATCGGTGCTGATGATAGAGGAGTCCGGCGAAATCCCATCTTTCAAAAAGCTACAGTTTTGATCAATGCACGACCTGCGCGAACCCATTATTGGTCCGGGGTTGGGTCCTTGATCAAAAATTACATTATGTTCGTTCCAAGAGCTTCTGCTTTTCATGGAGATTCCTGCGCGGATTTGGCAACGATCTGGAAAGATTTCAATCTAGTGGATAAAACCAAGCTCAACGTTCTGGTGATGCTCAATCCTTTGTTTCATTCTGTAGGTCCCCACAATTACAATGACGAATACGTCTGGGAGTACAAAGGCCTGATCGTAAGCCAAGATCCGGTGGCTGCGGATGCTGTGGGATTGAGGATCATTGAAGCCAAACGGCAGGCTCATTTTGGAAAAAAAGTAGCGTTTGAAACTCCGGCCAAACACATCAGGCTGGCAGAGACCAGACATGGCCTGGGTGTGGCAGATCCCTCCAAAATCGAACTGATCAAACTGGGATGGAGACAGGACATTCTGATATAAAGCAGCCATTCCTGATTTCTTGTAATATGACTTCCACATGGTTTGCATTTTCTCCTCAAATTAAATAAAGTTTAAAAAGAGATGGACACGATTAAAGAGAACATAAAAAAGATATTGGACGAACTTCCCGATGGAGTGGAACTGGTGGCTGCAGCCAAGGCCCGGACCCCTGAACAAGTCAATCAAGCAGTGGAGGCAGGAATCAAAATTATTGGCGAAAACTATGTTCAGGAAGCAGAAAAAGCCTTTAATTTTCTGGGGAAAAAAGCCAGATGGCATTTTATCGGGCATCTGCAGAGAAACAAAGTCAAAAAAGCCATCCGGATCTTTGATATGATTGAGACCGTAGATTCCATGAAGCTGGCTAAAGAGATCGAGACAAGAGCGGAGAGAGAGGACCTGGTGATGCCTGTGCTTATTGAAGTGAACAGCGGTCGTGAGGAGCAAAAATTCGGTGTTTTTCCCCAGGATGTGGAAGAGTTTGCCCGAAAAATTGCTGAGTTTGATCATCTCAAGCTCCAGGGTTTGATGACCATGGGGCCTATGGTGGGCGATCCTGAAAACGCCCGGCCTTATTTTGTGGAGACCCGCAAAGTTTTTGAAAAACTTAAGAAGCTCTCTATTCCGAGTGCAGAGATGAAATATCTCTCTATGGGAATGACCAATTCCTATAAAATTGCAGTTGAGGAAGGAGCCAATATCGTGAGGATCGGAACCAAGATCTTTGGTCCCCGTTGAATGATGTGATGAATCAAGAGGATAAGATTTCCGCATTGCCGGGCTCCTTGGAATGATGGGATTATGATATTATGATTATCAAAGGATGAAGGTGAGACAGATGAACACAGAAATGCAATTGGTGAAGGAAACCATTCCTCCCTTTAAACAAAGAAAGGGTGGGGTGGCCAATTTGATACTGGCTTCTCTGATGACAGAATCCGGCAGGATGATCGATGAAGGATTCAAAATCGCTGATATTGAGGAAGCCGCCCAAAAAGCTTTTGGCATCCCAAAAGGCTTTCTTAAGCAAATGGATGAGAAGGGAATCCCAGAGTCCATCAATTATTTGCTTCATCTGGAGGATAAAAAAGAGTCTGATGAGGATCTGCATGCCAAATATGATAATTTTTTCACTCTGCCTAAAAGTTTTATGGAAAAATTAGAAGAGCATAAAATCGCAGAAGATAAATCTTCGGCTAAGTGGATGAAAAAGCATTCCATAAGAGAACCCAGCGAAGATTTCATGCTCAAAGACATGCTCAATAAAAGATTTCAAGCAGTTGCATTTATGGTATCTGTGGAACTGGTGGAATCCGGGCTTTCTGATATTGAGAGCATAGAAAAGATGTGCAGACAAGCTCTCAGCTGGGAGAAAGGACCCTTTTCCATGATGAATGATCTGGGGATCCAAGAATCCATGGAAATGGTAACAGAGAAAATGGAGCTTTCCCACCGCAAAGAGATCAATTTCTACATCCCAAAACTTCTCATTTCTCAGGTCCACAAAAACAGCCCCTGGAGAGGAAAAGGTTTGGAAGACTAAGAGCTGAAACACATGGCGCTGACGGTCAGACAAAAAACAGAGACTCTGGAAAAAGAGATTCTATCTGAAAAAGCCTGCTTGAGTTCAAACACCAGAGGACGCGAGAAAGAAGAGAAGCTTCACAGCCTGAGGACTGAATACCAGAGAGACAGAGACCGGATCATCCACTGCAAGTCTTTCCGCAGGCTCAAGCACAAAACTCAGGTGTTCATTGCTCCTTATGGAGACCACTACCGCACACGGCTCACTCACACTCTGGAAGTCTCGCAGATCGCCCGGACCATTGCCAAAGCACTCCAGCTCAATGAAGATCTGACCGAAGCGATTGCTTTAGGCCATGATTTGGGCCACACGCCGTTCGGGCATGCCGGCGAAAAAAGTCTAAAAAAGATATCACCCCGGAGATTTTCCCACTACACTCAGAGTCTCCGGGTTGTAGAAAAGCTGGAGTATGACGGCAAAGGGCTGAATCTGACTTTTGAAGTGAGAGACGGCATTTTAAAGCACTCCAAAGGACGAGGGAAGATCTTTGATGTGGATAAAGAAGAACTGCCCATGACCCTGGAGGGTCAGGTTGTCCGAGTATCTGATCTCATAGCTTATGTGAACCATGACATTGATGATGCGATCAGAGCCGGTGTGATCCGTGAATCTGATATCCCCTCTCACCTGGTGCTCTCTCTCGGAAAATATCATGCCAAACGAATTGATAAAATGGTCTGGGATGTTATTGACTCCACATCACGCAGCGGATTAAAGGGCCTGTCGTTAAGCAGTGATATGAATTCAACCATTGTGGAACTGAGAGATTTTCTGTATGACAAAGTTTATTTCAGCGATCAAAATCTCATTCAGTATGAAAAAGTGAACAAGATCCTCACAGACCTTTATCAATATATCTTGGCCCATCCCGACGATTATGTGAAACCTTTTCCGGAGCAAGACCCGCTGGAGATCCGGGTGATTGACTTTATATCAGGGATGACGGACCTTTATGCTCTGAATCTTTATGAAAAGCTGTTTCTGCCCAATCACAGAACCAAATTTTGATAAATTGTTTTTATCTGCCTAGGGGATCAGTTCTTTTTTATTTTTATGTATTTCGGAATCAATCTTGCTGACGATTTTTTTGGTCAAAGCATCTTTGATATAGATAGTGAGCGTATAAGTGGGGCTGTTTGCTTCAGTGTTTTTATTTTTGATGATCCGGGCACTGAGAATGTAGACATGGTCGGGCTTGACAGCAAAAGAGAGCTCAGATTCTCCCCGCATGGAAACCGTCTGAGAGGAAATGTCTACGGTCTGGTTGGGATGGAAACCACGCTGAGAAGTATGGAATGTGCTTCCCTTTGTGAAGATGGTGTGTTCACCTGGGAGGAGCTCTATATATGCAAAGCTGCCCTGCTGATTGGTCTGTGCTTTTAAAAGGGAGACTGATGTGCTGTCGATGGCATCTATAACCAGGTTGCTGGATGCACAAAAGAGATATCCCACTGAGTCTTTAGGCTGAGCAGGGCCTGAATAGGCTTTCAGATTGTTGCTGCGCATAGTGGTGGCTATGTTGTGATGAGAGCATGAGGAGACAATGAAACACAGAATACTCATCAGATAAAATTGGGAAAATGATTGCCTTTTTGCAGATTTATATAGAGAGAAAATCATTTGAGATGCCTTATTCAAGCTATGACAAAAAACGTTTCTTGTCAAAAAAACCGTTCCCTGCCTTTTCTCTCTTTACCATACCCTAAAATTATTCTATCATTATAGGGGAGAAAAACAAATGAAAATCATCAATGATTCCATCCATGTCTCAACCTCTGGTTTCTCCGACATGAAAGACCTCACGGGCGAAGTTTCTGACAAACTCAAGGCCCACAAGCTCCAATCAGGACAGGTCACACTCTTTGTCCCAGGCTCAACCGGAGGACTCACCACTATTGAATACGAATCAGGACTGGAAAAAGACTTTACTGAATTCATGGAACGGATCATCCCTTCCAGCAAGACCTATCACCATGATGCCCGGTGGGGCGATGGAAACGGATTCTCCCATGTGAGAGCCTCTCTGCTGGGCCCTTCTTTGACCGTTCCCTTTGAGAAGGGGAGACTCATGCTCGGCACTTGGCAGCAAATTGTGTTTGTGGACTTTGACAACCGCTCCCGATCCCGTTCCATTGTGCTTCAGTTTATAGGAGAATAGCATTGCCAGAGGATATCAGAGATAAACTCAAGCGTCTTAAAAAAGAACGGGAAGCCCGTTCCAAGTCCCAGGAACTCAGAGACGCCTGGTCAAAGCTTGAAGAGAAAGAGGAACTGTCCACCAAAGAGAAGCTGGAACAGCTCATCCAACTGAGAAAAGACCGCAAGCCCCGTCAAAAAAGCAAGCCCCGCTTTGAACCTCAGGAAAAAGAATCCCTCCGGTTTACAGAAATCCCTTATTCTCTGGATGCCCGTTATGGAAAAGTCAAAATATCCCAGGGTCTGGATATCCAGGGTTCCACTCTGGCCTGTTTGAGCTGTGATCCGGAATTTGAAGACAAAGATCTGTCCACAGCTCTTTTTATTGATTTGGAGACCACTGGTCTTTCGGGAGGCACCGGAGTGGTGCCCTTTAATGTGGGCATGGGTTATTACAGGGATGGAAAATTTTGGGTGGGTCAGTATTTCATTGGGGAACTCTCTGAAGAAGAGAGGATGATCAAGGAATTGAACCAGTTTTTTTCAGACATGAAATTTGAGTCAGTGGTCACTTACAACGGCAAAGCATTTGATATCCCTCTTTTAGAAACCCGGTTCATTATGCACCAAACGCCGTTTGAACTCGCCTCCCTTCCTCATCTGGATTTCTTGTTTCCCGCCCGCAGTTTGTGGCGCCACAAATATGAAAGCTGCCGGCTTTCTCATCTGGCCCATGAAGTGGTCCAGACTTTTCGAGATGAAGACATTCCCTCAGCAGAGATCCCCTGGAGGTATTTTCAGTATCTTCAGACCGGCAATTATGAGTTGATCGAACCCATTCTCTATCACAATGCCGAAGACATCTTATCTCTTCTGGGTGTGGTGATCATTGGTGCTTCCATATTCTCAGAAGGCCTAGAAGACCTGACTCCAGACAGCATGGATTTTTTTGGCGCTGGTAAAGTCATGGAGCGGCTGGGAGAAAGTGAAGAAGCGGTCCGCTTTTTCTCCAAAGCTCTGGAAGGAGAGCTTACTGAAGAAGTGGGTCTTTCCACCCGCAGGCGTCTCTCTCTCCAGTTCAAACGCCATGAAAAATGGGAGAATGCCGTGCTTCTATGGGAAGAGATGGCGGCTGCCAATGATCCCAGTTATGACCTTTTGTTTTCTCTTCGAGAGCTCTCCATGTACTATGAGCACAGGAAAAAGGAGTTTGACAAAGCTCTCAGATATGCAGAAGAGGGTTTTGTGGTCTCCAGAGGATATTCCACCCGTTATGAAGGGGATTTCACCCACCGCCGAGAACGCATCAAGCAGAAGCTCAAGAGACAGAAGCAGAAGAAGGCCGGAAAGCAAAATAAATCCAAATGAAAGCCATACAGCTTAAAAGCTTTGACTTGATTGAAGAAAATCCTCTGGAATATGTGGATATTGAGGTTCCTGAGCCGGGAGAGGGGGAGATTCTGGTCCGGGTAAAAATATGCGGAGTCTGCCACACTGATCTTCATACGGTGGAAGGAGAACTTCCAAAAGCCAAACTCCCTGTGATCCCTGGTCATCAGATCGTGGGTGTGGTGGAGAAGAGAGGAAAAGGAGCGGAGCGTTTTCAAATAGGGGAGCGGGTGGGTGCTGCCTGGCTTTATTCAGCCTGCGGAAAATGCGTCTACTGCCGCAGAGACAAAGAGAATCTCTGTAAAAGCGCTCAATTTACAGGCTATGATGTGGATGGAGGCTATGCCGAGTATTTTGTGGTGCCAGAGAAATTCGCTTACTCCATTCCGGATGTATTTGAGGATGAAGAAGCCTCTCCTCTTTTATGTGCCGGTATCATTGGATTCAGAGCGCTCCGCTTGAGTGAGATCAAACCCCATCAGCGTTTGGCTCTGATCGGATTTGGCGCCTCTGCCCATGTGGCTATTCAGGTGGCGCTCCACTGGGGCTGTGAGGTCTATGTTTATTCCCGTTCCAAAGAGCACAGGGAACATGCCGAAAATTTGGGTGCTTCCTGGACTGGAACAGCGGACCAGGATCCTCCCTGTAAAGTAGACAGTGTAGTGAACTTCACTCCGGCTGGTGAGACTGTGCTGGACGGCATGCGCATCCTGGATAAAGGAGGCACCCAAGCCTGTGCCGGGATCTATATGACTCCCATCCCGGAGATGGATTACAATAAATACCTTTATCATGAACGCACTCTCCGCAGTGTGGCTAACGCCACCCGTTTGGACGGGGAGGAGCTGCTGAGGACTGCAGCGGAGATCCCCATAAAGACCACTACTACTCCGTTTCCTCTTAAGGATGCCAACAAGGCGCTTAAGATGGTCAAACACAGTGAGCTGGATGGAGCGGCAGTTCTACGGATTTCCGAATAGAAACAATCCTTTTCCCTGTGTTTTGTATTTTGCTATAATAACCTCAGTTTTAGCTTTCAATAACATGCGCTCGTAGCTCAGCTGGATAGAGCGTCTGACTACGAATCAGAAGGTCGCGGGTTCGAATCCTGCCGGGCGCATTACTTTTCCCCTGGTGGGGCAGTTAACTTCTGGGAGAAGGAGGCTATTTCTCAGATAAGCTTTTTTAAAATATCCTCAGCGCTCCTCTCTATATCTTGGAGTCGCTTCCTGAGGAATTCGAAATCTTTCTCTCTTTCCTGAAAAGAATCTTTGATTTTGTTGAAACTGTAAATTTTTGGATCAGACCAGAATTTTCCCAATTCTTTACAGCTCTTTCTCAATTTCTCAAGCTTTAAGTTGGCCACTTCAAAAGACAGTTCAGTCCAGAGTCGGGTCAATTTCTTTTCTGTTTCAATTGATTGCTCGTCTTGATCTCGAATCTCCCGAAGATAAAAGGTTGTCTCCCTCACTGCCAATACAACAGCTTTCAGAGCATCAATAGACTGATTCTTTCGTGCTGCTTTAGCGCGCCGAAGATTCACTACCCATTTTTTGATATGGGTGATGATGCTGAGTAAGTCACCAATGCCCATAGCTGTCAAAGTCTTACCTCAATTTTCTGACAACAAAAATATATCATAATTATGAAAAACATGAAATCAGGATATATATAGATATCGGTTTTAAGTCCGACTTCGAGTGCTTATTCCAGGGTATGGCAATAACAATCAAAACACATACATGACCAGCACCCAAACAAGAAGCATGAGAAAAGCAATCTGATAACCAGCCACAGCTCCGGCTTTCCAGGTGTCGATGGTTTTTTCGTTTTTCCACCATTCGGATATCACGTTTGGTTCTTTTTTAATAATATCTCTGGTTGTCTTCAAAATGCCCACTAAGGGGATCAGTTCGCCTTTTAACGGGCGCTCTTTTTTTCGCTCTTTTTCCATTTATATCCTCCAATCAAGCTCAAATTTAACTAATAATTACACTCATAGTCTATACAAAAGCTCCTGAAATCACTAGGGCCGCTGAAACAAGGAAGATGAGTGGACACAATCTGAAGGGAAGGAACTTGACTTTGAATCCGGTGAAAAATGAAACCAGAGCCAGAACCAGGAGACCTAAACTTGAGACGATGTAGACCGCATTTGATGCCGCAGACAGGGGATCAATAAAAGTCACCACAGCGACTAAAGTGCCAATGAACACCAAAAAAATTCCCTCTACAATCCATTCCATGGTGATGATCTGACGATTGTCTTCACTGATGTTTCCGAATCCGGCCACTACGTTTTTTGTGGGGAAGAGATGGGAGATTCCCCAGATAAATGTCAATCCAGCACCCAAATACAAAAGAATCGCTGACATGTTGTAAGTTCCTCCGTTAAAAACAGGAATATGGACAATATTTCATGGATTACTCCTTCTTATGATGTCCTGTATCCTTGATTCCAGAAAACGTCCGACTTCCACACTGCTTGTTGCCCCTTTTTTTAGGCTCATGCGTTCATTCTCCCTTGTTTCGAATGATTTCCCCCATATCGATCTTATTTGCTAATGGCAATTAGTATGATATGGGATGCATCCATGATAATACATTAAGAATATAGTTTTCAATAACCAGTATATTTCTTAAAGCTTCTTTTTTGCCCCTAAAAAAGGCATTTTAAGAAGAGAATCAAGTGTTCAATTCCAGGTAGTTCCTTTATAATCAATAACATGCTGCAGCCAAGCTTGAATTTATGATTGAATTTATCTTGATTTTATTTGCATTTCGAATATAATGAGTTGCTTGATTATTGATTTTGAATTGTGGAGAAATGGATGTCTTTTGACGCAGTACTCGGAACCATTCTTGTTTTCTTATCTCTCGGGATTTTGCTCTTTTTCCTTTTTCGGAGCAAACGCATCATAAAACTCATCCACCAAAAAGACCTCCATTCCGCCCGAGAGATTCAGAATAAACTCAATGGCAAATAAGCCTCTCACCATAGAATCTGAATTATCCCGGGACCTGTCTCTGTTCCACATCACCATGATGGGGCTGGGCATGATGATCGGTGCCGGAGTGTTTTTGGGCATCGGCAATGCCATTGCCCATGCTGGTCCCGGAGGAGTGATGCTGACCTTTGCTCTCAATGGGGTCATTGCCATCTGCACAGCCATGTCCTATGCAGAATTGAGCTCTGCCATCCCAAGGGCCGGAGGCGCTTACAACTTTGCCCGTCTTGCTTTTGGCCGGGGCCCCAGCTTTACAGCAGGATGGATGGAATGGTTTGCCTCCAGTGTGGCTGGCAGCCTCTATGCAGTCACGTTTTCCATCTATGTGGTGAGATATTTTCAAGGACTTCAGCTTCTCAACTGGGTTCCGCTTTCCATCTACACAACAGAAAAAGCAGTGGCTTTTCTGGTGGCAGCGCTGTTTTTGTACATCAATTACCGAGGAGCTTCTGAAACAGGAAAGGTGGGTGCGTTTTTTACTCTGGGACAGACTATTTTCCTGATATTTATCGGGCTCATCGGAATCGCCACAGCCATTATTGACCCTTCCCGGCTTCAAAATTTTTCCCACTTCATGCCCCTTGGCTGGGACAAGCTGCTGGTTACTATGGGTTTCACCTATGTGGCTTTTGAGGGGTATGAGGTCATTGCCCAGGCCGGAGACGAAACCATTGATCCTAAAAGAAATTTGCCCAAAGCCATGATTTACTCTGTGGTGATTGTCACTATCACTTATGTGGCGGTGTCTTTTGCCTCTATTGTGGCGGTCAAAGTCGGTTCGCCAGGTGTTGAGGGGCCTGTCTGGGAGTGGATCGGTCAGTTCAAAGAGCGAGGATTCGGAGAAGCCGTTTCAAGACTGATGCCTGCTGGAAATTTTTTTTTGACCCTAGCTGTGATTTTTGCCTCAGTCTCTGCATTGAACGCCACCATTTACTCTGCCACTAGAGCTTCATACGCTCTGGGTCGAGACCGGCTCCTTCCCAAATTCTTTTCCAAAATATCCAAGAAGCAAAGAACCCCTTACGGGGCTCTGCTTTTCACCGGCATTCTTGTGATCGGAGTGGCTGTTCTTCTTCCCACCATGGATGTGGCTTCCAGCGCCAGTATTATGTTTCTGTTCCTGTTTTTCCTGGTGAATATCAGTGTGATCCGGATCCGGATCAACATGGGCGATGAATTAGACTACGGATTTTTGATGCCGTTTTTCCCTTGGATTCCGCTTTTAGCGATTTTGTGCCAGGCGATTTTGGCCGTCTGGCTGGTGCATATGAGCCTTATCGCCTGGGTTATTGCACCTATCTGGGTGATCTCGAGCATCCTCATCTTTCATTTCTATTCTAAAAAAAGAGCTTTGCCCACCAGAGAAGAGGTTCAAGTGATAGAGGAGGAGGCAGCTCCTGAGGGAGAGGGATATCCCATAATGGTTGCTGTAGCCAATCCCGAAAACGCCATTCCGATGGTCCGCAGCACTTATTATATCAGTGAGGCAAAAAAAGGGAGAGTTAATCTCCTTCACATGGTCCCAGTGCCCGAGCAGGTGCCTCTCTCAGATGCCAAAGACCTGATTCTGGAAGGCAAAGAAGCCATCATTGAAGTGATGCTCCATCTATGCATAAAATTTCCCATCACCACCACTATCCGTTACTGCCGGAATGTGGCCCGGGGAATTTTGAGCGCGGTCAAAGAGAAGAAGATCGAGATGATGATTATGGGATGGGAAGGAAAATCACATCGGCATGCCTTTTCTCTGGGAAGCACTTTGGACTATGTGCTTGAAAGGGCGCACTGCAATGTGGTGGTCCTCAAGGACTTGGGTGATAAAAAGTTCAAAAACATACTGGTTCCTGTGGGAGGAGGACCCAACAGCTGTTTTGCGCTGGAGATGGCCTCAATATTAGGGGAAAAGCATGACGCTGAGATCAACGCCTTGATCATCAATGACGAGAAAGCAAAGATTGATATAAGAAAAGCCTCTTTGGCGCGAAAAAACGGAGGGCCTCTTGCTTTTGACCGGATTCAGGTGAAGAGGCAAATGTCTCCCTCAGTTTCAGAGGCTATTTTAGAAGAATCCGAGCATCATGACCTTGTGGTCTTAGGCGCCACACAGGATCCTTTGATCCGGCAGCTGACCCGCGATTCCATAACTTATAAGGTGGCCACAGGCTGCGACAAACCCATGGTCATTGTCAAAGCCTCTGCCGGATTCAAATCCTGGATCCGCCGCTGGCTGTGATTAGCCATTCCAACCATAATAATTGCATGCCAATCATTCTCAAATTGTTACTCAGAATTATTTTTTTCTATTTAAACGAACCTTATTCAACTGTATTTCGTTAATATCAATTGAGGTCAATATTATGTAATGCAATGAACTTGTTGGAGGAAACAAATGCGGATAGCAGCCATTCTAATCGTGTTTCAGCTCATATGGGCGTCATTGACGCTTCCTGTTCAAGCTGAGGATGAGTCAAATTTTTCAATACCGGTTTTGTCAGAGTCTCCTAAGATAGACGGGGAACTGAATAATGACCCCTGGGAAAGAGAGGCTCTAAAAATTGATAATTTTCTTCAGTTTGTTCCGAAAGAGAAGGGTATTCCTACAGAAAAGACTGTTGCTTACATAGGAAGGGATGAAAAGAATCTTTATATAGCTTTCCGGTGTTTTGACTCCCAGCCACAAAAGATCAGAGCTGCCATAACCAACCGGGATAACATAATAGACGATGATTGGGTGCTTGTCTCTTTGGACACTTTCAATGAAAAACGCCGAGCTTTCTGGTTTTTTCTCAATCCTCTTGGTGTTCAAATGGATGGGATGAGGATTGAAGAAGGAGGAAGTGATAATCTGGATGGGAGCTGGGATGCTGTTTTTTATGCAGAAGGAAGAATCGATGAAGGCGGCTATACAGCAGAATTATCCATTCCCTTTAAAAGCCTGCGGTTTCCTGACGATAAAAATAAAAAATGGGGATTGATTCTGGGGCGAACCATTGCCCGGACAGGTGAAATAGTGATATGGCCCCCTGTCTCCAAGGATATCCCCGGTCTTTTGACTCAGCAGTCTATCATAAATATTGATGGGAAAGTTGAAAAAGGAAAAAATTTTGAGTTGATGCCCGTAGTCACCTCCCTGAAGAAAAAAGAACAGGGAGCCGATTTTCAGCCGGGTTTGAACTTTAAATGGGGAATAAACTCGGATATGACCCTGGACATGACCCTGAATCCTGATTTCAGCCAGATTGAGGCTGATGCGCCCCAGATCGATGTCAATCAGAGATTTGCTCTTTATTATCCGGAAAAAAGACCTTTTTTCCTGGAGGGGATGGAGATTTTTCGCTTTCCTGAAATCGAAATGGTCTACACTCGACGGATTATTGATCCTTTGACAGGTGCCAAGCTCACTGGAAAGACAGGCCGGTTCACCTACGGCCTGATCTCAGCCTATGATACAAGTCCTACTGAAAGCCTATGGGAGGTTCATAATGGTGAGGGTTATGAAACTGATAATGCTCTCTTCAATATATTCAGAGTAAAAGCCGATGTTTTTTCCGAGTCTTACGTAGGATTTTGTCTGGCGGACAAAGAAATTGACGGTTCCTATAATAGAGTAGCTGGATTGGACGGTCAGTTGAAATTCAATCAAAGATTTTTCCTGTCTTTTCAGGCTTTGGCTTCCAAGACCAAATATGGACAGGAAGAAAGCGAGCTGGTTCCTGCTGTTTATACAGATTTCAGTTATTTTTCCAAGCATGTAGGAGGAGGTATCTATTGGATGTCTATGCATCCTGATTTTGAAGCTTCTTCAGGTTTTATTAATAGGGTTGACTATAAAACAGTGGGAGCCTATTCTTTTTTTAGACTTTTACCAGAGAAGAAAAATCTGAGCCAGATTGATTTTCGTCTTCAAGCAGGGCGTCGCTATGATTATTTTGGCTCTAATATTCAAGATGAATGGTTGAGAACCCATGTCAATTTTAGATTTTCCGAGTTCAGTCAGCTTAATTTATCTTATCAGAGGAGCATGGAACAGTATAGCGGCATTGATTTCCACAAAAACACTCTGACACTAAGCGGAGAGTTTATTATGATCAAGTGGCTTTCACCCCTTGGTTTTCAGTTCCAAACAGGAAACAGTGTTTACTATGATACTGAGGATCCTTTCCTGGGTTACAGCAATGTCTATGGTTTGTTCATGAACTTTAAGCCCTCCAAAAGGCTTCAAATGGGAATTAATTTCAGCAAGCAAACATTTTGGGAGAAGTGGGGTGGAAAACAGATATATGACTATAATGTTATTCGACAGCGAACCACATATCAGCTGACCAAAGAACTGTCTCTGCGAGCTATAGTTGATTACAACCACTTTTACAAAAAACTCTATGGAAGTTTTCTGTTCAGCTATATTTTAAAGCCAGGGACAGTCTTTTTCCTGGGACTGGATAATAATCTCCTTCGTGATGAAGCCGGAACTTATATTCAGGACGATTACAGTGTCTTCATCAAATTTTCTTACTGGTGGAGAATTTAATAAAATTGGGTAAATAAGTAAAACGCCCCCAATTTATTCTTGAATTTCAGAAAATAGATATTTTTCCTTTATTTTGCCATAATAAAAGACAAAAAAAGCAAATCATTCATTATGAAAAAGTCTTCTGGAAACGATTATGAACTTATACAAGAAGTAGCCCAAAAAGACCATGAGGCTTTCCAGAAACTGGTCCATCGCTACAAACGAATGGTGATCAATGTTTGCTTCCGCCTCACTGGAGATAGAGAGAATGCTGAGGATGTGGCACAGGAAGTTTTTTTTAGAGTTTATCAGAAAGCCAAGGCTTTTCGAGGCAGGAGCAGGCTTTCCACATGGATTTACCGGATTGCTGTAAACCTTTCGCTCAATTACAACAGGAAGCAAAATAACTTTTTTCAGAAAAAGTATCCTTCCGCTCATTTTAATTCTCCTGATACTATCCTTGAAAATAAAGAGGACAGACAGATCATCAAGAAAGCTCTTGATTCCCTTCCGGAAAAACAGAGGACAGCTTTTATCCTTCATCATTGGGAAGGTCTTTCTTACCAGGAAATTGCTGAGATTCTCAAATCATCTCTTTCCGCAATTGAGTCCAGAATTCATCGTGCAAAGCGCTCTTTAAAGGATGCGCTCCTGTTTATGATGAAAAAAAAATAAAATAAAAGCGCAAGTTTTTAGAAAAACTTGTGTCTAATTTAATGTAAAGGAAGTTAAAATGAAAAAGAATCAACTCTGTCGAGAGGTCAAGGCTCATCTGCTAGATATTGTAGAGCAGAAACTTGAGAATTTGCCTCATAAGGAGTTTCTTTTATCTCATGTCAAGTCCTGTCCCAAGTGTAACCACCTGGTTCAGGAATTTTCAAAGTTGTGGAATCAGCTTGAATACTTCCCGGAAATAGAACCATCCTCTGATTTTTTCAATGGAGTCATTCAAAAGATTGAGAAACATGAAAGACCCAAACAAATTCCACAAACAATTTTGACAAGATTGAGACCTGTGCTGAAGGCTGTTCCTGCCACTGCTTTTATTCTTTTTGGTATGCTGATTGGCAGCTTTCTGGGGGATGTGCGTTCTGAAGCCAAGAAAGACTCCTCTTATGAGTTTGTGTCTGAGTATTTCAATAATCTTGACGAGATTCCTTCAGGTTCGGTTGCTGATGCTTATCTTAATTTAGACACAAGGGAGAGGAGGGATTGAAATGAGAACAAAAAATAAATTTATGACTTACGGACTTGTTTTCCTCACAGCCATTAACATTACAGCTCTTTTGACCCTGGCTTATAACAGGCTTCATGTCCAAGAAAAGACGTCTCAATCCGGAGACCCGGCCCATACTGTCCAGTCAGTCAGAAAAGAACTCAAGCTCACCTCCCAACAAACTCACAAGATGATAAATCACAGAAATTCCTATCAACAGCAGATAAGACCTGAGGCACTGAAGATTCAGGAAAAAAGGAGGCTGCTTTTTGAGGAAATCAAGAGTGAAAAACCCGATATATCACGTATCAACAGCTACATCGATGAAATCAGTCTTCTCCAGGCAGAGATACAGAAGAAGGCAGTGAAGAACTTTCTCAAGGAAAAGTCCATTCTCAATAAGAACCAGCTGAAGCACTATTTCTCCATGTGCGAGCAGCATGTCTGCAGCCAGGGGAAGGGATCCTCTCATTCTTATGGAAAATCTTCCTCAAAAAGAGAAGGCCTTGGAAACAAGGAAAGTCCTTCATGCTTGAATAAAATTTTAAATCATTAAATTTAGTTGGAGGTAAAAAATGAAAAATCTTAGAGTACTTACAGTAGGAGTTTTAGTGCTGGCACTGGCAGCTGCTGTGCCTCTTGTGGCTCAAAAGGCTTCAAAGCAAAAACCTATGATGCATCAGCAAATGAAGCAGGAAATGATGTGTCAAAGTCAGTTAGATCTGACTCCTGAACAGCAGGAGAAAATCCAGAAAATGAAACTTCAGTTCCAGAAAGAGATGCTTACTCTTCAGACTGAACTCAAGACCAAAATGCTGGACCTTCGCGCACTGATGACAGAAAAAGCTGATTCAGCTAAAATCAATGCGAAGATTGACGAGATTGCTGAGGCTCGGGCAGCTATTCAGAAAAAAGCCTATGCTCACCACATGGAAGTCAGGAATATTTTGACAGATGAACAAAAGGTGACCTTTGATAAAATGTCTCATATGTACGGAACGCACATGGGAGATGGTTTCATGGGTCATGGATTCGGTATGAGCTGCAAGGAACACTCTCATAGTCATGGGATGCAGGGAATGCATGGAATGAAAAATCCATGCACAGCTTCTAAGAAGTGACTTTATTGGTTATCGCAGACTGATTTCAATTTTTTGAAGCATCAGTCTTTTTGGTACACAGGATAAATATCTTTGGGGATGTTTTTGTAAGGAAGGGTGGTCAGGTCAGAAGGTCCCCATCCTGGAGCATCCACTTCAAAAATCGCCCCAGCCAAACCCGTCTCATAGAATCCTCTTCGGAAGTGAACTCGAGACTTGAGGACAATGATATCCACATCATCAATGTCAATACCAAGCGGTTCCAAGTAACCGGGCGTGGTGACCTGAGTGAGCTGTGGAGTCAGGATAACCCGATTGTTTTCACCAAAGAGAAGAACCGCCACAATTCCCCGCCGCCTGAAATCCCTAAGGACTTCAACAGTTCCTTCAATCCTCACTGGATTTCCAGCAAATTTGTCTGTATAACCGCCCACATCAATGGTGATTTGTTCTCCTTGTTTGGCTGTTTGTTTTATCTTTGCAATGGCTTTTTCGTCCCTTAGAGTGGCGATGCAGAAGTTTTCGGCTCCCTGGTTGATCAATTCTTTAAGGACATGGGTGGATCCTCCGGTCCTGTCACTGTGGTCAGCGATCACTACCGGTGTCTTCCCTGCTTCTGCTGCCTGTATGGCTAATGACACTCCTTCTTCGGACTTGGGGAGTTTTTTCCCGGCAAACTCCTCTCTCATTCTCCAGATGTAGTCGGAAATATCATCTGCGATCCGGTCAGCCAGTTCCTGGTCATTATCAGTCACCACCATGACCGTAGCTCCCACATCCGGGACATCAGCATAGGCAAATCCAAAAGCCACCGAAGCGTATATGCCAGGACGCCGGCATTCCCACCTCCGGGCTCGCTCCATGATATCCATGGCTGGAGAAACACCTGTTCCTTGATAAACACTGGGAGTGATCACTCCTGGCTTCCGAGTGGCCATGGTGGGGTTGTATTGACCGCGGATGGTGTTGATCATGACTCTGGCTGCCCTTTCTCCTTGAAGAAAAGTATCGTAATGGGGATATCTTTTGATAATGAACACAGCATCCGCAGCATCGGAAAGCTCATGATCTTCGTTCCCATGGAGGTCCAAAGTGACCATGATAGGGATGTCTCCCACAGCTTCCCGCACTCTCCGCGCGAGTTCTGCTTCAGGCTTGGGTATGCCTTTGACAGCCATGGCTCCGTGGAGGGAGAGAAAAACCCCATCAAAGGGGCCCAGCTTCTTTAGGTCCTCTACAATGAGTCCGGAAAATTTTTCAAAAACTTCAGGAGTGTTCCAGCTTCCAGAAGAACCTCCCCTGGCTCCTCGCGGGGATGTGATTCCCACCAGCTCCACACCTCCAAACTCTTCGCACATGCTCTTGAATCCTCCGATGTATCCTCTTTGGCTCTCCACAATGTCACGGGTGGGAGGACCATAGTATTCCCAATCCTCAATAGTAGTTGGATCAGGGCAAAAAGTGCAGGTCTCATGGGAAAACCTGGCAACAGCGATTCTTATGTCTTTCTCATTATCTACAGCTTGTCTGCACCCACTGAAAACTCCAAAAATAAGAAAAAACAAAGATCCCATTATAAAAATCTTTTTCATTCCAATGTTCCTCCTCTTTATCCAGATAAACAATTTCATCTTAATAGGTTTATATCACTCCGCATTTTCAAGGTCAAAGGGGATCACTTTTTAGAAAAACTATTAACTGTGAATTGGTAACTGCTTTGTAACTGCAGCTTGCTAGTAACTGCAGCTTGGCTGCGCCAAGGAATTGAAATAAAAGGAGATAGATGAAAAGATTAACTGACATTGACCCTTAGAAATATCATTTTAGCCATTAAAACACTGTTTTAAGAAATAAGGAGATATTGGACAGGATTTTTGGTCCACTCTAAAAAACGTTCAAAGTCAGCAAATGAGAATCCCACTGTAGCTGTGTTCACGTTAGGATGGAAATTTACGGTTTCAGCTGTTTTGAGGTCTTTGTCGATCACCACCCGAACCAGGTTCTCATGGTCATTGATCAATCCAAATGGGGAGACGGCTCCCGGCTCTAATTTGAGGTGTTTTTCTAACCTCTCAGGAGAAGCAAAACTCAGACCATCCTCTCCCAATTTTTTTCTCAACCCCTTAAGATCTGCAGCCTTGTTGGCCTCCAGGATCACCAGGTAATGACGGTTTCCCTTTTTGTTGCGCAGAAAAAGATTCTTGCAGTGGGTTCCTTTTATTTCTGACCAGTGCTTTTTGGCCTGTTCCACAGTATAAACCGCGGGATGATGGTGCTGTTTAAAGGAGATCTCCAATTGTCCCAATAGGTCGTAAACCTGCTTTTCTTTTTCTGTAGGTTCCATCTTTTACTCTTTATTTTGGATTTCAGTTTCCTATTATATCCATAATCACAGGAAACTTAAACTCTATCCTTTAACAGAGTCTCACCCTTAACCAGCCATGAAATGCCAAAGGCTAAAATGGCAATGGCTTCAAGCCAGAACACAGGCTTAAGGGGCTTGAAAACTGCAGCAAGATTCTCTGGTAAAAGGACATACACAGCAATGAGCAGAACACAGATTCCCATGGCAATGCCGCACACTTTGTAGACTGTATTCCTCTGAAGTTTTCTTTGAGTCGGGGACTTTTCCGGGTCGGTTTTGGTAAACAAAATCAGCGAGAAATACATAAGCGTTAAAAAGAACAGTACTGTGAAAGCCATGTGAATGATACCAATGACATCAGAACCACTTGCCCCCTTGGGAGTTGTGGGGAAAAGCGCCACTCCCAAGGCAAACACAAAGCCCAGGTCTCCGGCCAGGTCATCCGACCTCTCATAGCCTTTATAAGAAAGAAGAAAAAATCCTATGGCAAAGAGAATTCCCACAAGAACATCTCCCATGTCTGTGTGGTAGTAGCTGCTTACAGAGCCCTGGAGTCCAGTGTTAAAAATGATCCACCCCCCCAGAAACAGGATAAAGGGCAGCGATGTTCCCAGGATACCTAAGGTTTTCCTTAGCTCCAGATAAGAAAAGACCAGTGATTCTTCATCTCCCTTTTTATTATTCATGCTCCCTCCTTCTGATTTATCAATAACTCACACGAGCCGCAATGGATTTGTAATCCACATCTGTATTGGAGAAAAATCTTCCCAGGGACCAGTTGATCCCATTTTCTGAGACAATGACCACACTTTCCTCATCGAAATTATATCCCACTGCATAAAATTTTGGATTCCCGATCTCTCCCCGTGAATAGATCACATCAGTAAGAAAAAAATTGAGACCCGAGACAGGGGAGTTACCCTGTTTCCAACTCACCCCATTGTTAGTGGAATAAAGGACTTTTCCCTGAGTGGATGTGGCGACCCACTTGTTAAATCCCCAGGTTACTCCCAGAATCGCATTGGAAAAAGGAGTGTTTGCCAGATGCCAGGAGACTGCATTTTCTGAATAAAGGATGGTGCCGCCCTGTCCAACTGTGATAAAGCGGCCGTTACCAAAAGCCACGTCAAAATACTCATAGGGGCTGCCTCCGGAGGATTTCTCAATCCAAGTCAATCCTCCATCTGCAGACCAGATGATGGTGTCTGACCGAGAATCGGTCTGATTGGTGGTGTGCTGCCTTCCCACAGCTACGAACCGGCTGCTGGACCAGGAATTGACGACTACTTGACCAAAGGCCACTGCATTGAGCCGCACATCCACAGGGATAATAGGGGCAGGATACCAGGTGGCTCCGTTATTGATAGAATGCAAAATGACTCCATTGTCTCCGACAGCCACAAAGCGAGGTTTCCATGGGAGAAAGTATGAGTCCATTTGCCCTCCCACCACATCCTTTAGATTGACGCCAAGCCCGTAAGTTCCGGGTGTCCAGGTTATTCCATCTGTGGAATAGTATATGGTGCTCAGTTCGCCAACCATCACATACCGGTCAGAATAATAACAAACAGAGTTCAAAATCTCTGTGTAAAGCTCTTTATGCTCGTTAGGCCAGTGGATACCGTTCTCTGATGTCCGGACAGCACCGTGATAAATGGGGGAATAAACACGGCCTCCGACCATCACAAAATAGGGTTCGTATTCTTCTTCGCAGGAGGAAAGAAAAAAAGAAAAGTAAATGGCGAGAAGAATACACAGAATTATTGTTTTTTTTGGATACATTTGCTGATCCTTTCGTTAAGAAGTATGGTCCTTTCTGCTTATAACAGAAAAATACACCACCACAGAAAATTCTGTCAAGTGAAAACATTCTCCTTAACAATGAACTGCATGAGTTTACTTGTTGCTTTTGGATGGGTTATAATCAGAAAGCCATGACGTCTCGAGAGAGAATATGTGCCGCTCTCAACCACCAAGAGTCAGATCTCATTCCTGTGGACTTTTCCGGACACCGATCCTCTGGAATAGCGGCTTTGATCTATTCGGATCTGCGAAAACACTTGAAGCTTCCCCCAAAATCGGTGCGGGTGTATGACATGATCCAGCAGCTGGCTGTGGTGGATGAGGATGTACTGGACCGTTTTGGCGTGGATACCGTAGAGATGGGACGAGGTTTTTTAACCGAGGAAGAGGCGTGGAAAGACTGGGTCTTGCCGGATGGAACTCCCTGCAAAATCCCTTATTATATTCCCATCCAAAAGCAGGGGAATGACTGGTTTTTGCTCAATTCCAAAGGCCAAAAACTGGCCGTGCTTAAAAAAAGCTCGCTTTACTTTGAGCAGACCCATTTTCCTCTGGAAGATCGTGATTTTGCTGCTGATGAATTTGATGACCTGGAAGAGGCATTGGCCCAAACAGTGTGGACAGATGTGGCCAGTCCGGGAGCCCATCTTCCGCTTAATGACAAAGGCCTGGCTGAGATGGCTGAAAAGGCGAGAAAATTCCGTTTATCCACAGACCGGGCCGTCATCGGTCTTTTTGGCGGAAACATGTTTGAAATCCCTCAGATGCTTTTCCGGATGGATCAATATTTGGTGTATCTCAGCCTTTATCCGGACAAAACTTTGCGGTTTTCTGAAAAATTATGTGCTCTTCACATGAAAAACCTGGAAAAATGGCTGGCTGCAGTGGGTCCTTACATCGACATTATTCTCTTTGGAGATGACCTGGGCGGACAAACCGGTCCTTTGATATCGCCCCAGATGTACCGGGAAATGATCAAACCCTTCCACAAGAAGCTTTGGATGAGGGCTAAAGAGCTGGCTGATGTCAAGGTCATGCTGCACTGCTGCGGGGGTGTGCGCGAGCTTATGGAAGATCTGATCGATGCGGGACTGGATGCTATCAATCCGGTTCAAATCACAGCAAAGGGAATGGATCCCGGCGGGCTGAAAAAAGATTTTGGCGATCGAATAACCTTGTGGGGAGGAGGATGCGATACCCGGGATGTGCTGCCCCACAGTTCTCCGGAACAGGTAGCGGCTCATGTCAGGGAGCAGGTGGATTGGCTTCGTCCCAAGGGTGGATTTGTTTTTCAGCAGGTGCATAATATCCTGGCTGATGTTCCGACGGAAAATGCAGCCGCCATGTTTGATGCCATCAACAAACCATGACAATCATAGATTTGGGCATTGTTTTTCTCTATTTCGCTGTAGTGGTCAGCCTGGGATTCTGGTACAAAAAGCGTGCCTCTCAGAGCCTTGATTCTTACTTTCTCGGGGGAAAGCGCATACACTGGCTGCTGCTCTCCATGTCCGGCTCTGTATCGAATTTTGACATCACCGGCACCATGTGGATCGTCTCCATTCTGTTTGTCCTGGGCATGAAATCCATGTGGCATCACTGGATGTGGGGATTTATGATGGGCGCCTTTTTCCTGGCTTACATGGGGAAATGGGTCCGCCGCTCTAAGGTGATGACCGCGGCGGAATGGATGAAGACCCGGTTCGGAGACGGCGCTCCGGGGCGTTTAGCACGAACAGCTTATGCCTTGATGGCCATTTTAACGCTGTCCAGTTTTGTGGGATACGCTTTTCAGGGGATAGGCAAGTTTGCTTCAGTTTATATCCCGCTTGATTCTCTGGCTGCCCGAATCCATGTCCCCTGGATCCAATCCCTGCTGACAGATCACAAAGCCGCGTTTTTGGCTGTGCTAATCATTGGCGCCACAACTCTGTATGTGGTCTTGGGCGGGCTTTTCAGCGTAGTAGTCACAGATGTCATCCAAACCATTGTACTGACCCTAAGCAGTCTGCTGATCGCCGGGATTGCCTGGGCGAAGCTCACTCCGGAACTTCTCCAGCGTCTGCCCCAGGACTTTGCCTCCTTGCGTATCCCCTGGAGGATGTCTGAATTTTCAGGCACCGCTCATGCCCAATTTGAGTTCTTTGGGGCCTTGGTGATTATCTGGGTTTTAAAAGGTTTTCTGATGAACGCAGGAGGACCGGCACAGATGTATGATTTTCAGCGTTTTCTGGCAGCTCGGGATGACCGGGATGCTGCCAAAATCGGAGCTTCCTGGAGCGCTTTTCTCATTGTGCGCTGGGCTATGGTTATGGGGATTGTTCTTTTGGCTTTGACCGGAGCCGTAGGCGCTGCGGATTCTGAGCAGGTAATGCCTTTGGTGCTTCGGGATTTTCTCCCTTTAGGACTCAGAGGGCTTGTGATCGCAGGACTGTTGGCTGCTTTTATGTCCACTTTCAGCTCCACTGTAAACAGCGGGGCTTCTTTTATGGTGAGGGATATATGGCAGCTTTATTTCCGTCCTCGCGCTACGGAAAAACAGTCGGTTCGAGCCGGCTATATCGCCACAATCCTGCTGGTGGTTCTGGGATTAGGCATTGGTTTCCAGAGTGAGTCCATTGCAGAGATATGGAATTGGATGATGGTGACTCTGGGCGCCGGGATCATCATTCCCAATGTCCTTCGCTGGTATTGGTGGCGGATGAATGGCTGGGGGTATGCGCTGGGCACTTTGGGCGGAATGAGCCTGGCTGCGATATCGCTTTTTTTTGATTCCCTCTCCACCACACTCGTGTTTCCTTTTATTGTAGTGGTTTCTTTGTTGTTGAGTGTGGGCGGCTCTCTCTTGACCTCCCCGGTCAAAAAAGATGTTCTTATCTCATTTTATCAGAGTGTGAGACCTTTTGGGGCTTGGGGGCCGATAAAGAAAATCTCCCGGTTATCAGAGGAGGAAAAATCCTCCAAAGCAGAGAATTTCGGACTGACTGCTTTGAATGTGCTCTTGGGCATGGCGGCTATAGGAGCATTTTATCTGTTTCCCATGTATTTTGTGGGACAGTGGTATCCCTCAGCTTTCCTTTGCTTGGGAATCGGATTGACGGCTGTCTTTATCCTGAGGTTTACCTGGTACCGCCACCTTCCTCCCACCAGAAAGGCTTAGAGCTTGGTTTCAGGGCAGAAAAAGAGATTCTAAGGGGTAAAAAAGGCCTCAATATCTGTATAACTCAATTGATATCAATAAGATGCCACAGCCAAGGTGGAAAAGTGGGTAAAATTACTGTTGTTTTTTGTAACTTAGATATGTAAGTTAGTATTGCATGATTTGATGAGGGAGATAAGCATGGAAATGTGGGGAAAGGCAGTACGTGTATTTATTAAGTAAAGAGCCATCTCAGGAGGACAAAATATGAAGAGAAAACAGTTAATTCTGTTAGCTTTTGTTATCTGCGGATTGATATTATTTTCTATGTCAGTAACTTCAGACATAACAAAAAGGACCACCATGAAAATTACACTCACAAGCGTCTTTGTCAAAAGCCCGGCTGAAGCCATTAAATTTTACACAGAAACACTTGGTTTCATAGAGAAAATGTATGTTCCGGAATACAACTTAGCTATTGTGGTGTCACCTGAAGAACCGGATGGAACACAGCTTCTTCTTGAGCCCAATGACCATCCCATTGCCAAGGCTTATCAGGAAGGTCTTTATAAGGAAGGGATACCAGTGATCGTATTGGGAGTCGAGGATATTCAGTGGGAATATAAGAGGTTAAAAAAATTAGGTGTGGTTTTTAAAAAAGAGCCTGAAGTAACTGAATGGGGTATAGAGGCGGTCTTTGATGATACCTGCGGCAACTATGTAAAGCTTTATCAAGCAAAAAAATAAACCAAAACGCTATTGAGTCCGCTTGTTTTGTTATTTTAGGCTTTTATCAATTCTTTGGCGGCCTTAGTAACCATCCGGGTGTCTTTGATGGCCTCTTTAGCATCCTCACGGGTGTATTCTTCAGTAGGTATGAAATCAATATCTCCATAAAAAGCCAGCTCTCTTTCTTTCCGAAGCCTTTTGGAGATCTCAGCAAGTTTTTTTAATCGTTTAGATATGTCCTGTGAAAATTTGTCTTTGTGCTCCAGAAGCAGGCCGCCCACATCATGGATTTTCGGGGGTTCCACTCCCACAAACCGCAGCATCCCTTTAAGAGAAAGCTCAACAATCTCCTGTGATTCTCGGATCACATCAGAAAAAGCGCCTTTTTTAAAGAGGAGGTCTAAAACATCCAGCCGGTCCAAAGCTTTCTTAAGATAGCTCTCAGCAAGACTTTTTGTGTTCATAATTCTATGACCTCGCCGGGCTTATAATCTGGTTTCAAGACCCAGTACCACATATTTCCTCTCCAGACTCTCTTGGCCCCCAATTTTTTTAATCGGGCTTTAAACTCCTTAAGCCATTGGGTGAAAAAATCATCTTTATCATAAAGGATAAGAGCATCTTCCACCATATCCAGAAACAGAGGACTCCCTTTTTTGACTTCATCAGGGGTCTTGAAAACAGGGGATATATAAGTGTGGATGCCCTGCTTTTCAAGGGATTCCAGAAAAGGCTCAATCTTTTCTTCCACAGCTGAAAATTGTTTCACTCTCTTCATTCGACCATTAGGGAGATTTTCAGCAATGATCAGGATGTCAATATCAGAATTGAATCGGAAAGTTTCTCTGGCTACTGAACCAAAAACAACAAAAGAGACCAGATCATTTCCATAAAAGGATTTGGTTTCTTTAAGGAGTTTATCTTGAAGTTCTTTAAATTTCTCTTTAAGCATTTTTAAGGGATAAATTCATATCACTGACTCTGATAACCATATCTATTATAGTTTAATTGTCAGTGAAATCAATAAAAAAGCTCGATCACCTCTTATTTTTATTCTCATATTAAAAACAGTACCGTCATACTCGTTTACCCATTTTTTTTGATAACAGTTCATTGACTTTAGTAATTTATGCGATTATGTTGGAAATAACTTGTGATGAGGGATATTTGTTTGTCAGGACTTTTGAGAAAAAAGAAGTGGGGATGGTCCATGATGTGTTTGATCCTCAAGGAAAATTCATGGGACAATTATTACTGGATAGTTATGAAAGATTTGGAATAGAACTCTACACTTATGCCAGGGCTCAAAACGGCCGGGTGTATTATGTAAGGGAAAAGGAGGGGGGATATAAGGAGCTGGTCTGCGCTGAATTATCTGTGTCATCCAGAGGAGATTGATTCTTTTTCATAAAACCAGTGCCGTCTTACCTGTTCCCCTATTTTCTTATTTCTAGATTAATAAAGTTTTGACTCTTGATTTCATTTATTTTTCTTCGATTTTGTAAATACTAAAAGAAAAATGAGGTTGTTCTTTTTTCTCTATTAAATTTTTCGTTATATAATAACCATCAACCCATTTAATCCTTAATCGATTAGAAAAAGGGATATAAAAACTCCCTTCAGCAAGTTTGCGTTCATGGATTTGATTATCGCAGGATATGAATAGAGAAAAAACAATGATTGAGAATATTTTAATCCAATGAAATTTTTTAATTATAGTAATCTCTCTGCTAATAAAATTCCCTCTCTCTCAGATGCTGTGTAAGGAATAATACTAAGAACAAACATATTGAGTCAATGGGAAATATGGATACAAATGTAGCGCTATATCTTCAGCTTTCCATTCACCATATGGGGTTATTTCACCTGGATAAGCAATATTACGATAAATTTTGGTTATTAGAATAACTAGAAAATACTTGAAAGATATAATAACTTAGTTGTAGATTTGATATATATTAATGTGAGTCAATAAAGGGGAATAAAATGAAGAAAACAAATATTTTCCTAGTCCTTTTTTTACTGTTCCTGGCCGCTTCCTGCACTCAGCAGGATTCTGAGTGGAAAGGGACCATCAAAACCCAAGATGGAGTGACCATTGTTGAAAATCCAATGGAACCTATGTATTCAGGGAGTGTATTGGAATTGGAAGAAGACCTTATGATTGGAGAAAAAGAAGGGCCTGAGGAATATATGTTTTCTGAAGTGCGTGATGTAGATGTAGATTCTGAGGAGAACATCTATGTTCTGGATTCAAAAGAAACTCACATTCAAGTCTTTGATAAAGACGGCGTATATTTAAGAACAGTCGGCCAAAAAGGGCAGGGCCCGGGCGAAATGCAGAGCGCCAGAAGTTTATCCATCACGCCTAACAATGAAATCGTGGTCAGCGACTGGAGTGCCAGAGTCCTTCACTTTTTTTCTCTGGATGGGAAACTTCTGAAATCCATAGACCTTAAAGGCATGCTTTGGTTCCTCAAACCGGTGGTCGATTCTCAAAACCATATCGTGGCCGGTTATACGGTTATGGATCAGACCGTTACCGGTTATTTAAAGATATTCAATCCGGACTTGACTGAAAAAAAGACCATTTATTCTTATCAAGTCGCTCAATACCCCAAGGTCAATCCTTTTTTTGCCCAGTGCTTTTGGCAGATCGACAGCCGTGACCATATCATTTGGGGTTATAATGACATCTATGAGATCCAGTACCTGAAGCCGGACGGAAGCCTGTTTATGAAAATAATAAAGGAATACGATCCTGTGAAAATCACTGAACAAAAAAAGATAGAGTACTGCAAATCTCAATATGGACAAGAAGAGCCTCCTGAGGGAATTGAAATTTCCTGGGATTCTCATCACAATCCTTTCATTTATCTGAGCATAGATGAAGAGGGCAGAGTGTTTGTGCGCACCTATGAAAAAGCTCCCAACGGCCAGTATTATTATGATGTGTTCAACTCCCAGGGAAAATATATGGCTAAAATCCCTTTGGAACACCGCCCTCGAGTCTGGAAAAAGGACAAGCTCTACGTTGTCTCTGAAGACCAGCAGGGCTTTCATCAGGTAAGACGCTACAGCGTGAGCTGGAATCTCAACGAATCAATGCTTTAAAAAGACAGGAAATTCGTTTTTTTGTTGACAAAAAGAACAGAGATCTCCCTTGTCCCTG
>WJMT01000105.1 GCA_014727835.1 Candidatus Aminicenantota bacterium | reverse complement strand
GGTCAAACACAATGCCTTAAAAGCCATGTCACACCTCCATTCTTGATTTTATATACTGGATTTTATACACCCGCAAACAGGAACACAATACTAAACCAGACAGGGATTGGGATTCTTCTCTTTGGAACAGCTGAGAGCATGGCCCATGCTCAAGACCAGACCTTAAGTAAAACATCTGGCCAATCTTCAGAGCAGCGTGCTTAAGTTTGTTCTTCCCTCAGCCGCAGTCCGGATATTGACCACACAGCCAGAAGGCATGCTTCCCTCGGTCATGTGACATTTTGCTTTGATCTTGGCAGTGTCTCTGTGCTTTACGGCGGCACAGGAGCAGCGGATGGAAAGGAGTTAAATAGGCAAAATGTCCCTAATTTACTGGCGGCTCTGTCTTCGCTTTTTGATTTTTTTCAGCACCACAAAAAACACCAGAAAAAAAATCCCCAGCACCACCAGGACCGCACCAAATGCTCCCCAGGTGATAAAGGTCCCTCCTTTGAGAAGATCCACGGGATTGAGGCTGGGCTCTGCAACATAACGGTCCTCTGTCTGGCTGTACCTTTGAGGGATCTCCTTGATCCCGTTTCCGTCACTGTCCTCAAATGTATCCATATACTCAAACAGGGTTTCCCAGTCTTTAAGCTCCTGAATCCCGGATGTGTCCGGGTCAGCATCCACACGCGCTGTGCCCAGGTCCTTAATGGGATTTCCGTCTGCATCTTTGGGCACCATTTTCAGGATGCTTTTTGTATAATCACCCACAAACTTGATGAAAGAGGAGTTGAAAAAGTTGGAAGTCACTCTGTACAGCTTTTGGTTCGATCGGGAAGTGTCCAACAGCCGATAAGTCCCGTCTTGTTCCTCAATCCATATATCCGTCACTCTGTCAAAGATCATTCGCTTGGGATTATAGATCACTTTGAGTCCTGAAAATTGAAGGAAATAGTCGCTTCCTTTTGCAGGATAGATGGAAGTGGCCACTTCCATGGCCTTTTTGATTTCGGATGCGTAAAGATAAAAGGTCAAAACAGGATAGCTCATGGTGTCATCCACGCCAATGCCCAGAGGCACCACCCGGAACAGATCGGAAACGCCCACCACACCGGTTTGGCCTTTCACAATATCGCTCCGGATCAGGCCATTGGACTGAAGCGCGACTCTGACTCTGGATAAGGGCCGGGCCGGGTCATAAACCCGTTTGTTGACAGCCCTCCGCAGGGCATCCGTGATCAGGTTTCCCAGTCCTGTTTCCCTGTCTTCAATGCAGAGGTCAAAACCGGTCTCTGCAAGAGGCTGATAGAACTGAAGCCCTCTGTCCTTAAGAATACGACTCTCGATAAGCTCCTTATTCTCCTGGATAAGCTGGTTGATTCTCTCATTTCCCTTTATAGAGTCATTGATCTCGGTCAAACGATAATTTTCAAACAAAACCGTTTCTGACTCATCCCATGCCACATCTAAAATTCCGACAAACTTTCCATAACTATCTGCTTGAACAATGACGGTGTCATTGACAAATATCGGCTCTGTGACACGAGTATGGGTGTGCCCGCTGATGATGATATCGATACCCGGGACCTTTTTTGCCAGGATCTCGTCTTCAGACTTTTTCTTTTCATCCCAGATCCCGGAGTGAGAAAGACACACCACCATATCAACGTTTTCCTCGTCCCTCAGCGTCCGCACCATGTCGTTTGAAGATTCCACAATATCAGCGAATGTGACAGGCCAGGCAAAAGGCGCTGTCTCTGATGCATCTTTGCCCAGAAGCCCGAAGATCCCTATGCGGATGCCATTCCGCTCAATAACAGCATACGGATTGATAAGTCCTTGTTTGAAATCTTGTTCCAGGGCATCATCCTCTTCTTGGTCAGGATCAAAAATCAGGTTGGAAGCCAAAACCCCGGGCAGGCCTGCTTTGGATTGGGCTGTCCTCAGGATTCGGGACAATCCCGAAGGCTTTAAATCAAACTCATGGTTTCCCAAAGTGGTGAAATCAAAGCCTATCTTCTTCATCAGCATCAGCTCCACAGCTTGCTCGCGACTGATCATGTGAAACAGCGTGCCCATAAGAAAATCACCGGCATCCAGAACCAGAACAGGATGGTCCCGGGCTTGTTTTTCTCCCTGGATCACTGTGGCGATCCGGGCCCATCCGCCCTGAGTGTCATCATCAAGCACTGTTTCCGGAGTGTAATCCCAATTCGGGGAGTGACCCAAAAGGTGGGAGTGCAGGTCATTGGTGTGGATGATGGTCAATTTTTTTGGCTCAAAAGCTGCCGATGCATGAATCAACGGGCAGACGGAGAGGAAAACAAACCACCACCCCGCAGCAAACAATGAAAAAAGATAGTGTCGTTTGGCCTTTACGGTCATGGTTAAAACCTCGATTTCATAGTGTCTCAGCAAATGAATTATAGGAGAATCATCAAACAGAGGCAATGTTGTATTGACAGAATGCACTTTTATTCTATAATATCCAATCGAACCGCTGATGAAATGCCTAAAGGGGATGTGCTCATGAAAATCCTTTTAACCGGCGCCACAGGATACATCGGGCGACGTCTTAAAGAAAAGCTGCTTCAGGACCCAGAAGTCCAGCTCCGGTTGTTTGTGAGAAACGAGAAAAAAGTCCGGGGTCAATTCAGAGCACAAATGGAGATCTCTGAAGGAAGCACCTTCGATAAGAAATCACTGGGCAACGCTCTGAGAGGCATTGAGGTCGCCTATTATTTGATTCATTCCATGGGAGCCAAAGGCGATTTTAAAAAACTGGATCGTTTGAGCGCTGAATATTTTCTCAATGCGTGTATTCAGGCTGATGTCCAGAAGATCATCTATCTCGGGGGACTGGGAATCAAGGATACAGCAAGCAAGCATCTTCTGAGCCGGATCGAGACCGGCGAAATTTTGAGCTCCCGGCCGGAATCGATCCAAACCATATGGTTTCGGGCCGGAACCATTATCGGCTCTGGAAGCGCCAGCTTTGAAATCATCCGCAATATTGTTCAAAAGCTTCCTGTGATCCTGGCACCCAAATGGATCCGCACCAAGACACAGCCCATTGGCATCACAGATGTTCTGGAATATCTGTTTCAAGCCAAGGACCTGGAAACCAAAGAGAACTTGAAGGTGGATATCGGATCAGAACAGATGAGCTTTAGGGACCTCCTGCTCAAAGCATCCAAAGTCATGGGTCTGAAACGGCTCATGATCCCTGTGCCTTTGATGACGCCTAATTTCTCTTCATACGGATTGATCTTTATCAGCCCGATTCCCTACTCCATAGCCAGAGCACTGGTCCAGGGGCTCAAATCAGAGACCGTGATACAAAATCAGAATGCTGCAAAGTTCTTTCCAGAAATTCAGCCGGAGGCCTATGAAAAGGCTGTGGCCCGGGCAATCTCTGAAATCGAACACAATCAAGTGATCAGTCACTGGTGCGACTCCAGCTCCCAAGAGCAGTGCGATGTGAAGGGAAAAGACCGCATCACAGGAACGGTTTCGACCTTTCAAATTTCCCGCGACCTGAATCACATTTCCGGTGAAAAAGTCTATGAATCTGCGCTCACAGTAGGCGGGGCGCACGGATGGTTCCAGCACAACTGGCTGTGGAGATTGCGGGGATTTATAGATAAGATCTTGGGAGGTCCTGGACTGAACCGGGGCCGGAGAAACCCTGTGGAGCTGCGCATCGGAGACAGTTTGGACTTCTGGAAAGTGGTGGATTTGAAAAAAGGCCGGAGGGTTCTTCTTTTTGCGCAGATGAAACTTCCCGGAAAAGCCTGGCTGGAGTTTTCGATTCAGAAGAACAAATTGATCCAGACTTCTTATTTTCTCCCTAAAGGACTCTGGGGCCGGGTCTATTGGGGCCTGACTCTGCCCTTTCATGCCCTGGTGTTCAAGGCTCTGGCTAACGGCATCCTCAAAAAAGCCCAATCCCTTTAAAATACGGGGACACAATACCTATTTACCCTATTTGCTGCCTATTTTCTTAAAACGGGAATTTGGGGCACCAAATGGCGACTCTAAGAGATGAAATGAGGATATAAATGAGGTTAAATGATTTAGAATAAGGAAGATACTGCAGCCAAGCTGCTAAAGGTCGAAGGTCTGGAGATTGGCTTGGGTCCGGAGCTGCTCCATATATTGAGTGAAGGCCTGCTCGATTTTTGTCTGCTTGATCTTTTCTCTGATCTCCTCCCGCACCTCCTCCAGAGTTTGGTCGCGCATCTGTCTCTCCTCGACTTTGATGACATGATAGCCATAGCGGGTCTCTACAATATCGCTGATCTCTCCTTCCGGCACGTTAAAAGCTGCTTCCTCAAACGGCTTGACCATGACTCCGCGCTTCACATTCTCATAAAGCCCGCCTTTGTCCTTGGAACCCGGATCTTCAGAGAATTCTTTTGCCAGCTCAGCAAAATCCTCCCCAGCTAAAGCCTTCTGACGGATGTCTTCCATAGTCTCCAGAACCGTTTGTTTTTCTGCTTCATCTTTGCCTTCGGTTAAAAGAAGTATGTGACGGACACTTACGGTTTTGGGTGTGTCATAGGCTGAAAGGATTTCATCATCTGTCACAGTGATGGTGCTGCTGACCTTTTGGTCAAGGAAACTCTGAATCAGCATCTCTTTTTGGATATTGTCTCGAAAAGTGTCTATAACAAGACCTCTGTCTTGAAGCCCTTGTTTGAATTGGTCGATGCCTCCGACGCTCTGTGCTTGGGCATTAACGGCCTGGTCGACTTCTTGTTTGGTTATAGAGATATCCGCATCACGGGCTTCTGCCAGAAGCAGCTTTCTATCAGCCAGGATTCGGGCATTTCTCTGGATATACTCTCTCAGGTTTTCAGCTTTCATCTGCTTGAGCTGTTCCGTTTGTGAGCCCAAATTTTCCTCCATAAACCGGATGATCTCTCCTGTGGAAAGATCAAAATGATCAGTGGAAATCAAGACCTTGTTGACATCCGGGTCCAGGGATTCCACGATTTCAGAGAGATCTTTGGCCAGCTCATAGGTGGAGGTCCCTTTTTTCAGAGAGACCTCTTCTTTGTTGGGCGAACATGTCCACAAAATCATGACAATGGTTAAAACAATGATCAGTATTAGTAATTTTTTCATATCCACTCCTCTGTGTATTGAAGCACACAGTATAACACAAGGATATCGTTCACACCAATCCAGCCAGCTTTCTCCACTTCGAATAAAAATACGGGGAAATACGGGGACACAATACCTATTTACCTTATTTGCTGCCATTTATATTCTATATTCTTAAACCGCTGTTTTGGTGCCCCAAATGGCCCCTCTAAGAGCTGAAATGAGGATATAAATGAGGTTAAATGATTTAGAATTAGGAAGATGCTGCAGCCAAGCTGCTAAAAGTGTTT
>WJMT01000104.1 GCA_014727835.1 Candidatus Aminicenantota bacterium | reverse complement strand
CTCTATATATGGAGTGCATGATGATCTTGTCTTGGCCTCCTCTATAAAAGAGGCGGGGAATGTTTTTTTACCTGTGTTTCTGAGCCGCAGACAAGATGAGTCTGAAGCATCAAACCCGGAGATATTAAAGCCGTATTCCTGGGAATTAGAAGGAGAAAAGTCTGAAATTGTTTATCAGATGAATTCTGTCACCCTCCCGATCCAAGAGCTTATTTCGGGATTACAAGGAGTCGGAAATGTGAGGTTTTCTCCGGATGAAGATGCGATATACCGCCGCATGCCTCTTCTTTTTTCCTGTAATGACGTGATAATTCCCGCTCTCTCTTTAGAAGTTTCGAATTTTGTCTGTGAAAACACAATCCAGCTCAGGAAGGATGGATACATCTGGAAAGGTCAAAGAAAAATCCCTTTGGATGATTCCGGCCAGATGATCATCAATTATCATGGCCCTCAGAGATCTTATCCCACGTATTCTGTGGCATCCATCATCAATTCATGGGCTCAAATCAATGAGGGCAAAAAGCCGCAAATCCCTCCAAGCCAGTTTGAGGGAAAAATTGTTTTTATCGGTACCAGTGCTCCCGGTCTTTTTGACTTGAGATCCACTCCTTTGAGTTCTGTTTCTCCGGGAGTGGAAATCCAGGCCGTTGTTGTGGATAATATCTTGAACAATGATTTCATATCCATTCCCAGAAAAAGTATCACCTGGGTTTTGATTCTTATTTTTGCTCTTTTGACAGGAATCGGAGTGTCATTTTTGAATAAGCCTTGGATCATCGGTCTTTTCTTTATTCTGTGTTTGGCTCTGCCTGCTGTGATGGCTGGTCTTTGTTTTCTTTCAGGGTATTGGCTTGAGTGGATAGCCCCGGAGATGGCTGTTTTGACTTCATTTATCAGCGCTGCTCTTCTCAACTACAGCATAGAGGGCAAGCAGCGCCGGTTTATCAAAAACGTGTTCCGGTATTATCTGTCTCCTTCTCTCATTGAGATGATCGTCAGAGACCCGGAGCTTTTGAAACTGGGAGGAGAGAAAAGGGAAATCACATCTTTGTTTACTGATATCAAAGGATTCACCTCTATTTCAGAAAACCTGTCCCCTGATGAGCTGGTGAATCTGCTCAATTTGTATCTCTCTGAAATGAGCGACATCATACTCAGTTATAAAGGGACTTTGGACAAATATGAGGGTGATGCCATCATTGCTTTCTGGAATGCTCCCCTTGAACAGAAAGATCATGCTTTGCTTGCCTGCCGGGCTGCTCTGGACTGTCAAAACAGACTGGATGAGATGAGAAGTTCATTTGACTCACAATACGGATGCCGGTTGCACATGAGGATCGGGATCAACACAGGACCCTGTGTGGTAGGGAATATGGGCTCCCGCCGCCGGTTTGACTACACCGCTATAGGGGATTCCGTGAATCTTGCTTCAAGGCTGGAAGGAGCATGTAAACAGTATCGAGTCGCAATTCTTATAGGCCAGGAAACACACAGCCGGATTCGTGATTTCTTTTTGACAAGAGAAGTGGATATCATTAGAGTTGTTGGAAAGGGCAGGCCGGTGAAAGTGTTTGAAATCATTGCTGAAAAGGACTCTGCAACAGAGTCTCAAAGAAACTTGGTTTCTGAATTTCAGTCTGCATTGAAAAAATACAGGAATAGAGAATGGAAGCAAGCAAGGAATATGTTTGAAAGCATCAAACAGGATGAGCTTTCTGGATTGTATGCTCAAAGGTGTGTTGAATTTCAGAAAAATTCTCCTCCTTTGAATTGGGATGGAGTGTTTGATCTGAGAGAAAAATAAAAGGAAATCACAGCTATGGAACTGACATTTTGGGGAGTTCGAGGTTCCTTTCCAGTGTGCGGAGAAAAATTTCTCAAATATGGAGGTCACACTCCATGCGCATCTGTGTTCTCTTCTGAAAATAAGATGATCATTGTAGATGCCGGCACAGGAATCAAGAAGTTGGGTGACCGGCTGATTAAAGATGATCGGAAGGAGCGCCTTCATATTCATCTCCTTTTCACTCATTTCCACATGGATCATATTTTGGGCCTTGTTTTTTTCTCTCCGCTTTTCTCTGACAAAGTGACCTTGACCTTTTATTCTCCATTAAACCAGGAGAGGACAGTTGGATTATTGAACACATTGATGGGGGGTCGTTTTTTCCCAGTTGATTTTAGCGAGACGGCCTCTGAAAAGATTTTCAAAAAAGTGCCCTCCAAAGATTTCAGTATAGAAGATATCCGGATATCTCCTATCCCATTGAATCATCCTCAAGGGGCATTGGGATATAGATTTGAAGAAAACGGACAAAGCATTGTTTTTGCCACAGATACAGAACACCCGGAACACGGCTTTGACGAACAGTTGGTTTGTTTGGCTCGAAGAACAGATGTTTTGATTTATGATTCGACTTTCACTCCAGAAGAATACAACCAAGGAAAAAAAGGATGGGGACACAGCACTTGGTTGAAGGGAACCCAAATCGCTGAGCATGCTGAGGTCAAAAACCTTTGTCTTTCGCATTTCAATCCATCTCATTCAGATGAAGAGATCGACAGGGCCATCATTAAAGCCAGAGAACATTTTTCCAAAACACATGCAGCCAGGGAAGGCCAGACTATCCCAATAAAAAGGAAATAAAAAACAGGAAGAACAATATGTCTTATCAAAATTTAATCGGGAGCGGGATCTTGGAAGTCCTTTTTGTGCTGTTGCTATTGGGTTTGGGCGTGATTGTTTATGGATTGCTCCGGCATCTAAACCGCAGGTATCTGACATCAAGAGGCCAAAAAGCCGGAAAAATATTTTCCAAGATCATCTTGCCCGCGGCCTTCTTAGCAGTGGTCTTGTGTGTGAGGATCACAGAACTGATACCAGCATTTCAATTGAATCCAAGCTTGAATAAATACCTGGATGCATCCGCATTATTTCTTCTGATATTGTTTTTGATTCGGTTAGCGGATTCGTTTTTTGTGATAGAGTATGAGCGCAGAAACAGGACATTTCCATTTCCCAGAGTCCTTCATCGGTTTTTGCTTCTTGTCATATACCTGGCTGTTTTGTTCATTGTGTTGAAGGGAGTGACTGGTGTTGACATCACACCTCTTCTCGCCACCTCGGCCATCCTCACTATGATTTTGGGTTTGGCTCTTCAGGAGCTCTTAGGAAACATCATATCCGGAATGTCCATTCATTTGACAAAGTCTTTCAGCAAGGGGGATTGGATCAAGAGCGGCGGCAAAGAAGGGTTGGTCATGGATACCAACTGGAGGGAAACCAGGATCAGAGACCTTTACTCCAATATTGTGGTTATTCCGAATAATGCCATTGCTTCAGAGATTTTGGTCAATTATTCCCGTCCTGATCACAGGACAGCTTTAACCATCCCCATAAAAGTGAGTTATGCCTCTCCCTCCTTATCCGTTATGGAGGCGTTGAGACAAGCTGCTTCAGACCTCCCCGAAGTCACAAGTCAACCTCCTCCTGAAGCTTATATTCAGAGTTACGAAGATTTTGGTGTTTCTTATGTTCTGAAGTTCTGGATCACTGATTACAGTCAAAAATACCATATTTTAGGAAAAGTGGGAAAACTCATCTGGTACAAATTCAGAAGAAAAGGGATTGAAATACCGGTCCCATTGAGCGACCAAGTCCAGCATGTTTTCAAGAATCTGGCTCAAGTCAAACCAGAACAATTTCCTGAATATCATGAAGACCAAAAATTTCAGTGTTTGTTGAGGTCTTCTTTTTTAAGATATCCTGGAGGGGAGAAAGCTGGAGAACTCATTTTATCTGAAGAAGAGATCAGAACACTTGCTTCTAAAGTCAAAAAACAGGTTTTTTCTCCGGGAGAAATTGTGTTTGAACAGGGAGATAAAGGGGAGGGCTGTTTTATAGTGGCCTCAGGACGAATCAAAGGAGTGGTTACATATGAAGAAAAAGGAAAAAAGTACAGCTCAGAGTTTACCATTCATCCTGGAGAAATTTTTGGTGAGATGTCGCTTTACACAGGAATGCCAAGGACAGCAAGCGGTTTTATTGAGCAGGAAACCGAACTGTTGGAAATAGAAGCTGTTGATTTTGCCTGTTTGTTATCCGAGAATCCAAAATTAGCGGAAATCATCGCTGATATAGTGAGCGCCCGAAACAGGAAAAACCAAGCCTTTCTCAAAAAGATCAAGGAACTTTCCAAAAAAGATATCATGGACAGCTGCAACAAAAATTCTTTATTGAAAAGGATGAAGAATTTTATGGCATCTTTGGGCTTTAAGAGATAAAACCATGGGCAGCAAAAAAAGAATCTTTCTTTCTGTTTTTATTTTCTTTTTGGTGTTTGTGAGCGGGGTTCTCGGATTTAAAATATTCGGAGGTCAGGACTGGTCTCTGCTGGACAGTTTGTATATGACTGTCATCACCATTTCTACTGTGGGCTATGAAGAGGTGCTTGACCTCAGCGCCAATCCAGGAGCCCGCATTTTTGTGGTGGCCTTCATTGTTTTATGCTTGGGGACCATTACTTTTGCCCTATCATCCATCACAGCGTTTATTGTGGAGGGAGAGTTAAAAAATATTATCTGGAGAAAAAAAATGGACAGGAAAATATCAAAACTCAAGAATCACCTCATTGTCTGTGGATCTGATGAAACAGCCCGCACGATTATTGAAGAGCTTATTTTGACTCAAAGGGATTTTGTGGTCATAGACCCTTCACAAGAAAAGATAGATCGCCTCTCGTCTCTTGGTGATTTCATGCACATCATAGGGGATTCTGCTGAGGATGAAGTGCTTCTGTCTGCAGGGATCAAAAAGGCCAAAGGAATCATATTATCCTTGAGCACTGACGAAGAGAACCTTTTTGTTACTCTGAGTGCCCGGAGCCTTAATCCGGATATTCGGATCGTGAGCAAAGCCATAGACCTAAAAAGCGATAATAAAATGAGGAAAGCAGGTGCGGATTCAGTTGTCTCCCCTACATTTATCGGAGGCATGCGTATGGTTTCTGAAATGGTCCGTCCGGCTGTGGTCTCTTTTCTAGATATGATGCTGAGAGAAAGAAAAAGAGTGTTCCGGTTTGAGGAGGTGCTTATAGAGAAAGGATCTCCTTTTATCGGAAAGACTCTTGATGAGTGCCGGATCAGAGAAAAAGTCGGAGCTATTCTGGTTGCGATCAAAGACAAAGAGTCCGGAGAATATGATTTCAATCCTTCTCCACAAACTGAGATAAAAAGAGAGGACACTCTCATTTTTATTGCCAGCCCTGAAATGATTCAACAATTGGAAAAAAAGATATAGGGTCAATTCAATCAAAGGAAAAAACATGAAACCAAAGATTTGGGGTGGATGTTTATTCATATGTTTGGGGATTTTGTTCATTTTTTGTTCAGAGAATCCTAAGGAAATAACCACAGAAAGCCTTTTCAAAGAAATGGTGGATTTATGGGGATTGACTGACTTTCCCAAACCTGTATACAAAACAATCCAATTTTCTTCTTTTGACCGGAGAAGCTGCATCCCTCAAGGACCGGGATGGTTTTCGAATTCCGATGGATTCGGAGGCGAGCCCTTCCCTAATTTTGAAAAAGTCATCACAAAACCGGATGAGGAGGGAATCGGTGAATACTTGATGGCAGAGGTGGAAGGGCCTGGAGCCATTGTGCGTTTATGGAGCGCAGCCATATCCGGAAGGATCAAACTTTTTCTAGATAAAAGTGATGAGCCTGTGTATGAAGGGGACGCCGTTGATTTTTTCCACACTCCGCTGAAACCGTTTTCCGAAGCAGGTTATCTGAGTGACCGTCATCTCCACAAGACTCTTTATCAGAGAGACGCTTCCTATGTTCCCATCCCCTTTTCAAAAGACATGCGCCTGGTGTGGATAGGGGATATCAAAACCATTCATTTCTATGAGGTCCAGGTCAGGGTTTATGAAAAAGGAACCCGAGTGAAATCTTTCTCTCCTCAGGATTTTTCTGAATACAGGTCCACCATAGAGAGCGTGGTCTCGGTTCTTTCAGACCCGGATCAGAACTGGAAATTAAGGTCAGACAAACAAAAAAAACATTTTGATTCCTCTCTGGAGCCGGGCCAGAAAAAAGAAGTGGTGTTTCTTCAGGGTCCCCAGGCCGTGGAACGGTTTGATGTGAGGCTTTATGCGCGTGATGCGGAAAAAGCTCTGCGTCAGACGGTGCTTTACATCCAGTGTGACCAGTATGCCCGGAGCCAGGTTCAATCTCCTGTAGGGGATTTTTTTGGAGCGGCACCTGGTGTGAATCCTTATTCCTCTCTTCCCTTCACGGTTCATCCTGATGGTCAAATGGTGTGCCGGTTTCCCATGCCCTTTCAGAAGGAATTCAGAATTTTCCTCCAAAACATGGGGGCCCAACCAGTCAGAGCAAAAGGAAGCGTGCTTCCGGCTGATTTTGATTGGGATGAGCAATGTTCCATGCATTTGAGGGCCAAATGGAGAGTGGACCATGATCTCACAGCATCCAATACTGATATCCAGGACCTCCCTTTTCTGATTGCTTTTGGAAAGGGATTGTATGTGGGAACCACCTCCTATTTGTTGAATCCCAATCCTGTCCCCACTTCTTATGGAAACTGGTGGGGAGAGGGAGATGAAAAAGTTTTTGTTGATGATGAAAGCAGTCCTTCTGTGTTTGGGACAGGTTCGGAGGATTATTTCAACTACTCCTGGTCATCACCGGATATTTTTGATTTCCCGTACTGCGGTCAACCCCGAAATGACGGTCCGGGAAACAGGGGCTTTGTAACCAATTTTCGCTGGCAGATTCTGGATCCTCTGCCTTTTGAAAAAAACATCCGGTTTTATATGGAACTGTACAGCCATGAAGAGACTCCAGGCATGTCCTATGCCAGAATAAGTTATCATTATGCCCGGCCAAACATGACGGATGACCATGTGGCCATTCAAAAAAAGGACCTCAAGCAGCGTCAGCTTCCGGATAACTGGAAACCCGCCGCCCGGATGGGAGCTCGTGATGCAGTGATTTATGCGGCTGAAGACCTGATCATGGACTCAGACAGAACAGAGCTCAACCCAGGAAGGATTTGGTCTCAAGGAAGTGTTTTGACTTGGAAGCCCGAAGGCACAGGGAGTTCAAAGAAATTTGAATTTCTGATTGAGGATAAAGGGATATACCGGATCTCAGTCGCCGCAGGATTGACCCCTCACTCGGGGAAAATCAGATTTGAAATCGACCAGCAAAAGACCCTCATATCGGGAAACAAAGAAACCGCAGATCTTTACCGTCCGTTCCGCATCCTGCTCAGAAACATTCGTTTGAAGGACATGGAATTGTCCTCAGGCCTTCACTGTTTGAGCACGGTGTTCCAGGGCGCTTCCAATGAGATACTCAAACCTGAAGTGAATATAGATTTCATTTGGATCCAAAAAATCGATTAAAGGAAGAATCCAGCAAGAGAAGCCAGACGGGCTGACTTCTCTTGCCCATGGCAAAAAGAAAGGGATGACAACATTCAACGTCGCACAGGGGTTCGTTCCCGGTGCAGGTTTCTTCGAGCAGGGGCTCTTCTGTTTAAGAGCCGTCTCCTCATCAGATTATTTTTGAACATGTCTTTGAGTTTGGTGAGCTGTTCATCAGAGAGGATATTGTTGATATTTTCCCTGAATTTCATCTGGTCCACTATCATATCCGTTCGGAGCTGTGCTGATTTGGTCAGAAGGGATTTGATTTTTTCATAATCCCGAATTTTTCTATCTCTGATCTCCCTTTTCAATTCCAGCTGGAGAGTGTCCTTTGCGTTCCTGAATTTCATGGTCCTCTCTTCCATTTGATAGGTCCGCTCTCTTATTTGATTCATTTGCTCGTCTGTAACCTCAAATTCATCCTTTTTGGCTTCAAGTACCGTCAGAAGGCTTCCCGGATTAGGCCCCAGACGGGCCCTTTTCCTTTGGAAATTCATTTGAGGTGATGCAGAGACGCTTGAGGTCAGAAAGATCAGCCCTAAGAGAAGAACAGCTGTGAGTGTTGTTTTTTTCATTGGTGTCTCCTTTGTGGTTTCATTTTTTTGTTTTTCACTTCTTAGACGCATGAGATGTCTTTTTTATTCCCACTTTTTTCCATAAAAATCTTTTAAATTTATCTTGTTTATCCGATATAATAATCTTTTAAATCAAATCATGTATTCTGGAGGATCATATTGAAAAGAAAACTTGCTTTGTTATTGGTGGTATGTGTTGCGGTGTCTCCTTTATGGGCCAAAAAAGACAAAATCAAATTTGATGAACAGGCCGCTTGGAGTTATATCAAGGAAATGTCGAGTGATGCCATGCTGGGACGAAAGAGCGGACAACCGGGAGGCATCATGGGGGAGGAATATGTTGCCTCTAAATTTAAAGAATGGGGGCTTGAGCCAGCCGGAGACAAGGGCACCTTTTTTCAGACGTTTACTATTGAGCATCGAAACATATTCCAGGGAGTGACCTTTGAAATCATCACTGATGAATTGAGGCGGAATTTTGACTATAGGGATGATTGGAGAGTCGCTCGTTACTCAGGTTCAGGCCATTTCACAGCAGAGTTGGTTTTTGTGGGCTATGGAATTTGTGCTCCAGAAAAAAATTATGATGATTACATGGATGTGGATGTGAAGGGCAAATTCGTCCTTCTCACTTCAGGAACTCCCGGAAAATTAGGAGAAAAGCTGGATGAGGAGCTTGAAATGAAAAACCGCATCCAAGCAGCTAAAGAGCACGGTGCTCTGGGGGTCATTGGATTCAAACATCCTTCCAGCCAGAGCCGGTATTTCAGCTTGAGAGCAGATAAAGAAAAGTATGACCCTGAGTTTGTTATCCTGACCGCTGGAGAGGAAGTGATGGATTTTGTTTTTAAAGAACTCAAAACAGACCTTCGCTATCAGTTCCAGCAGATCGACAAGCTGACCAAGCCCCAGTCTTTCCACACAGGGGTTAGTGCCTATATATCTGTACGTGCAGAGTTTGATCCCCAAAGAAAAACCAGAAATGTCCTTGCCAAAATAACAGGAATCGATGAAAAGCTGAACAAGGAATGCGTGATCATCGGAGGGCATATGGACCATCTGGGAGTGGGGCCTAATGGAGATGTGTATAACGGAGCAAATGATAATGCTTCCGGAACTGCAGTGGTGATGGAAATAGCCCGGGTGATGAAACTCAACCAAATTCAACCAAAAAGAACAGTGATTTTTGCTGCCTGGGCTGGAGAAGAACAGGGCCTTTTGGGTTCCCGTCACTATGCGGACCATCCCACTCATCCCATTGAACAGACTGTCACTTATTTCAATCTGGATATGGTCGCTCATGGAAATGGGATTGTTCCTTTCAGGGGAGAATATTACGGTCCTCAGATCTGGAGCACAATCAAGAGCAAACTCTCTGGTGATATTATTGATTATGTAGAGCCCGGCCGGGGAGGCCCTGGCGGCTCAGACCATTCTCCTTTTCTCGCCAAAGGTGTGCCCGCATATGCCATCATGACAAAAGGCCATCACTTCAAATATCATCATCCAAGAGATGATGCAGACTTAGTGGATCCTGGGCTTTTGAAAAAAGTGGGTGATTTTGTTCTGCAAGCGGTGAACATTATTGCAAATGAGCCTGTTGATTTTATAAAGGAACAAAGGCAGGAAAGCTATCAACTGAAGTACCAAAACCTGATCAATTTCAAGTGGAATATTCTCCATAAAACGATTGAACACAGAACAGATGTGAAGGATTCTCATGTGGATATCCAGTTATCCTTGGTTGAACAGGATGAAGAACTCTCTGGTGATGACTTGAGAGTTTCTGTTCTCAACAAACTTTTTCAAGCAAAGGAACACATAAACCAAAGCAAAGGGCTTCAGCTCTTTTCATCCTCCAGAGAGGTGTACGGCGCAATCAGAGATGGCAAAACCACCGTGATTCCTGGACTCAAGGGGATCGGATCGTTTTCTGACAGCCCTCAATGGGCATCTGTAATGGCCGGACAAGGGATTTGCACTGTGTTTGTTGATCGGCCTTACTTGCTGTTTGATGAAAATGTTCTCAGTGATGAGGGAATGGATGTGATCAGGGCACTCAATCAAAGCGGGATGCTTTTTATATTGAGACAGGCAAATCCGACCCAGGTCAAAGCGATTTTAAAGTGTTCCAAGGATCCTGTATTTCTTATCTATCAGAATTTACCCGATGAGGAAGTGCTGGAGGCGATCAAAAAAGATTCCTCCGGAATCGGATTTATTCTCAGTCAGGATACAGAGCCTTCTGAATATTTAGAAACCATAGACCAAGCGGTCCAAGCCATGGGGTCGGAATATGTAGCCATAGTGAATGAATTTTGTCTGTGGAAACAAGATGGCCAAAACAAGATGATGGATGTCATATCAGTTATGATTCAAGCGGAATATGACAGAAGTGATCTGTCCCATTTGTTCAGCGGCACTTTTCTCAGAATACTTCAAGAAGCTGCAGAGGGGACCTCTTAGAGGGAGTGTCAAATTAGAGAATTTGTGATCATTTCCGTTTCTGTGGTGATTCTTCTTGTTTATTTATGGTATGAGAAGAGATACCTGCATCAGAGATCGAGCAAGATACCACTCCGAATCTGTATCACAGGAACAAGGGGAAAGTCAGGGATCACTCGTCTTCTGGCTTCCTGTCTGAATCAGGCCGGCTTTAGAGTGATGGCCAAAATAACCGGCTCAAGTCCTGTGTTTATTTTTCCGCATGGAAAAGAGAAGCCCATCAAGCGCAGGGGGATCACATCTATTTTAGAGGAGAAAAAAGTAATCCGGAAAGCAGCATCCCGATCTGTTCAGGCTTTGATTGTTGAGTTGATGTCCTTCAGTCCGGAATCCTTGTATGCGGAGAGCAGACGGATGCTCAGGCCTCATATAATCGTCATCACTAATGTCAGGATGGACCATATTGCCCAGGCCGGAAATTCGAGGGACAAAATTGCTGAAAATTTCAGCCGTTGTATCCCTGACTTTTCCACTGTTTTTATTCCCGAAGAGGAGTTTTTTCCTGTTTTTCAGACAATTGTGAAAAAGAGGAAAGCCAAATTGTTTAAAGTCAGTGAATATGATTCTGCAGAAGGCAAGTCTTTTTTGGAAAAGGTTCCCAAAGCTGAATTCATCCAAAATATACGATTGGTTCTTTCTGTCTGTGACTTTTTGGGGATTCAAAGGGACTTATCCTATGCCGGGATTCAAAAAGCCATTCCAGACATAGGAAGCCTCAAGTATTGGAGGGCTGAATTCAGTCTGCCCAAACGCAGGTGGGAATTGGTCAGTGCTTTTTCGGCTAATGACCCAAAGTCTACGCGTGATGTGGTTGACAAATTAGTGAAGAGCAAAAACATCAAAAATTCCCGCTGGATCGGCTTATTCAATATCAGAAAAGACAGGGGGGACCGTACTCACCAATGGATATCTGCTTTTGAAAACAAACTTTTTCCTGAATTTCAAAAAATTGTTTTTATCGGGGATCAATCTGAATTAGTGAAAAAAAGATTGGAAAAGAGAATGAAAGGTCAAGAATTCGATGCCTTTCGGAACAGAAATCCCAAACAGATCATGTCTCGTCTTTTGGAGGTTGAGAAACACAACTGTGTTTGCGTGGGACTGGGCAATATCGGAGGAACCGGAATCCAGCTTCTTGACCATTGGGATACCATAGGAATTCGCCATGAGTTATGAAACCATTTTTATAGGACTGTTGATGGCTGTATTTTATGTGGAGATCTTTGATCTCTATCCCGGGGGAATTATTGTCCCGGCTTACATGGCTCTTTATCTGCATCAGCCGGGAAGGTTGGCAGCAACTGTCTTGGTTGCTTATTTGGCTCTGTATTCATACAAGCTGCTCTCCCGTTATTTCATTTTATTTGGAAGGAGACGGTTTGTATTGGTCCTTTTGTTGGGAGCTTTATGGGCGCATGCTTGGTTTCTTATCTGGCCGGAAATTCTTCCTCAGCCCATAGGATTGAGGACCATCGGGTTAGTGATACCCGGCCTCATCGCGAACAATCTGGAAAAACAAAAGCAGGCCCTGACTCTCGCTTCCATGGTGACAGTCACTGTGGCTACATATTTCCTTGCCAGAGTGGTGAGCTGGATAGGACTATGACCAAACTCCATAAAACGGTCATCCTTGTGTCTCTGGTCAGTGTCTTTTTTTTTCTCCTCACATTCACTCTTCCATTTAACAAAAAAGCCGGCTTAAGGGAGTTGATGGTCCGAGCTTCCACTAAAATGTCGGAAGCATTGAGAGGAGCTAAGAAATGCCGGGACGAGAAGGGAGTTGTTATCAACAAGCAGGATGACATTAACCTGACAGGTCTCATCGGCACAGAAAATTCTCCCATAACCACATCCGTTGGAAATCTGCAAGCTAAGAGGACAACCACCAATCCAAATTTTGCAGGATTGGTGGTGAAGCTCTTGCACGAAGCAGGGGTCCAGAAAGGTCAGACTGTTGCTGTGGAAGCATCCGGGTCCTTTCCTGGCCTTATCATCTCTGTTTTTTCTGCTGCAGAAGTCATGGATCTGAACCTCATTTTCATTGTATCGCTGGGCGCTTCGCAGTGGGGAGCCAATGAGCTTGATTTCAACTGGTTGAATATCCAGGAATGCCTGCTGGAAAATGGAATTTTCAATGACCGACCTGTTGCTGTTTCCCTTGGAGGAGAGAACGATGTGGGCGGTGGAATGGAGGCAGAGGGACGCATCAAGCTTTTACGAATGATCAGGCAGCAAGATGTTCCCTTTGTCTATCAATCGGATTTAGAACGGAATGTCCAACAGAAAATCGCACTTTTTAAAAAGAACGCCGGCGAACAAGACATTGCGGCTTTTATCAACATAGGCGGCAGTTACTCAGGATTGGGGACTGATTCAGACATTTTAAAGGTGAAGCCGGGATTGACAGACATCAGAAACTTTCCGCCTTCTGAAAAAAGAGGACTTGTGTTTGAAATGGCATTCCAAGGTTATCCTGTGATCCATCTGCTTTACATAAAAGGCATCACCCAGTCATACGGACTTCCTTGGGATCCTGTGCCTCTGCCTGAATCAGGAAAAGGGGCTGTTTACGATTATCTCAAGAGAGAGTCTGCTGGATTCTTGCTGCTGGTTTTGGCCTACTTTGCTGTGATGGCGGCAGTCATTCTGTATGGTTTTCATTCCCATTTCAGTTGATCCGGAGAAGCTTTATTCGGATCATGCAGATAAGCACCCACTCCGTTTTTGATGACATCAGAATATCGGGGAATACCAGTGATGATCACTGCTTTACCCGGATGATCCGCAGTCCACAATTCTGAAATCTGAAGTATGGTAGAGGTGTGTCTTCCCACTCTTTTTTCAATGGGCCATCCTTTTTGATCTATCTTTTCAAAAAGCAGCCCATGCTGATTGGCCTTGACCAAAAATTCATCCTTTCCTTCCAGCAGGAGTTGTCGGCCCGTCTTTCCTCTGCACGCGTCCAACATGGGTTCAGGGGATTCAAGAAGCAAAGGAATGGCATTGGTATGGTCACCGATCTCTCGATGAGAGAGCCCCCTGAGTTCAGGTGGAGAGTTTTCCATGCCAATTTGAAATCCCTCTGTGCCGGAGATCATCATGGAGGCCATGGCTGCGAGGTCCTGACCTTTTTGATGTGCCACAATCGTACTTATCACCGGATATTGCAGTTCAGCTTCATGAAGATCGATCACAACATCGACATCCTCTTTACGGATGAGCTGTGTGATGGCATAGCTTGTCTTTTCAGTAAGAGTCCCATTGGGCCGCCCTGGAAAAGTGCGGTTTAAGTTTCTGATGTCCACATAGGCCAGTTCCTGCCCACTGGGATAGTGAATGTAGACCTCTGGGTCCGGCCACTGATCTAATGGATTGGACCAGCGGTCTCCCATTCTGAATTTTTGTCCTCCCCAGGAAGTGGGAATGGTGTAGTCAGGAGGATACGCTCCTCCCAGCCGTGTCGCTGTGGAGCCGCTTCGGTTTGCTGAGAGAATGACCAACAGCCGTCCTTGCTCAAGGACCGCATTTTCAGCGAATATCCAAGCCGCCAGTCGGCCAGCAGGTTCTTCGGGATGGGTTCCTCCCAAAACCAAAAAGGTTCCGCCTGGTCTTTCTCCTTCCAGGATATAAACATTGGAGTCATTGATGGTGCCTTTGATGCCGGAAAAATATTGGCCTAAAGTCCGACTGGTCTTTACCCCAGAACTCAAAACCACCGGCTCTTTGATGTGGCGGCTTTGGTGAAAGCTGATCCCCGCAAAAAAAGTCATCAACAATCCAAGGGAGATGAAAATCGTTTTTCTGATAAGATGAGCTTGATTTGCGGTCATTTGGGCCCTATTTGAGTCGAAGTATGCGCAGGATAAAGGGAATAACAATGATGATATAAAGGAGTTCTTCCTGCCATTTCTTGCTTTTGATAAGGTTCCATATGATGATGAATGCGACATAGGCACTCAGTAAGTAATAGAGAATCGTCACAGCAGTCATATTATCGTCCTTTATTATAACATAGTGAGAAAACCTAGTTTTTTACTGAAAACGATCATGAGTATCCCTACCACCATAATGATGAGTGCAGGGATCAGACAGTGTTTCAGCATCCTCGGGTAAGGCTTTTTCATTTGCACGGTCTCTTTGGCCAAACGTCCAATGATAGCAGTTGGCGGGAGTGCATCTCCAAGGGGCCAAATGAGACTCATTCCTGCAAGCGCCACAATGGGATTGAGTCCAATGGTGTTGAATAAGAGGACCAAAGGAACACCAAGAACAGGGGCAGCCCCCCACATCAAGACCGCCTCTGAAACAGGCAGGACCAAGGGCATAGTGAGTATCACCACAGTCAAAGGAAGAGTGACTGTGGTGATGGCGATCAGTCCTCGGACGCCAGTCAAAGTCATGATCTGCACCAATATTCCCACACAGGTCAATGTGCCGATTAAAGGGAGGAGCTGATGAATGGTGTCTCTGGAAATCTTCAAAAAGTTCAGCTTAGCTGGGGAAAGAACAAAGCTCAGACCTGCTGAGACCATAAACATCATGGGCAGTCCCAGGATAGGACTGGAATGGGGCCACGCCCTTCCGGCAAAAACGAGAAGAAAAAAGGCGGCAAACGGAAGAGAGACCCGAATCCAGTTCATCTCACCCGGAGGCTCCGGCAGTTCCTTTAGGGCTTTTTTTAGATCTACGGGTTTGGATTTCCAAGCCAGGACAAACATAGTCACCAGCCCCAGAAGGACGCAGGGAATCAGAAGGGGAAGGAAAAATCCCACATAAGGCATATTGATCCCAGCAGCTGTGAGCATGGCCCAAAGGCTGACAGGTGGTGCAGCAGCACTCAGGCCGGCTAGAATGAAAATCAGTGCAGTGGCCTTCACCCGGCTCAATCCCATATAACTCAAAACAATGGATATCATGCCTCCCATGATGAGCACTGTGACGCTTCCGGCTCCAGTGAGAGCTCCGGGCAGCAGCAGCAAAAAAGTCATGAGAACAAACAGGATTGCTTTTTTCCTGTGAAATCGAATCAGGATCTTGCGCACGGCAAAGGAGATCCCTCCTGACTGCTTAAGAAGATTCATAAACAGGGTGGCTGTGATGAAAATAAGGATGATATCAAAATAAGTGAACGCTCCCTCTCCAATATGCCTGATGGGGATCCCTTCTCCTCCGGCCAGCGCCCCGGATACAGCAGCCGCAAACATGGAGAGTTCAGTGGATATTTTTAATGCTCTGACAATGATATAGGTCACCACCATGACAGCTAGGATGATTTCCGTGGAGGTGAACATATTCATGGCGGAAACATTAATTTAACGGAATGGAGTTCTAAAATCAATGAGAAAAGCGTCCGGAAAAACTGCTTGAAGAGTTCAGCGTTTGACGTTAGAATGGATTTTATGAAAATGGAGGAATGATGAAAAAGAAAATGAAAGTCAACAGGAGGAATTTTTTAAAGTCCTCTGCTTTTGGAGTTTTAGGGGCTGGAGCTGCCGTGAATACAGGGCTGTATAGGAAGGAAGAGAACAACCTGTCCAGTCAAGAGAAAGGATCTCCCAAAATAGTCCAGTACCGGACTCTGGGGCGGACGGGTTTTAGGGTCTCTGATATTGGAGCTGGTTCCATCAAAGACAAAGGAGTTTTGGAAGCAGCACTGGATGCAGGCGTGAACTACATCGATACAGGAGAGCAGTATCCGGGCCACCATAAAGTGGTAGCTGAAGCCATGAAGGGAAGAGACCGGAAATCTGTTTTTATCACCACCAAGCTTCAGATCAAAAAGGACAAATCCAAACAGGGATTTCTCAGACGCGCACGGAGATGTCTGGAAGAGCTTGATACAGAATATGCGGACTGCATCATGATCCATATGGCCGAAACAGTTGAGACTCTCCGCACTCAGGGATTTCATGATGCCATGGACGAGCTCAAAACTGAGGGAAGGGTCAAGCATGTCGGAGTCTCCAATCATGGTTCATTTTGGTTTCAAGATCCTGAAGAGACCATGGAAAAAGTGCTGCTTGCTGCTGCGGAAGACGGACGTTTTGATGTGTTTCTTATGGCTTATAATTTTCTAAAAATGGATCAGTCAGAAAAAGTATTGGAAGCCTGCCGTAAAAACAATATCGGAACAGCCATCATGAAAGCCACCCCCATTGCCATTTACTACAATTTAAAGTCCAGTATTGACAAAATGGAAAAAGAAAACAAAGACATCCATCCTCTCTATGCAGCAGGGCTGAAGCGATACAGTGATAAAGTTGAAAGAGCAGAAGGGTTTATCAAGCAAAACAATCTGGATAATCCAGAGAAAATAAAAGACGCGGCCATAAAATTTGTTCTTGACAATCCCAATGTCAGTACAGTGTGTTGCCTGGCAAAGACCTACACTGAGATGGAGCAGTTTCTGCATCTCTCAGGAAGCCGACTCAGCGGAACAGAAAGAGACCGTCTTTCCAAGTATGAACAAGGATGCGGTGATCTCTACTGCCGGCATGCGTGTGGATTGTGCGAACCCCATTGCCCCCAGGGGGTTCCGGTGAACACCATCATGCGTTACTATCATTACTTCAATGCGCAAGGGCGTGAATCTGAGGCCATGCACAATTATGCCTCAGTTCCCGGAACCAATGCAGAAGTTTGCAGGAATTGTTCCGGTCCTTGTGAAAAGGCTTGTCCTTTCGGAGTCCCTGTTCAGGGAATGCTGCTGACTGCCCATCATCAACTGACTCTTGGCTGATAATGGAAAGCTGGTTTCTTAGAGAGCGAAGTCTTTATTAAAAAATATTGGCCTGTTTTTTCGGCTTTGGCCTGTGAATCTGGATGAATTCCTCGATTCTGTATCTGATTTGATCTCTCAGTTTTCGGACTTTCTTCATGATCTCTTCATGGGTTCCGGTGAAAAGAGCCGGGTCTTCAAAGTTCCAGTGCATCTTTTTGTTTACTCCAGGGAACAGAGGGCAGTGTTGAGCAGCAGAGTCATCGCAGACTGTGATGACATATGAAAACAGCTCCCCCTTTTTGTAGAGCTCAAACACGCTTTTGGATTTGTTTTTTGATATATCGATGCCGGCCTCTTTCATGGCTTTGATTACGAGAGAATTCAGACCGGTCGGCTTCAGTCCCGCACTGTGGGCTTCAAAGTCATTTTGTCCCATGTGATTTAAAAAGGCCTCAGCCATTTGACTGCGCGCACTGTTGTGAACGCAGACAAAAAGAACTCTTTTTCTTCGTGCATTCATCAAGTGCTCTCCTCATAAACTCTGAAATCGAGCCGTTTTCTGTAATATAAGGACTGTTTGTTAATTCTGATTAACTTTATGGTTAAATTTTGATTAATAATACAGATATTCCTTTTTTTTATGAATCATGGAGATTCCTATATCTTGAGGGTTTTCTATAAAAGGTGAGGAGTCATTTTTTCTTTGGAAACCAGGGAATGAAAGAGCTGGTTTTTTGGGCATATTCTTCAAATTCTTTATTCCCTTTGTATTTTTTTTCAAGGAGTGTGATGCCGGAAACCCGGAGCAGCATGATGGTGATAAGCAGCGGACTTATCACAGCGCTCCAGCCATAGCGGATGGAAAGAGCGATGAGAAACAGGCCCCACCACATGGTGGCCTCTCCAAAATAGTTGGGGTGGCGAGTGTATCTCCACAATCCTGAATCCATGATTTTTCCTCTATTGTTTTGGTCTCTTTTGAATTTCAATAACTGGAGATCACCCACTGTCTCAAAAAGGAAACCAAAGATCCAGAGCATCAATCCCAGTAGGTCAAGAACATTGAGCCCGCTCTTTGAAGAAGAATTCACCAAAATGATTTCATAAGAGATGATCAGCATAAGGAGTCCTTGAAGCATAAAAACTTGAAGGTAACTTCTGATCACGAAATATTTTCCCCATTCTTTTCTCCATTTGGCGTAACGGAAGTCCTCTCCTTTTCCTTTGTTTCTCATAAGGATATGGGCGGCCAACCGGATACCCCAAATGATCACGAGGCTGGTAACCAAAACATGACGGATTTCAAATCCGCTCTCCAGAAACAAGGACAACAAAGCCACCAGAATGAATCCGACGCCCCAACCAATATCAGCGATGGAATTGTCTTTTTTAGCCAAGGATATGATAAACAAAAGGGTCATATACAGGAATACGGTCAGGGCAGAATAAAGGATATACGAAATCATGGTTTACTCTCCTCTGGAGTCTTACTCAAACATAAAAGCAATCGCCACAGCGCCGATTCCATTGTGGGCACCCACAACAGGAGAGATGTCCACTATATAAGCCGGTCTTTGACCTATGGCGCTGTGTAGTTTGCTTGCATAAGTATGGGCTCTTTCCCTGGCTTGGGCATGGACAATGGCATAATTCCAGATTTGATTCTTCTCACTCATGGATTTGATCTCATGGATGATTTTTTTCATATTGCTTTTGCGGCTGAAGGATTTTCCGTATGCCATTGCTTTTCCTTGTTCATCCAATGATATGATGGGTTTGAGGTTTAACATTTGAGCCAGGAGTCCTTTCAACGGACTCACACGGCCTCCGCGGACCATATACTTAAGGGTATGGATGTCCACCAGTATTTTGGTTTTTTTGATCCATTCACGGGCGGATTCAGTGATCTGCTTGAAGTCGTTTCCTTTTTTGATCTCTTGGGCTGTTCTCAGCACCACAAGGCCTTCTGAAGCAGATAAATGTTTTGAATCCAATATTCGGATATCAGTTCCGTTGATTTGCTTTGCAGCCTGAATGAATTGTTTATAGACTCCACTTAGCTTGTCTGATATGGTCACAGCAATGATGGAATCATAATGAGTGGATAAAAAAGAGAGCAGATTCTTTATGGTCTTAGGTGAGGGTTGAGAGCTTTTGGGAATTTTTCTTTGAGTCTTCAACATTTCATAAAACTGGTCTGGGGTTATGGTGATTTTGTCCAGAAACACACTGTCTTTAAAATGAAGATTCAGAGGGACCATATGGATTTGATGTTCGCGGAGGATGTGTTGGGGAATGTCACAGGCAGAGTCTGTAACCAGAGCGATATGTGATTTCCTGCGGTGGCTGACTTCAAATTGCTGGACCATATCATCAGCTTTGATATCAATGATGGAACCGAAATCCTTGGCTTTTGAAAACAGTTTCGCAGGGTGGTTGGTGTGGACATGGATTCTGGCTTTGGTTTCTGAACCCACCACAATGACCGAGCTTCCGAATTTCTGGATATCGCGCCTCAGCTTTTCCAGGTCCATCTGTGGGCTGCTCAGCAGGGCTTCAGTGCAGTACCGTTCTTTGATCTCACTGCGGTCAGAATGGGTATGGACACCCGTGTCCTCCCATAAAACATCCGGCTTTGCAAGGTTTTGTAATTTTCCTTTTTTGATGAAATGGACAATGCCTTCCAAAAAATCCACAAATCCTTTGGCCCCGGCATCCACCACTCCATGCTTTGCAAGAACAGAGAGTTTCTTAGGGGTTTCTCTGAGAGATTTTTTAGCTGTCTCCAAAGAAAGAGAAAAAAGCTCATCAAAATCATTGGTTTGAGTTCGATTTTTGTAAACCGCCTCAGCCCAGTCCTTCATCACAGTGAGCATGGTTCCTTCCACCGGATTGACCATGGAGCTGTAAGTGTGTTTGATGGCGTTTTTAACGGATTCAGCAAAGTGTTTGGTTGAGGCTTTCACTTCATGCCGGATCTCTCTGTTGATGCCGGCGATGAATTGAGCGAAAATGAGTCCGGAATTCCCGCGGGCTCCGTTTATGGCTGCATCCGTGATAGAATTTAAAGTGACTTTCAGAGAGCGGTTTTGAACAGCTCTCTCTATGATCGAGTGCATGGTTGACGCCATGTTGGTGCCTGTATCAGAATCCGGCACAGGAAAGACATTGATTTTATTGAGATATTTTTGGTCTGTGATCACTGCATTTCCGCCCGCTACAAAGGCGTTATACAAACGATCTCCATTGATGTATCTGATTTTCATGGATGCCTGTTCCATCCAGTTAAATTGTATTGTTCATATCAATTTTATGTTATTTCTGTATTTTATTCAATCTTCTCAATCAGGGGCCTCAGCGCTGTTCATATTTCTCAGCCCATTCGCTGTGTTCGGCTTTGGCTTGTTTTCTCAGTTTCGGGTCCAGCACGAGCCTGAGGCCCACAGCAGCCATGACTTTTGATGTCAGGATCAGAGATTGATGGCCGGCTTCACTGACTGTGATATCTGCATTTTTTTGAGAATGTCCGGCTGCTCTGGGTATTCCCTCCGTCCCGATGCTGATATGGACTCCAGGGACCTTTAGGGTTCCGAATCCTGTTTCTTCCCAGTGCCTGGGGACTGCTCTTTGACCGATATTGATTCCTCCATATTCCACTGCATACTGGAATGCGATGTCATTGAGAACTCGGACAGCGATTCCGGGAATGTATGTTCCATAATGCACCATGTCCACTTCTGTTTCTGTGGCCAGAGCCGCGCCTTCCGCCATTTTGTCCAGTGCCTGAACCTTTTTTGTGACCTTTTCTTCAGCTTCTCTGGGAGATAAGGAGCCGGTGGGAGTCTCATCTATCAGATGCCGGATCCACATCAGAGCAGAAGCCTTTTCAGGGACGATGTTAGGGGCTGATCCTCCGTCGCTGATGATCCCGTGAAAGCGGAACTGAGGTTCGGAATGTTCCCTCATCATATCCACAGCATGGAACAACAGCAGGACCGCATCCAGAGCGCTTCTCCCTTCCCAGGCGCTTTGGGCGTGGGCAGATTTTCCGTGAAAGGTGTATTTGATCTGCCTTATATTCCTAGCGGAAAAACCCCCTGGGTATCGGATGGTTTCACGTGAAGTCCCGTGACTTCTCATCATAAAATCAATGCCGTCAAAATACCCTGTCTGAGCCATCACTGCTTTGGCGGGAGGGCCCACTTCTTCAGCCGGGCACCCGATGACCCAGACGCTTCCCGGGATATTGTGTTTGTCCATGATTTGAGTCAAGGCTACGGCTGCGCCCACTCCCACCGGGCCCTGCATGTTGTGCTGACATCCGTGAAAAGGGGGATTTCCACGCAGCGCGTCGTATTCCACAGCAATGCCGATCACAGGGTGTTCGGATTTCCCTTTGTATTTGGCTTTAAAGGCCGTGGGGATGCCCACGGGGTTCTGGTCATCTTTAGGGAAGCCTCCGATGACTTTGAGCCGGTCCCATTCAGATCCCAAGCCAGGGACACCCGAACTCACTTCAAAGCCGTGTCTTTCGAGCTCCTGGATGAGAAGGGATGAGGCTTTGAACTCCAGAAATCCGGGTTCTGGATGATGATACATCCAGTCATTCATCTCAATGAGCCGCAAACGCAGAGCCTCTATCTCAGAATCCATGGCTTTTCTCAATTTGGCGGTCTGGGGATCCTCCGAAGGGATCACCTGGATTTTCTCATGGCCAGCCGGCTTTGTTTCTGTGAGAGGCACAATCAGCAGGATGGCTAAAATCACCAGTCCTGAACAGAGAAAACCGGTTGGGACTCTTCTGTATCGCATGGTTCCTCCTTTTTTTGTCATTATGGTTTTATTATTCCAGAAGGAATGTCAAAAAATCAATAGAGATGTGCGGTTCTCAATCCACATGAAATATCGTATAATGATAAAGCCATGGGGATGATTTTATATATTCCAGATTTTGGAAAATTCAAATCAGGAGGGATTTATGAACAAAGTGTCCCGAAGGTCTTTTATAAAGACCGCTGCAGCCACAGCTGCTTTCACTGCATCCACTCCAATTTTACCCAAAGGATGGTACGATCTGATTCGAGCTGACAGCCCCGGTTATTTTGAGAAAGAATTCGGCATTACAGATCAACTCTGCCAGAAGGTTCTCTCTGAAGCTCTCTCTAAGGGAGGCGATTTTGCTGATCTGTTCTTTGAACACACCATCAGCAATTGGATTTTGCTGGAAGACGGAAAAGTCAACAGGGCTTACAGCGATGTGGCCTTGGGCATCGGGATCCGGACAGTAATGGGAGACCAGGTTGGATATGGATTCACTCAGGAACTGACCAAAGGATCAATGCTCAAAGCAGCCTCCACTGCAGCCACCATCGCCCATAATGAAGCCAAGGAAATTTCAGGCGAATTTGTGGCTCTCCAAACCAAGAACTTCTACCCTCTCCAGAAACTGCTGACTTCTGTACCTCTTGAGTCCAAACTTCCCCTTGTGCAGAACGTCAATGACAAGGCTTTCTCTTTATCGCCGCATGTTGTGAAAGTGAACGCCTCCTTTCATGACCAGCAAAAAAGAATCATGGTGGTGACCAGTGAAGGAGTCAAAGCCGAAGACCTCCAGCCCAGGAATTATCTCAATGCCTCTGTGGTGATGGAAAAGAAAGGAAAAAGGGAAAGAGCGGGATGGAACTTGGGAGGACGAAAAGACTTTTCTTTTTATTCAGGATCTGTGGTGAATGAGGTGGCCCGGGAAGCTGTGGAAAGGGCAGAGGTCTTGTTCGATGCGGTTCAGCCCCCTGCAGGAGAGATCCCGGTTGTTTTGGGTCCGGGAGTGACCGGAGTGCTGCTTCATGAAGCCATTGGCCACGGAATGGAAGCAGATTTCAATAGAAAGAAAACCTCCACTTACTGTACCATGATGGGTCAAAAAGTGGCCGAGCCCACAGTAACCATTTTGGATGACGGGACAGTTCCTCATCTTGCAGGATCCATTAATTTTGATGATGAGGGGACTCCGGGACAGAAAACAGTCCTGGTGGACCAGGGAATATTGGCCAGCTACATGCATGACAGAATATCAGCCCGTCATTATAAGCTCAAACCAACCGGAAACGGCCGGCGTCAAAGCTATCAACACTATGTCCAGCCCCGGATGAGGAACACCTATATGCTGGAAGGCCCCTCGTCTCCGGAAGAAGTGATTCAAAAAGCAGGAAACGGCATGTATGTCAAAGATGTGAGCAACGGGCAGGTCAAAATAGGTGAAGGTGATTTTGCATTTTATGTTTCTCAAGGCCGTTTGATTGAAAACGGAAAACTGACCGCTCCGATCAAGGATATCAACATCATGGGTAACGGACCTAAGATGCTGAGAAGCATCACCATGGTGGGCAGTGATTTTGAAATGGCCAAAGGAGGCGGAGGAGCCTGCGGCAAAGGAGGCCAGGCTGTTCCAGTGGGATTTGGCCAGCCCACTTGTCTGGTGAAATCACTGACTGTCGGCGGAGTGAGTGCAAAATAGGAGAAAACAGATGAACAAAGAACTCTATAATATCGCGTCTTGGTCCATAAAAACAGCCAAATCTTCCGGGGCAGATGAATGCCGGGTCCGCATCGATAATCAGCGTTTGGTTGAGACAAGCTACCGAAACCAGAAGCCAGAAAACATCAAGGAAGCATCCACCCGAGGTTTGGGTGTGGAGGTGTATGCCAATGGAAGATATTCAGTCCAGACCACCTCTGATCTCCGCAAAACAGCGGTCAAAGATTTCATTTCCAATGCTGTTTCCACCACAAAGCTTCTTGCCAAAGATCCTTACAGGAACCTCCCGGACCCCAAATACTATCAGGGAAGAGAAGACAAAGATCTGGAACTGGTGGACCCTGAACACAAAAATTTTGGTCCTAAAGACAGGCATGAAATGGTCAAAGAGATAGAACAGGCCTGTCTTGAGAAGGGGGGAGACAAAGCCATCTCAGTGACTGCAGAGCAGCAGGATTCTTATGCGGAAGAAGTCCTGTTGTCCAGCAATGGTTTCCAGGGACACAGGGAAGCCACGGTTTATGTGGCGGTGGCTTCTATGACCGCCAAAGGCGACGGAGCGCGGAGGCCGAGTGATTACAGTTTTGTGGTTTGCACCCATCGCAAAGAAATGCCCGAACCTGAGCACATCGGCAGAGAAGCAGCCAAACGAACCCTTAATCTGCTGGGAGCCAAAAAAATCAAGACAGAGACTCTTCCGATTATACTGGAGAACAGACAAGTCTCCCGGTTTTTGGGAGGATTCTTAGCGGCCATGTATGGAAGCAGCATTCAGCAGAAGAGGTCTTTTCTCTCGAATAAAAAAGGGAAACGGGTCGGAAGCTCACATTTCACATTGAAAGACGATCCTTTTATAAAAGGAGGTCTGGGAAGCCGGTTGTATGATGGGGATGGATTTGCCGCCAAAAAAAGGACCATGACTGACGGCGGTATGCTGAAAGATTTTTATATCGGCTGGTACTACTCTCAGAAATTGGGATGGGAGCCCACCACAGGGGGGCCATCCAACCTTGTTATTCCGTCTGGGAAGCGTTCGGTGAAAGAGATCATGAAGGACCTTGGCAGAGGAATCTTCATCACCGGATTCATCGGAGGCAACTCAAATTCAACCACCGGGGATGCTTCTATTGGAATCATCGGACAATTGTTTGAAAACGGCGAACCTGTCCAGGCTGTTTCTGAAATGAATATAGCTGGAAATCACCTCAAATTTTGGCAGAGACTGGTTGAAACAGCTAATGATCCCTGGATTTATTCCTCCTACCGCACCCCCAGTCTTGTTTTTGAAGACATGGTTGTTTCCGGTCTGTGAATTTGAATTGATGACAGACTCTCCTCTTGGGAGAGAGTAATAATTCTTGAACAATGAACAGGAAGAGTGTATTCTCTTTTGAAAAACAATGAAGGGATATGATCTCACCAAACTCAATATGCAGTTCAGACACGCCAGATGCGAGGATGTTATCAGCTGGGTGATGGAGAAGATATATCCGGATGCAGCCATGATCTCCTCTTTCCAGGCATCCGGTGTGGTGTTGCTGGATTTAGTCAGAGATATCCAACCGGATCTCCCTGTTTTTTTTATTGATACAGGATATCATTTTCCGGAAACCCTGGAGTTCAGGGACAGATTGATTCATGAATGGAAGCTGAATGTGGTGACCATCGGACCTGAGACAAAGAAAAAGGGAACATCAAAAGAAAACAAGGAGCCTCTTTATAAAAAAGACCCGGATTTGTGCTGCCGGACCCATAAGGTTGAACCGCTTAAAAGACTGAAAAAAAGATCTCAAATCACGGCTTGGTTGTCTGCTTTGAGAAGAGACCAAAATTCAAACAGGGAATCCATGAACATGTTTATGCATGACCAAAAAGGACATATCAGGATCCACCCATTGATCCATTGGAGCCGAAATAAAATATGGCAGCACATTTATGCCAAAAGATTGCCTTTTCATCCGCTTTATGACCAGGGATACACTTCTATAGGCTGTTTTCCTCCGGAATGTACAACCCGAGGAGTCTCGGAAAAGCGGCCGAGGAGTGGTCGGTGGCCTGACTCTGACAAAACCGAGTGCGGTCTGCATCTTGATTTGGTGAAAGAGGAAGAAGAAGCCTGGGTTCAGCAACTCAAAACAAGGGAGAAAAAAAGTGAAAAAACAAAAAAACAAGTTTAACCTTATCTGCAGCAATTGCGATCAAGAAATAGATGAATTTAAAGAATGGTTTGACAGCGGACAGAGATGCCCCCAATGCGGAGACAATAAGGCTGATGTTGTCTACTCAGATAGAATGGACCATATTGAAGACCTGCTGCATGACAAGGATGCTTATTTTTCGGGATTATGGCGCTATTTTGATTATTTGCCCCTAAATAAAAAGGACAATATTGTGAGCTGCGGAGAAGGGATCGTGCCTATTGACAGATGGCGGTTCTTAGAAAAATTTGCCAAAAAAAACTATAACCTACGGATAAAGGTGTTTGCCCACAGACATGATGATAATTTTGCCACCGGCACTTTCAAAGACCTGGCAGGATCCATGATTGCCAGTGTGCTGAAGGAAAACAACATCCAGACTTATGTCACAGCCTCAACCGGAAATGTGGGAGTGGCCTATGCCCGGTATCTGGCTGCAGCCAACATCACTTTATATGCGTTCATTCCCAGCAATTCTTCTCAGGCCCAGGAGGCTGAGATCGGATGCTTTGGGCAAAAGGTCTTTCGAGTCAACGGGGATTATCAAGCCGCAAAAGAGATGGCCCTTGAATTTTCAAAGAAGAACAATATCCTTCTGGCTGCAGGCAATTTTGATCCCATGCGGATCGAAGCCAAAAAGACCATGGTATATGAGTGGCTCCGTCTGATGCTGGATTTTCCCACAGTCTACATCCAGGCACTCAGCGGGGGAACCGGACCTTTGGGAATTGCCAAGGCCTGCAATGAACTCAAAGGAATGGGCTTTTTTGAAAAAATGCCCCGGTTTATACTCACTCAGACTGACAAATGCGCTCCTATGGCAAATGCCTGGGCTGAAGCAAAAAAGAAAGGATTCCCCGAGGATTGGGAAAAGTCTTTCCCCATATATCATGATCCCAAGACCATCATACCGACGTTGGCCACAGGATATCCCAAAACCTATCCTTTTGTGAGCAAGTTAGTGCATGAAAGCGGAGGAGAGATCAATGATTTTCCGGAAGTGGACACCATTCCCATATCCCGTTTGATTGCTTATGAATCTGCTGTGAGGATAGGCCCTGCCGCTGCCATTGCAGTGGGAGGCTTTTTCCGATCCTTAAGTGATGGATTGTTGAAAGACGATGATGTGGTGATCATCAATGTCGGAGAAGGGATTCGGAGGGCCCCTGGATTCATGTCCAAGTTGATTTACAAAACCACCCGGGTGAATACATTGGATGATTGTGGACTGATGGATAGAGACCAATACAGAAAAAGATTGTGGGAGGATATTATCAAATAAACCAGGCTAATAACGTGCGATAAGGGTGAGTACAGATAGGCAGTGATAACGGGTAACCGAGCTTTTATCCACACAGGTGGTTTTTTCCATAATGAGGATCCCCGGAGGATAATCATCCCATCTGTATATAGAGAGGTCGTTCTGAGACCCAGTGAGCGAAGCCAGTTCTCGAGTGCCGGAGTTGAGTTCAGGAAGATCCAACTCTTTCAAGACCTTATTTAGGGAGGAGGGATTCTCCATATGGAAATAGCGGTGTGATGAATCCATCTTGAGGTCAAGCCTGGGCTTGGGATCTTTAAAAATATACCGGGTGTATTCTCCCCTGGAAGGAAGCTGTCCTTTTTCAATGGTGTAGACATATAGAGTCTCTTTTTGAGGGAAAACAGCTGACTTTACATCTGATAGAGTGATTTTTTTCGCTTCGCTCTGGTTGAGATAAAGGAGCCCCAGAAGAAGAAAAAGAAAAAGAATGACGCCCCGTATGAAATTCTCTCTTTCCCCTTTGATCAGTATCTTTATCAACCAAAAAGAGGAAAGGAAAAGAAGCAAAGCCAGTGCTTCTGGAAGTGTGATTGAAGCGATGAGTTCTCCCATTTTCTATTCCTCTTGGCTCAAGTCCCTGGATGGAGATTTTTATACAGATTCAAAAACCATTCGAATTATTGTGAGAACAGGACTTTCAGTTTTTCCATGAGTTCCAGGTTTTTTTCTACCATGATCATGGGAATATTATTTTCTTCTGCGATGATGGAGAATCGCCGGTCTTCATTGCCTTGTTTGTTTATAACAAGAATATCAGAGAGGGGAGCGACCGCATCAATGCTCAACTCATCAGTGTTATCCCCTGGGGCTGCCCCTTGAGCCCTTCTTTTCGTCCCCTCGATATGAGCTCCGATGATGGTGATTCCCTGATTTTGAGCTTCCTGGATGAGAGAGTCGATTCTTGACAGTTCATCCTCTATGGATATGCCGGCTGCACCCATTCCTTTGAGACTGGCTCCCATGACAATGATCAGTGATTTGTAAGGAGCGCCTTCCTCCTGAGCAGAAACCAAGTCTTCAGCAGCAGCCTGCATTTTTGTGGTGTAAGCTGGATCTGGGTTCTCAAAATCGAGTTTCATAAAGATGACTTTGATCATAGTGGCGCCCGGGCTTTGTCCGCATGAACTGATCAACACAGGCAAATCCGCTTGGAGTCCCTCTTCATCAAGTCCGGTTAAAGGCAAAATCAATAGGCAAAAGAATGTAACGAATAAAAACATCCGTTTGTTTGTATTTGGCATCAAAATCTCCCGCCTGGCAAATTGTTGCTGTTTAAATTAAATAGGAATCCACACAAGATGTCAAATCCTGGTTTTTCATTTCTGAATTCGGCCTGAAGGCCTGACTCCGCTCCCTCCCATCTTCATATCTCCCAGGTCTTGTCGGGCTTTTTCGCCCAGGGCCTTGAGCCTTTTCACAACATCAGGGAATTGGGAAGCCACATCAGTGTTTTCGCCGATGTCCTTTTCAAGATTATACAGTTCGACTCCGGTTTTCCCTCTTGCATACGGGCCGGGATGGCCATCCATGCCTTTGTCAACTCCCTGATAGGACCTGTAAGAATGGGGAAAGTGAAGTTTCCACTTGCCCTGCCTCACACACTGCAGCTGATATCCGTGTTTGTGGGTGTAGTAATAATAAAAGTGATCTCTAGGATGGGCCTGTTTATTTCCCCGAAGAAGAGAAAAAACACTGACTCCGTCAATTTTATGATCAGGCAGTGAAGCACCGGTGATTTCAGCAATGGTGGGAAGAATGTCTATAGTGCTTGCCATTTGCAGGCACACTTGGTCAGAGGGGATTTGGTGAGGCCATTGCATGATGCAAGGCACTCTGACCCCTCCTTCCCAGGAAGTTCCTTTTCCCTCTCTCAAAGGGCCGGTGGAGCCGGCATGGTTTCCGTAATTCATCCAGGGCCCATTATCTGAAGTAAAAATCACCAGAGTCTTGTTTTCAAGGCGGTTTCTTTTCAGCGCCTTGATGATCTGACCAACGGACCAGTCGATTTCCATGATCACATCTCCGTAAAGTCCTTGTCGGCTTTGTCCTCTGAATTTATCCGAGACCCCTAAGGGAACATGGGGCATAGAATGAGGAACATAAAGGAAGAAAGGCCTGTGTTGATTTCTTTCAATAAACTCCACAGCTCTTTGAGTGTAGAGAGTGGTCAAAGCGGCCTGGTCTTGAAGTGTCCTAATTTCTGATATTTTATGATTGTTTTCAATAAGCGGAAGAGGCGGATAATTGGACTTATGTCCTGTTTGGACCGGTTTTCCATCATAATTCACTGGCCACATGTCATTTGAGTAGGGAAGTCCGAAATATTCATCAAAGCCATGCTGGAGAGGAAGGAATTCGAGGTGGTGACCGAGATGCCATTTCCCGAATATGGCAGTGGTATAGCCTTTGGTTTTGAGTATTTCAGCGATGGTCACCTCACTGGAATGAAGGCCGACTTGTGCGTTGGGTCCCAAAGCCCCTCGGATCCCGATTCTATTGGGGTAACAACCGGTTAACAAGCCGGCTCGGGAAGCACTGCATACAGCCTGGGGAACATAAAAACTGGTGAACCTCATTCCGTTTTCAGCCATCTTGTCCAGATTGGGAGTGTCAAATCCTTGGGCGCCAAAGCATCCCACATCGGAATAGCCCTGATCATCGGTAAAGATGAGAACGATATTGGGCCGGTTTTGGCTTGTTTTCAAATTTTTTGAGCAGGAGCTGAGATGAAAGAAAGCACTGCCCGCTCCTAATAATTTTAAAAATTCCCTTCTGTTATACATGACCCTTTCCTCAAATTTGATTTTTACATTAAGATCTGTGAAAAGTTTATCATTTGACATGTGAATTTTCTACTGAAATCTAGCATGGACTATTCACAAAAACGCTTGACAAACACAGATTCAAAATATAACCTATACGTATACTGATAAATTACATAAAAGTAAACGTAGAGAGATAATATGGACAAAAAAATGATGCTGAAAGACAGTTTTCTCAAAAGAATCGGAGTGAAGGATTCCAAGCTAAAAGAATGGCAGAACTTGAAATTGATCAAGCCGGATGGAATGACAAGCGATCATATTCCCTTCTTCACCCATGAGAGTGTGAAGAGAGCTCAGAAAATCAAGGAACTTGTGAATATGGGTTACGGAACCAGTGAGATTCAGAAGATCATCAAAAAAGTCGGTCTTCCCGGAGCAGGGGATCCTGTCAAACAAAAAGGGAAGACAGATCAATACTTGACCGTCGGAGTGCTTGCTGAAAAGGTGGGTGTGAGCCCACGAACCATAAAATACTGGGAGGATAAAGGAATTATTGAAGCGGATATGCGCAGCGAGGGAGGATTTCGCCTTTATGCGGATGTTTATATATATTGGTGCGAATTGATCAAGGATCTTCAGTTGTTCGGATATTCACTGGAGGAAATTAAGGAGATCTCGGATTTGTTCCGGGATTTTCTAGAAATAGACAGAGACCTGGACCATCATCCTTTTGAAAAGGTTGACACGAAGCTGAATGTGATGCTTGAAAAAATTGATGACCTATACAAAAAGATGGACCAATTGAACAGAGGAATCGAAAGATGGGAAGAGCTTCTGAACAAAAAGAAGAAGGAGATCACTTCCCTTAAACAGCAAAACACGAAAAGAAAAAAATCCAAAAGGAAAAAAAGAGATGAATAAAATCGTATTTATTGAACCCAAAGCACCCAACCTTCACATATATTCCCAATTCAAACTTCCAAGGCTGGGACTATTCATACTGGCTGCTCAGATGAAAAAAAGGGGCTGGGATGCGGACGTGATCTACGAAGAAACAGAGTGCATTGATTATTCCAGTTTTGATTCAGTTGATTTAGTTGGGATTTCAACCATCACATCCACAGCTCCCAGGGCCTATAAAATTGCAGACAGAATTCGCAAAACAGGGACACCGGTTATCATGGGAGGACCTCACGTGACCTTTTTATCAGAAGAAGCACTCCAGCATGCTGATTTTGTCATCCGAGGAGAAGGGGAAAATCCTTTGATGGAATTTGTGGACGCCTGGGAATGTGATCAAGATTATACCCGAGTGTCGAATCTTTCTTATACCAAGAACGGGAGGTCTTTTCACAATCCGGCAGGGCCGGTTATTAAAGATCTGGACCAAGTGCCTTTCCCTGATTTCGGATCAAGGTATACGCCAAACATCCGGAAAAAAAGACAGACCATTCCTGTTCAGACATCGCGCGGTTGTCCGTTTAACTGTGAGTTTTGTTCTGTAACCGGGATGTTTGGGAAAAAGTTTAGATTCCGCTCCACAAGCCATATCATTGAGGAACTCCGTACATATAATGAGCGAAACAACCATATCTTTTTTTACGATGATAATTTCGCTGCGAACCGGAAGAGATTGAAAACTCTTCTTAAGGACATGATAAAGGAAGAATTCAAATTTGATTGGTCTACCCAGGTAAGAGTGGATATTGCCAAACATGAAGAACTCTTGAAACTCATGTATCGAGCTGGCTGCCGCACTTTGTATGTAGGATTGGAATCTGTGAATCCGCGCAGTCTCTCGTCTATGAAGAAAAAGCAGACCGTCGGTGAAATCAAACAGGCAGTGAAAGTGATACAAAAGCACAAAATCCGCATCCACGGCATGTTTGTATATGGATTTGATGAGGACGACTGGCAGACTGTGAAACAGACCATCAAGTTTGCCAAAAGAACAGGGATCTCTTCCTCCCAATTTCTCATTCTCACTCCTCTTCCCGGGTCCCAGTTTTATAAAAGAATGGTGTCACAAAAAAGGCTGTTGTTCAAAGATTGGTCTCTATATGATGCCCATCATGTGGTTTTCAAGCCTGCAAAATTCACATTAATGGCTCTTCAGAAAGCTCAGATGATCAGTCATAAGAAGTTCTATTCTTTGAAAAGGTCGATAAAGAAGTTCTTTCAATTCAAGTGGATCGAGCTGGCTATCAGTCATTATGCTCGAAAACTCAATCGGATGTGGGAGAAAAAAAACCAGACCTTTCTCAAGGCCATGGACATTCTGACCAGCAAAAAAAATGCTGATGTCAAACTGGACTATAAACAGAATATTGAACTGGATTGATCTTGTTGGACAGCCAGCTGCTCAGGATGTGTTTTAGAATGAATAGAAAATCCCTGCTGTGATGCAAAAAGCAGATTGAGGCTCTTTCTGATCCATATACTGATAACGCGTGTTTATGAGGAGCCCAAAAAAAGATCTGAACTTCATTTTCAACCCGAGTCCTGCAAATGCTGTGAGCGGGTATTTTTTTTCAGGGGGCTCGATTTCTGTTTCATATCCATACTCAGAAGTGTAAGTTCTCAGTTCTGCATTGGATGCAGTGCTTATGCCTGCTCCGGTATTCATGAACAAGGACATCCTCCGGGATTTGAGAACATGGATACCAAACACCACAAATCCAGAAGCATACCGATAGGTGTTGATTTTTACGGTATCATTATCAGAGGGATCTGTCAGGGTGGTGGTGCCGCTTAGATTGTAATGAGCTTCGATTCCGAAAAAGGCCGGATAAATACCTGTGGTCAAGCCGAATCCAAAGCCCAGGATACTGAACGGAGAAGCGGCTGGAAAATCGTTTTCTCCCTCTTTATAATCACTTTCCGATCCGGTTTTTCCTATGAACTGTCCTTTCCCAAACAGGTATAATTCTGTGGAACCAGCTCCTGTGTTTGTCAAGAACAGCACGAGTAAAATCATCACAGTGCTTTTTTGGAATCGCATTTGCTTATCCTTTCTCAAAATCTCCCTATTCCTTTTTTCACATTGACCACTGTGATGTGCACTGAGGTGGAACTTCCAAGCAGACCGTCTGTCACAGTGAGCTCAACATCATATTCTCCGGATTGTGTATGAGAGGGGGTCCATGAAAAATGTCCGGTTGAGGGATTGAGGGTTGCACCACTCGGTAGGTTAGGGGAACTGAAAGTCAGGGTGTCTCCGTCAGGATCAGTAGCTGTAACAGTAAAGGAAAGCTCTTGGCCTTCCTTTACGATTTTATCAGAAACGGCATTGATGACCGGAGGGCTGTTGGATGAAATAATTCCCCATGCTTTGAGCACCCATGTTCCCCCTTCGCACTCGCCGAACTTGATTTTGAAGTATCCATTTTCTCCCCAATTGGTTCCCCAGGAATTTTTACAGATCCAATAGTCTTGGATTTCATTGTAGCCAACCAAAACAACCAGATGGGCTCCTTCATAGGAAGCCCCTATTGTTTTTTCATAGATACCCGAAGTGTAATAGTAAAAGTCATCATAAATTTCCATAAAAAAGACCAGAGGACCGCTCTGAAGTGAGTTTTTGACGGCATATTTATTCACAGTGCTTCCGGTAACCCATCCCCACTGATCGATTTTAAACAGTTTTTCATTCCAGTTGCTGCAGGGTTGGCAGGGAATGTTAGAAGCCTGATAAGGGAAACAGTCTTCTGTGACAATTCCGTATGTTTCCATGTAGTCAAAGGATTGGTAGGCATAACCTCCGTCGCAGTCACCAGCATTGGAACAGGAAATAAGATCCTGTTCAGAAAGGTCTGGAAAATTGAGAACAGAAGATTCTCCAATGTTCAGGGGATCTTCAATTTCGAAAATCTGAGAGAGGGAACTGACATTCCCTTGAAATGAAAAAAAGGCAGGAGCAAAAAGATCGTTTTCTATATTGTACCTGGCTTCCACGGCTCCACAGGCGGCAAACGCCCAACAGCTGCCGCAGTTTCCCTGGTCTTTCACAGATGTCATGAAGTTTTTGTTGTTTTTGTCCTGCCAGTTTATTTGAATGGGAAGCGCGGGCTCCTCTGGTATGGTGATGAATTTATTTGGGTCTGCATAGACAGGTCTGTAAGCCCCCAGTCTCAACCTCCTTTCTTCTGAAGGGAGGTTGGCAAGGGAAGTTTTTCCGGCTTTCCAGTCCAGCCCCAAGAGGATTATCTGTTGGTTGATTCTATCGATTTCTTGCTGGGAAGAGTTTTGGTTCTGGAAACCGAGCCAAAGCAAAGAAATCCCAGCGACGAGAAAAACGGAAACAGTGATTTTTATTTTTCTCAAGGCCTCCTCCTAACCTGAACTCTTCATGAAAAACAGCGATGTGTTTATTATCACTCTGTTTTATTTGATATTCAAGATATTTTCAAGAGCAGATATTTCGGCACTGATTGATTTACCAGAAAGGCGGTTTTAGAATCCATCAAGTGAGGTAAGCATCAGTGTTTCTTTAGGATACGGATGGTTCCGAAAATGAGAAGAAATAGAGAGGCGATTTGTATGAAAGTGAGTTTGTTTCCAAAAACAGAATATGAGCAGAGGACCGGATAAACAATGGCGGCTCCGTACTGCACAGGACCCACCCGCATCATAGGACCCAGTTTATAGGAAATCTGGAGCGTCACGAAAGCAGCGAGGGAAAAGAACAGATACACATAGAAGTACAGCGAAGAGAAGTAAGAACCGATTCTGAATCCGGAAAGGGTAACCAAAGCTTTGATGGAGACAATGATCATTCCGGTTGAAAGGCCAGATATGCCGGCAAACAAGATTGCCTTCAATTTTTTTGAGATCCATTTTGTTAACATGAAGGCCATCACCAGCAAAGGAAAAAGGGACAGCACAACAAAGGCAGTGGAATTCACCGTGATTTGGTCCTTGGGTTGTTCGTATAGATTCAGTAAGGTTATGGAAATAAAGATAAGCATCGTATAGATATAATCAGATCTGAATAATTGTTCTTTAAGGACTGCCTTAGAGAGAAAAACAAGCACCACCACTCCCCATGCCGCAAATGATGAAACGATGTGAGGCTCTAGATTTTTAAGGGCGATCGCATTGGGGATAATATAACTGTTCAAAACAATGAATCCCCCGATCCAGGTGAATAGATTCCTGTAATAGATTCGATCTTTTTTCCCCTTGTGCCCTATCCAGGAAATTCCTTTTTTCATCAGCACAAAGCCACAGGACAGAAGGGTGTAAGCAATGAGAGCGAAGAAAAGGCTGTACCAGGATATCATTTGTTCATAGTCACCAGAAATAGAGAAGGCAGAAAAGAGGCCTTCCACTCAGCCGGACCATGGATGTGAAGAGTCTTTGAGCAGTCTATCGCGAAAGGTTGATTCCTATTCCCAGCAGAATGACAAAGACAAACAAGTAGAAAACAACTCCAATGGCCATCCAAGCAAGAGTGGCCTTAGCCCAATTTGCTTTGCTTGCTTTGGTGGTTGAACCAAAACCCCAAACAAAAAGAAGAACCAGATTCACAATAGGAATCGCCATTAAAAAAATAGTCAGAAACCATTCGCCAAAAGTCACTTCCTTGTTTTCTTCCATTCTGTAACCTCCTCAATTTATTTAAGCAATCCCCCCTTTTTTCCGTTGAGGGATTTATTTTTGTTGGTTGATCAAGGCTTTTTTCCATTCATCGGTGAAAGCAATCCGGCGGCTTCTTCTGTGTTCCGGATCATAGATGCGGAAATGATTGTATTTGACTAAAAGATGGTTGCCCAGATCCCACCAGGCATCAATGGCTCTTTGGGCATGCGAAATTGAGTAGTCAGTTAGGAACTGTTGAGCCAGCAAGGGATCCTTCCGGTGCAGATTGAGCGCTGTTTTTTCAATAGCGGGCATTTTTTTGAGGGTCCTGTCTTCCCAGATCTGCTGCTGTTTTCTCACATCTTTGATGGCATAGGAATACATCACCTGAGTATGAAAATCCACATAATCAAAGGCCCAGCGGGCAGACTGCTGATTGAATTCCCAGTGGTCTCCGATGCGGAAGGACTTAGGCAGGCTTCTCATCCCGGCAAAAAGAGGAAGATAGCATGAGGTATCCTGTGCCCCGAAAGCCAGCCACACCATGCCTCCTATGGAATCCGGAAGCCAGTTCCTGCACACGGTAATGGTGGTGTATTCGACATTATTCACACAGATACAGCGGGGAGCATCAAACCGTTGCTCCTGGAATCGGAAACTTCTGGAGTAATTGGGATTGTTGAAAGGTCCAGCTTTGATTCCCTTGGAGGGATCAAATGAAGTTCCTTCATATTTGTCCCTTGTGAAACGCATCACATCTTGGAGAGATATCTTCTTATCTGGTTTCACAGAAAAAGGCAGTTCCATATTGGGGGTCTTAGCATTGAAATCTTTTGAAGGAGCAGCCAGGTCGAAAAATCTCCACAGGCGTCCTCTTCGGCCTCCGCTGGAAAAAGCGCTTCCTTGGGTTGGGGAATAGGCTTTTTTCCAGTTAAAAGGCTGGCCGCTTTCTGGATCATAAAATCCTTTGTCCTGTGCAAAAGAGATGATGTTGGAAGAACACAGAAACATATCTTTGTTGTTCAAATCCACCTCTCCGATCCTGGATTCATTGGGGCAGACACTGACGTGGTCATCAGGGACTCTTTGAGCACACCATACAGCCCCGGGTTTTCCGCTTTCAGGAGTCCACAGAGGGCCCACTGGCATGATTTCAAAGATCCAGGCTTCTTCAGGGTCTGCCACAGCCAGCATTTCTCCGCTGTCGTGAAACCCGTATCCGTATTCTGCAGCTAAACTTCCCATGAGTTTGATGGCCTCCCGGGCTGTCCGGCACCTTTCCATAGCAAGGAGGGTCAGCATTGTGATGTCAAACTTGGCCGCAGGAGTGGGATTCCTCATCTCCCTCCGGCACCCTATAGTGGATTCCCCCATTGCCAGTTGATGTTCATTCATATACCCAAACACGCCGTGGAAATATGAATAGGTGTGTTTGGGTTGAGGGATATCCAGCCCTGTGTATCCTTCTTGAAGAGCCATGGTCCATTTTCCTCCTTGTTCCGGAGGCCATGTCTTTATTTGGTTTATGTGGTAAATTTTTCTTTGTTCATCCAGACCATGGTCTGCGGCCGGCACATGATGCCAGGTCCAATCACAGATCCCGCAGTCAGCTGTGTGGGTGGTCATAACAGAACCGTCTGTTGAAGCCTCTTTTCCTACTAGTATGGATGTGCATCCTTTGATATGGATGGCTTCTGTGCCATCTTTGGTGTTTTTAATAAAAGCGGGCTCGGCAAAAAAGAGAAAGACGGTGGCTAGGAGTGTGAACATTAACATCCATCTGAAAGCTGATTTCTTTGCAGGTTTCACTTTGAGTCTCCTTTAAAGCTTTTTTTGGTCTGATATCCGGCTTCTTGTAAAGCTCTTAACACAGCGATGTGCATGGGTTCAATATACAAGACCTGGATATCATCTGGGCTCAGGGCCAGGGGGATTTCAGTGCATCCGGCAATGATGGCTTCAGCCCCTCTTTTTATTAGGGATTCTGCGGTTTGGATGAGCTGCTTTCGGCTGCTGCTGGTCTTAAAACCTGCTTTGATTCCTTTAGGGCCGAAGATGACCTCCATCATCCTTTGCTGTTCCCTTTTGTCAGGAGTGATCAATTCAATCCCTTTTTTTTCAAAAGCGGCGTGGAACAGGCCGGATTTCATGGTGCCGGAACTGGACAAAAGCCCTGCCTTGCGCATTCCGGGATTGTTATATTCAGCCCATTTCACAGATTCCTCAATAAGACTTATAAAATTGAATGGGATTTCTTTTTTCAGGTCAGGAATGAAATAATGGGCTGTGATGCAGGGCATGACAATGAAATCAGCTCCTGCTTTTTTGAGTACGGACATTCCAGCCTTGAGAAAGGGAACCGGATCCTTTTCGGACTTGAATATGGCATCTGTTCTGGGAGGTGTCTGAGGATTGCTGAAGATGATGATTTGGGGGTGGTCCTGGTCTTTTTCAGCTTTTGCTTCCCGGATAAAAAGATTGTACATAAAGGCTGTTGCTTCAGGACCCATTCCTCCTAGAATTCCAATGGTTTTTTTCTTACGATCAGCCATTCCGGTTATGCTTTGATTTCCGTTGAGATTATAGGAATACCACAAAGAAATCAGCGGGTCAATGGAATCCTTATGCGGCACACCCTTTTATCCCTTCTTGACAATATGGCAATATAGACATATAATCATCACATGAAGAAAGATAAGCAATATTTCCAAAACCAAGCTCAAATACACAAAGCCCTGGCAAATGAATCCAGGCTGGTCATTGTGGACCGTTTGCACCAAAGAGAACATTCGGTGAGTGAATTGACTGACATTATCGGATTGGACCAGTCAACAGTGAGCAAACATCTGTCTGTCCTGTTGTCTTCGGGCATTGTAACAAAGAGAAAAGAAAAAAATGTGGTTTATTACAGGCTTCTCACTCCGTGTGTGATTGAGATGTTCCGTTGTGCTTCCAAAGTGATCAAGTAAATTTTTTTGAGAAATGATTGAAAAATTGGCAATATTGCCATAATAAAAAGGACGAATAATGAGCTGGAAAAAAGAATTGAAAATATTTTTGATTATCGCCGGTGTTTTTATTGTTTTTTATTTCCTTCCTGTCGGAAAATCGGGATTTGAAAATTCAGTTATGGAAGCGCTATATCTTGCCCAAATGTATGCAAGGGAGCATGTGGTTCTCTGCCTGATTCCTGCTTTTTTTATTGCCGGAGCCATTTCTGTTTTTATCAGTAAGGGTGCGGTCATGAAATACCTGGGAGCCGGAGCCAAGAAAACAATTGCGTATCCCATCGCATCTGTATCCGGAAGTGTTTTGGCTGTGTGCAGTTGCACAATACTTCCTCTTTTTGCCGGAATCCATAAGAGAGGAGCTGGTATCGGACCAGCTACTGCTTTTCTCTACTCAGGGCCGGCCATCAATGTGTTGGCTGTTATCTTAACTGCAAGAGTGTTGGGTGTTGAAATGGGAATAGCCAGAACCTTGGGAGCAGTGGTGTTTAGTGTGGTCATAGGGCTGATCATGCAGGTCCTGTTTCCATCACCGCAAAAACAGGAATCCACAGATCAAGACATGATGGATACTGAAGAGGCGGACAAAACCTTAGGCAAGATAGGGATCTATTTTGCTTTGATGGTTATGATCCTTGTTTTTTCTAACTGGGGAAGGCCGGAACAGAATCAGGGAATTTGGCATCTCATCTATTCTGGAAAGTGGATCATCACCTCTGTTTCCGCAGTGCTTTTCGGAGTGGTACTGATGCGGTGGTACCAGTACAGCGCAAGGAAGATTTTTGTGGTCATGGCCGTTACAGCTGTTCTGGCTGTGTTGTTCCATACTCCTGTGATCCCTTTTTTGGCTGGGTTTGCAGGCATTGCGTGGGCCTCTGTAACGGATGGAGAACAAGGGAAGGAGTGGATGAGATCGACCTGGGATTTTGCTAAACAGATTTTTCCTCTTCTCTTTGCCGGGATTTTGATGGCAGGATTTTTGCTGGGCCGGCCGGAAACAGAAGGAATCATCCCATCGAAATGGATTTCGTCTTTAGTGGGAGGAAATTCCATTTTGTCCAACTTTTTTGCCTCAGTCACAGGAGCTTTCATGTATTTTGCCACGCTAACGGAAGTGCCCATACTTCAAGGGCTTATAGCCAATGGAATGGGAAAAGGGCCAGCCTTAGCTCTGCTTTTGGCAGGTCCTGCAGTATCCCTTCCCAATATGCTGGTGATAAGGAGTGTAATGGGAACCAAAAAAACCATGGTGTTTTTGGTTCTGGTGGTCATCATGGCCACACTCAGCGGGATGATATTTGGGTATTTTTTCTAAAAAAAGTGAGTCTAAGAGGAGGAATATCATGAAAATAGAGATTTTAGGGACAGGATGCCCCAAATGCAGCAGACTGGCTCAAAACGCCAGGGAAGCTGTCCAAAATCTGGGGATTGATGCTGAAGTTGTTAAGGTGACAGACTTGAATGAGATCTCGGATTATGGAGTGATGAACACTCCGGGACTTGCAGTCAATGGGTCTGTGAAGTCTTCGGGAAAAGTGTTGAGCACAGAAGAAATCATAAAAATAATAAGATGAGCAGTAAGAAAAAAGTCCTTTGGGTTTGGACTCATAACAGCGTTCAAAGTCAAATGGACAAAGCTTTTCTCAATCATCTTGGTCCAGATAAATTTATAAAGGAGTTGGTATGACAAACCATGAGACAAGAATCGGTTTTTTTGAGAAATACCTTACTTTTTGGGTGTTACTGTGTATTGCAGCGGGAATATTCATCGGAAAGACAGCACCTCAAGCTGCAGAGTTTTTAGATGGTTTGGCTGTTTCAGTGAGAGGCGCTCCTGTGGTCTCCATACCGATTGCTGTGTGTCTGTTTTTCATGATGTATCCCATTATGGTCAAGATAGATTTTGTTAAAGTGATCAAAGCAGGCAAGTCGCCAAAACCGGTTTTCTTGACCCTGTTTGCCAATTGGGCTATCAAGCCATTCACTATGTATGCCATTGCCATTTTCTTTTTGGGTTTTGTTTTTAAAGTTTTTATCGGAGCAGATGCCACGGATATCGTGAAACTTCCTCCCGGAGCAGCGGATTGGGCTGTAGGATCCATTCATGGTGCGGGACAAGTTATCATGGAGAACGGAGTGAAAATGCTCCAGATCCCGCTGTGGAGAAGTTACCTGGCGGGATGCATTCTGCTGGGTATTGCTCCATGCACGGCAATGGTGTTAGTGTGGGGATATCTGGCTAAAGGAAATGATGCGCATACCTTGGTCATGGTCGCCATAAATTCATTGACCATGCTGATTTTGTATGGATTACTGGGCGGTTTTCTTTTAGGTGTGGGGCGGCTCCCTGTTCCCTGGCAGGCTTTGGTTTTATCGATCAGTATATATGTGGCACTGCCTTTGGTCTCAGGATATTTTTCAAGGAGATGGCTTATTCAATCCAAGGGCGAAACCTGGTTTAAAGAAAAATTTCTAAACAAACTCACTCCGGTTTCAATACTCGCTTTGCTGATCACATTGGTTTTGTTGTTTTCTCTAAAAGGTGATATCATTGTTTCAAATCCACTCACAATTCTATGGATAGCCATACCTCTTTTTCTGCAGACCAATCTGATTTTCTGGATCACCTATGGACTAGCGAAATTGATCAACCTGGATTATGAAAATGCCGCTCCTTCAGCGATGATCGGGGCAAGCAATCATTTTGAAGTGGCTATTGCCACTGCCACCATGGTATTTGGGCTTTCTTCTGGAGCTGCTTTGGCCACAGTGGTGGGGGTTTTGATTGAAGTACCCGTTATGCTGATGCTGGTCAAAATTTGTCTGAATACCAAATCGTGGTTTGAAAGGGCTGAAAATTGATTCGGAAAAAGGATTTTGGCTCGGATGAATAAGGAACTGCCAAAAGAAATTGACACTCCACATTTTTTTGATATAATTATTCAGCAAAGAGGATAAAAGTTATTCCAATGAACTTTTTTAGTTCAAACAAGGAGGGAAAATGAAAAAGAGTGTCGTTATTTTTCTGGTGTTTGCATTTGTTCAATTCATTACAGTTCCTATTTTGGCCACAGATTCTCGTTCCGTGCAATCTGATCGCATTGTGGCCCAGGAATTTTCTTTAAAAACCGATTACACCAGCCGTATCAATATGAAAGATGCCCTCTTTTCCATGAGTGAAAAATGGGTCAAGGACGCCTTTTCCATGCAGGAAACATCTGAAGACATGTCTCTGCAGGAAGAAATCAAGTCCTTGAAGAAAAAAAGAAGCGGCTATTTGATAGGGTCCATTGCTCTTTTCGCAGCTGCGGGTGTGAGCGTCTGGAGGTTTACTGAAGTCGAGCCAAAGAAAGGGACTCGAGCAGGAGCAGGAGAGACCGAAGGAACCCGAAGCACCACCACAGGTATGGGAAAAATGACCTGGGTGCTCCTGGGAGCGATCTCTGCAGCTGTTGGAGTGGCCTTGATCAGCAACTATTCCAAGACCAACAAAGAAATCAAGGCGAAACAAAAAGAGATGGAAAGTCTGTCCCGGGCCCAGCAGAGATTAGCGCGAGCCCTCAGCCGCTGATTAACCAGAAAACTCACAGCGGTTCTGTTTTTTCATTACCTAAAAGTCTGTTTTTTCTCGAAAGGTTAACAGAGCTCTTTGATGACAGGGACCTTTTAGTAGAAAAGTGATCTGTACCTCATGAAAACGGGAAAAAGCAAGCCTCTTTCTTTGATCGTTTTTCTTTTTGTCTTTTTTTCCTTGAGTCTATTTTCCCTGGAGCTTTATCAAGATGAAGTTCAGAATATAACACGTCCGGAAAACCAGGCTGCTGCGCTGGAATGGGACGGAAAAAACGTGATTTTCCGGTATCAGGGTCAGATATTTCTAAAAGGAGCTCTTTCTTCTGGGATGCTGGGGTATCAGGCCCCTCGCTGCAGTTTGTATCTGATGGAGATGAACACGGATGCAGGAAACTGGATGGTGCTGGGGAGGATCAGCAGTGAAGTCAAATGCATTTCCTTTGAGGACCTGGGCCTCGAGCCGGAAAAAGAATATTTTGTGTTTGAGTTTTGGTCCAAAAACCTATTGGGGAGCTTTGTGCAAGGATTCCAGCCCGGAGATATCGATCCTCGATTCAGGTGCCAGCTTTTCTGTATCCGGGAACAGAAAGCTCGTGCCCAGATCATTGCCACCAGCCGCCACATATCCTGCGGTCATGAACTGAGCAAGCTGAGCTGGAAAGACCTCACATTATCCAGTGAAAGTGAGGTCATTGAAGATGATCTCTACAATTTGTATTTATCAGAACCAAAAGGCTGCACATTTCATGATTTCCATTGTTCCGGAGTTCAAGTGGAGAGCATTCAGAAAACAGGGATTCTAAGGGTTATCCAAATGAAATCTGAAAAGACTTGCTCATTTCGATGGTCTGTCACATACAAAAAATCAGATCAGTAAACCGGTTATTCAGAAATGCCTATCAGGTCAAGCATAAAAGCATATTCCAATGCGGTCCTTTTGTAGCGCTTAAAGCGGCCTGATGCTCCTCCGTGACCTGATTCCATGTCTACATCCAAAATAATGCGATTGTCATCTGTTTTCAAATCTCTCAATTTGGCCACCCATTTGGTGGGCTCGAAATATTGGACCTGAGAATCATGAAGTCCTGTGGTTACTAGGATAGCAGGATAATCTTGAGCTTTGACATTATCATAAGGGGAATAAGAGAGCATATAATCATAGTACTGTTTGTCCTTGGGATTTCCCCATTCATCGAATTCACCGGTGGTCAGGGGAATGCTTTCATCCAGCATAGTGGTCACCACGTCCACCCAGGGAACAGCAGCGATCACTCCTTTCCATAGCCCGGGCCTCATATTGAGCACAGCCCCCATGAGCAGGCCGCCGGCGCTGCCTCCCATGGCAAAAAGCATATCCGGATTGGTGTACTCTTCTTCAATGAGGAACTCGCCACAATCAATAAAATCAGTGAAGGTGTTTTTCTTGTTCAGGAGTTTTCCCTGCTCATACCAGTCTCTTCCCATTTCTGAACCTCCCCTGATGTGAGCCATGGCATAGATGAATCCTCTGTCTAAGAGGCTCAGTCTGTCTGATCTGAAACTCGGATCCATGCTGGCTCCATAGGATCCGTAACCATAGAGAAGAAGGGGATTGTTGCTGTCTCGGGTCAATCCTTTCCTATAGACCATTGATATGGGGATCTGTGCACCGTCTCGGGCTGTGGCTGTGAGGCGTTTGCTTTGGTAATGATGAGGATCAAAATCCCCTAAGACTTCCTGCTGCTTCAACAGGATTTTTTCCCCGGTTTTCATGTTGTAGTCATAGACCGAACGCGGAGTGGTGAGAGAGGAATATGAATAGCGCAGAGTTTGGGTATCAAACTCAGGATTGCTGGTGGGATAAGCCACATATGCTTCCTCTTCAAATGGAATGTATTGGTCCGTATCAAGAGATTGATCCATAATCCGGATCTGCCGGAGTCCATCTTTCCGTTCATTCAGCACCAAATAGTCTTCAAACACATCAATGCCGTTGAGCAGGACTTTCTTGCGGTGAGGCAGGACTTCCTTCCAGTTGGATTTTTCTGTTTGATTGACCTCTGTCTCCATGAGCCGGAAATTTTTGGCTTGCCAATTGGTGACAATGTAAAATTTGTCTTTGTAATGAGAGATGGAATATTCATGGTCTTTTTCTCTTTCTTGGAAAACCTGAAATTCTCCCAGAGGATCATCCGCATCCAGATATCGCATCTCTGTGGATAAAGTCTGATAAGAGGCGATGATAAGGAATCGGTCTGATTTTGTTTTGTAGATGGTGGTGGAAAACGTGTTGTCCTTTTCATGATAGATTTCAACATCCTGGGATAGGTCTGTTCCCAGGATATGCCGGAATATTTTGAAAGCCCTGAGAGTGTCGTCTTTAGTGGTGTAGAATAGGGTTTTGTTATCATTAGCCCAGACAGCCCGGCCCGTAGTAGTGGGAATCTCATCTTGCAGAATATCTCCAGTGGTCAGGTCTTTGATGTGGATGGTGTATTTTCTCCGGCTGACTGTATCCACGCCATAGGACAGATATTGGTTATTGGGGCTGACACTCAATCCTGTGACACTGTAGAATGAATGCCCTTCAGCCATGTCCTGGACATCCAGCATGATTTCTTCTTCTGCATCCAGGCTTTCTTTTTTTCTGGCATAAACAGGATAATCGTCTCCTTCTTCATACCGGCTGTAATAGTAATAACCATTCTCAAAATAGGGCACGGACATATCGGTCTTTTTGATCCGACCGATGATCTCATTGTACAGTTTGTCCTGGAGTTCTTTGGTGTGCTCCATGACCGCTTCGGTATACGCGTTTTCTGCTTTGAGGTGTTCGATGACTTTAGGATCTTCCCTTTGATTCATCCAATAGTAAGGATCGATCCGGGTGTCACCATGGAGGGTTAATTCTTTAGGTATTTTTTCAGCTTTTGGGGGCATCGGAGACTCCTCAGTTTTGTTCTTCTCGCAGCCAAACATCAATATGAAGCCAGCCATGATAACGAACAGCAAAATTTTGGGTTTTTTTCTCCGGTTTAAGCAATGAAACATTTGCAACCTCCTTGATAAATCCTTTTTGAGAGAAAATCATATTCAAATGTGAGTTATTATTCAAGAGAAAAAATGCGGAAACAAAGTTGGTTTGAAATTGAAATCAAAGGCGCATTGTATTAAAATAAAAATTTCAAATGAAATCCCAACAAAACAAAAGGAAAGGTTCCAATAGAATTCTCCTTGTGGAAGATGAAGCCATTGTAGGAAGTGACATCAAACAGCTCTTGGAATACCGGGGATTTTTTGTATCTGATGTGTTTCCCACAGGTGAAGAAGCCCTCAAAAAAATAGACTCTTTCAAGCCTGACTTGGTGCTTTTGGATATCAAATTGGCAGGCAGGATGGATGGCATAGAAACAGCCCGGGCCATTCAGGGAGAATATGATGTGCCGGTTGTTTATCTGACTGCAATGGGCGATGAACAAACATTTCAGAGAGCCAAAAGCACGGGCCCGTTCGGATACATATATAAACCGGCTGAAGATAAGGATCTCGTGACGACAGTTGAGACGGCTCTTTACAAACATCATATTCAAAAAGAACTCAGCGCGAGTGAGCAGAAATTCAGGAACCTGTTTGAGTTGTCCAAAGAAGCCATTTATATATCCACTAAAAAACGGTACATTCAAGATGCCAACCCCGCTTTTTTAGAAATGTTTGGATATTCATCAGATGAGTTAAAAAAATATGATGTGAAGGGGCTTTACAAAGATCCGGATGACAGAGAAAAAATCCAGAGAAAAATCGAGTCCAAAGGGTTCATCAAAGACTATCCTGTATCATTGAAAACCAAATCCGGTTCACTTATGGATTGTCTGATCACAGCCACGATTTGGAGGGATGCATCCGGAAAGATTTCAGGATATCAAGGATTTATTCGGGATATCACAGAACAGAAAAGGATTCAGGAGAAACTCAAAGAGTCAGAACGAAAATACCGGGCTCTTTTTGAATACTCCAATGATGCGGTCTTTTTGATGAGCCCAGAAGGCCTCCAGATTGATTTCAATCAAAAAGCAGCTGATCTGCTGGGATACACAAGAGAAGAACTCAAAGGGAAACGGTTTAGAGATCTGATCGCTGAATCAGAACAAAAAAATGCATTTGGCAAATTAGAGGAGATCAAGAAGAAAAAATCCATTCCGGTCTATAAGCGGACCATCATAAAAAAAGATGGGACCACAGTTCCGGTGGAGGTCAATCTGTCACTGATCTCAGATTCAAAGGGGAATCCTTTGTTTATCCAGAGCATTGTCCGGGATGTTTCACAGAAACACTGATTTGAATCTAAAGGAAATATTTGATCCCTATGCTGAAAGCAAGGGAATTGAGATTCAAGTTGAAATCTTCAGTTGACCTTCCAAAATTCATATCCTCCATAGTAGTGGTGGCTTTTCCTCTTCTGTAAAAAAAACACACTTCTGCGTAGAATGCTAAGTTCTTTTTCATTCTGAAAAGAGATCCGGCTCCGGCGTGAAAGCTGATTCCGTTTTTGACGTTCTGGCTGATGGAAACTTCAGGAATGGTCACTATATCTTCCATTTCAAAGTGTGTGAACACAATTCCGGTTCCTCCAAACACATAAGGATTGACTCTTTTTTTTTCAAAGAAATAGTAATTTAAGGATACCTGAAAAGGAGCCATGCTTAAGGTTCCATTGAAAAGCATATTTGGTTTCTGATGTACAGTGCTTTTCCAGTATCCGAAGTCAAAAGTTGCTGTTGTCTTGTTCAGCAGAGGAAGTGAAAATCCGAATCCCGTTTTCAATCCGGAATCCAGAGTGTCTTCCAGCATCCAGCTCCAGCCGCCGTTTATGTGTGCGCTGCTTTGAGGACTTTGAGCCATCATAGCCGCATTCAACAATAAGGCTGTTCCAATGGCTAAAAAGCATTTTGTTTTTTGGCTCATCTTTTCCTCCTGATAATAAAGATAATTAAGCTGTGGCTCTAAGCAGACCATCATTATAACATCTTTTTTGATACTCTTTACATTTTTATGAAGCGGGAATATGAGCAAGATGTTTGGATGGAGTTTTGTGTTGACGGGAGATGTGTTTGGAATATATCATTTGGGATCAGGTATTATGACACATTGTTTTTCTGATTCTCATTTAAAAAGGGAGTTTTCATGTCTTCATTAAAAGAAATTCAAAAAAGAAAGAAAAGCGTTTTCCATGAAGGGATTTCGAGGCGGAATTTTCTAAACCGGATGGGAGCTGTAGCTTTAGCCGGTTCAGCTTTGGGGAAGCTTTCCTGGAACAGCTTGACTTCCGATACAAATACAAAATCCCCTCTTTTCTCCCGGTCTCCTTTGGTTGTGCAGCCCGTTCTCACTTATTCTGTTCCCAAACCGCAACCCCAGAGAAGCTGGAGAGCCTGGGGCGGTATTCAAAATAAACAGGATGCAGAACAGGAGAGAATTCGAATCAAAAAAGAGCTCACACATATTCAAAAGGAAGCGGATTATCCTCTAAGCATCAAATCCATTGTGGGCATCCAAAGTAAGGATGAAGTCTTCAGACTGCAGGATTCATCTGATGTGGATGTGTTTCTCATCTATGCGGCCGGGGGGTGGATGGACATTTTTGATGCCATCCATGAACTCGGAAAAGACATGATCTTTTTCTGCCGGCACAGATCAGGCCCGGTGTATCTCTGGTATGAGATCATCAGTCCCCGCTATTTGAGACAGCACACAGATGCCTTATCAATTAAAGGAATCACCTATGAGGACGTGGTCATTGATGATACCTCAGAAATCTTGTGGCGTCTCCGCTCTCTGTGCGGACTGAAAAATGCACTCAACACCAGGATTTTAGCCGTTGGAGGGCCCGGAGCCTGGTCCCAGCCCAAAGGAGTGGTGCCCGGGCTGGTCCGGGAGAAATGGAAATATGACATCCGGACCGTATCTTATAGGGAACTGGGAGCATTGATCACAGAGGCCAGAGCAGACAAAACCGCTGTGAACAGAGCTGAGTCCAGAGCCCGACAGTATGTCCGGAATCCTCAAGTGCGGCTGGAAACCAAGCATTCTTTTGTTGACAATGCCTTTCTTCTGGAAGAGGTTTTCAGAAAGCTCATGAATAAAGCAGAATGCAGAGCAGTGACCATAAGGGGATGTATGGGAACCATCATGCCTCTGGCCGAAACATCGGCTTGCTTGACTCTAAGCCTGTTGAATGACTCGGGTTATCTGGCTTTCTGTGAATCTGATTTTGTGGTGATTCCAGCCGGAGTCCTGCTGGCTCACATTTCAGGAAAGCCTGTATTTCTCAATGATCCGACCTTTCCTCATAACGGAGTCATCACCTTAGCCCATTGTACAGCGCCCCGGAAAATGAACGGAAAGACTCTGGAGCCGGTTCGCATCCTGACTCATTTTGAATCAGATTACGGAGCCGCACCTAAGGTGGAGATGATGAAAGGCCAGGAGCTGACCAACATCATTCCAGACTTTGCCTCTCAAAAATGGCTCGGACTCAGCGGAAAGATCCTGGATTCCCCTTTTATGGACATATGTCGATCACAGATAGATGTGGGTTATGAATGCTCTGACAGACGGGTGGCTGAAAAGATGAAAGGTTTCCACTGGATGACAGGGTACGGCCAGTATTTCCGGGAGGTCGGTTATGCTTTAAGGAGAAAAAATATTCATTGGGAAATGCTTTCCTGAGCAGCGGAACAGAAAAATCGAAAAACCCAGAATGGGGAAAGGAAGATAATTTATGACTCAAAAACCAAAAAAATACATCACAATTTTTGTTATTTTGATTGGATCAGCGCTGTTTTTCAACGGGATTTCTCTTTCGAAAAACACCCCTGAAACCATGGATCCGGTTCTATTTAAAAATTTAGAATACCGTTTCATCGGCCCTTACAGAGGAGGCCGGGTCACCGCAGTGACCGGAGTTCCGGATGAGAAATACACTTTTTTCATGGGCTCTACAGGCGGCGGAGTTTGGAAGACCACAGACGGAGGCATCCACTGGACCAATATTTCTGATGGTTTCTTTCAAGTCGCCTCCATCGGTTCCATTGAAGTGGCTCTATCTGATCCCAATGTCATGTATGTGGGGACCGGGTCTGCCAGTCCGCGGGGCAACATATCCACAGGCAGAGGAATCTACAAATCCGCTGACGGAGGACAGACATGGGAGCTCAAGGGCCTGGAAACCGAAGCTCAGATCGGAAAGATCCAGATCCATCCCAAGGACCCTGATGTGGTTTATGCGGCAGTGCTGGGAAACATTTTCGGACCCGGTCCGGAGAGAGGAGTTTTTCGCACTCTGGATGGAGGAGAGAGTTGGGAAAAAGTCCTCTTCGTTGATGACCGGACAGGATGTGTGGATATGGTTATGGATCCGAACAATCCTCGGATCTTGTATGCGGGGATGTGGCAGGCAGAACGAAAGCCCTGGACTCTGATTGATGGTGGAGAACACGGAGGAGTGTACAAGACCACAGACGGCGGTGAGACCTGGAATCAGCTCAAAGGAGGGCTGCCCACAGGTGTGGTGGGCCGGGTCGGAGTGGCGGTTTCTCCTGTGAATCCGATGAGAGTTTGGGTGATCCAAGAGTCTGCAGATGAAAAAAAAGGCGGCATATACCTTTCTGAAAACGGCGGAAAGAAGTGGAGGAGAATCAACAGGGATCACCGCTTCCGCCAGCGGGCCTGGTATTACTCCAGAATTTTTGCTGACCCGGTGAATGAACATACGGTCTATGTTCTTAATACCGGATTTTATAAATCCCTGAATGATGGAGAGGACTTCAGGCGCATCCGAACACCGCACGGAGATAACCACTGTCTGTGGATCAATCCCCATAACCCGGATATCATGATCCAGAGCAATGACGGAGGTGCCAATGTCACTTACAACGGCGGCCGTTCCTGGTCCTCTCAAAGCAGTCAGCCCACTGCAGAGATATACCGGCTCAGTGTGGACCATCAATTTCCATACCGTGTCTACGGCTGTCAGCAGGATAACTCATCCTTATCTTTATCCAGCCAGGGGAGGCCGAATCAGGATTTTTATGCGGTCGGCGGCGGTGAAAGCGGTCACGTTGCTGTGGACCCCAGAGACCCGGACATCATATATGCAGGAAACTATATCGGCATATTGACCCGTTTGGATAGAAAAAGAGGACATTATAAGAGAATCAATGCCTATCCTGAACTGGATGACGGGATCGCCGGCCGCGACCTCAAGTATAGATTCCAGTGGAATTTTCCCATAAGGATTTCCCCTCATGACTCTGATGTGCTTTACATCACATCCAATTATGTGCATCGGTCCACAGACGAGGGACAGATCTGGGAAGTGATCAGCCCTGACCTGACTCAAAATATCGATGATTACTTGGGGCGGGCTGGAGGCCCCATCCAGCATGACTGCACCGGAGTGGAGACCTATAGCACTATTTTTGCCTTTGAGGAGTCTCCCCTTGAGAAAGGAGTTCTGTGGACCGGCTCTGATGACGGACTGGTTCACGTCTCTAAAGACGGAGGCCAGACCTGGAATAATGTCACTCCCAAGAACATGCCTAAAGAGGGGACAATCAATATGTTTGATGTGTCCTCCAAATACCCGGGACAGGTGCTTATGGCTGTATACAGGTACAGAGACAATGACTTTCATCCCTATGTTTTCAGGACCGATGATTACGGCCGGTCCTGGGCCCTGCTCACAGACGGAAAAAACGGCATACCGGAAGATTATTTCGTGAGAGCGGTTCGGGAAGATCCTGACAGGAGAGGTCTTTTGTACGCCGGGACTGAATTTGGGATGTTTGTCTCTTTTGATGACGGAAAGCACTGGCAGGAACTGCAGCTCAACCTGCCTGTGACTCCGGTCACGGATCTGATGGTGTATGACCAGGATTTGATTGTTTCCACCCAGGGGAGAGGATTCTGGATACTGGATGATTTGTCTGTTCTGGGACAGCTTGAAAAAGCAATGGCAGAAGAAGAGGCTGTTTTGTTCCAGCCGGAAAAGGTTTACCGGACCCAAGTAAGAGGCCCTCTTTCACGGTTGTCAGTGTATTATTATCTGAAAGACAAACCAGAGTCTGTGAAAATCGAGGTCCTGGACCAGGACAACCATGTGATCCGGACTTTTGATAAGATCAAGACTGAAAAAGGAATGAATCAGTTCACATGGAACTTGACTCACAAAGCGCCTGAAAAAATCAAGGAAGCTGTGATTTCACTGAGCTATACCGGAGGACCCAAAGCAGTTCCGGGGACCTACAAAGTCCGGCTGACATGTGGACAGGAGAAACAGGTGCGGAACTTTAGAGTCTTGAAAGATCCCAGATGGGAAGACATCACCGTTGAAGACCTCAAAGAGCAGTTTGACCTTCAGGTCAAAGTGGGTCAAAAGTTTACACTGAGTCATGATTTGATAAAGAAAATACGTGATATCAGGGAGCAGGTGCAAAGCCTCTCGTCAAGGGCTGTTAAAGCAGGTTTCAAAGAAGTGGTTAAAAATTCTGCTGATGACTTATTGAAAAAATTAAACTCTCTGGAGCAGGAGCTGATTCAGACCAAAAACGAAAGCAGACAGGACCCCATCAATTATCAGGTCAAGCTGGACAATCAGCTTGCTTACTTATATTCAGCAGTTCATTCTCAGGATTCCAAGCCCACCCAAGCTGTTTATCAAAGATATGAAGACCTTGACATTCAGCTATCTAAGGCGGAAAAGAGATTTCAAAACCTAATAGAGAATGAGATCGGCCGGTTTGAGAAACTTTTGGAGGAGAACGATATCCCCCGGATCATCATTAAATAAGCCGAAAGAACCTGAATTAAAAAAGGTTTGCTTTTAAAGATTTTCTTTTAAAATCTAAAGATGGTTCCTACCGTGTATAGGTTGAGCCAGGCAAAATTGTACACCTCATCCACATCTGCCCCGCCTTCGATCATCCGGTAGCCGGCTTTGATGTCCCAGCTATTCCCTGCCTTCACCACTAGTCCTAGAAGAATATCTTCGGCTCTTCCCTGTCCTCCTGGACTGGCCAGGGCATCTCCTTCCAAGAGGGCCCGGATTTGGGGAGTGAAAAAGTATTCGACCCGAAAATGCAGCAGAGGAACAAACCCCACATTTGTTTTTTCTGACGATTTATCCAGACTCTCCACTTTGATCACCGCGTCCCGGATTTTGGCTGTGAAACCAATGCCTACGGTCCATTTGGATGACCGGACCAGGTCATAACGGTAGGTGGCCCGGTATGAGTTGAATGTGTACACAGCATCCAAAGGGGCCTGCGCAGGAAATTGTTCTTCAAAAAAGAAGATCTCCTGATCGACTTGTCCTTGAGCATTGAGTGTGAGGGGAGCGGCTAATAGAGAAACCGCATGCCTCTCTCCCAGCATCACTCCGGCTCTGAATCGAACAAACATCTTGCTTTGGATGTCCAAATCTTCGGAAAGAGAAAAGAGAGTTCCAGTGGCATTAGGGATGCGCACATTGTTGTATCCGCTGGAGAGCCATCCGGTCTCCATATCCAAAAACCAGTCAGCTGAATGAGCCGCGCTGAAAATCATTAAAACAGCTGCTGAGAAAGATATGATTTGAATTCCTTTTTTTATCATTTTTATATCCTCCAATTTCTAACGGCACTCACCATAACATCATTGTGATTGTTGGGCAAATCTTTTAATCCAGATAAAATAACAGGGGACTCCGATCAGGACCGTCACCACAGCAGCAGTGGATTCCAAGGGGCGGTTCAAGTAATTCACCGCCATAAGGAACAAACTGGAGACAAGAAAAAATCCTGGGACCACCGGGTACCCCCAGACTTTAAAAGCATTGCTGTTTCCGATCTGACGCTTTCGGGCCAGAAAGATCCCGAAAACAGCCAGCCACGGGAAAATATTCAGAGCAAATCCAATATAGACTAAAAGCTGTTCAAAGGAGCCGATCAGGACCATAATCAGGGCAATAGCTCCCTGGATCAGAATCGACCTTCCCGGCACTTTGTATTTGGGATGGACTTTGGAAGCAAATGGAAAGAACAATCTGTCCCGGGCCATGGCAAAATAAACCCGGGGCCCGATAATGACAAAGGCGCTCAATGAAGAGAGAAGCGCCAGACTGATCAGAAGCCCCAGAGCATCCCCCATCCAGAGCCCAAAGGCGCCGATAGAAGCTCTCTCCACAATGGCAATGGTCCCTTTGGCCTGGTCATAGGAAACAGCTTGAAAAATAAACAGATTCAGAGCGATATAGAGGATGATCACGATGGAGGTGCCCAGAACGAGGGAAAGGGGCAGGTTCTTTCTGGGATTTTTCATCTCTCCGGCAATGTAAGAGCTGGCATTCCATCCGCTGTAGGAAAACATGACCAGCATCATGGCAGTTCCAAAGGCCAGCCATGAGCTCTCTCCCTGTGTGACAAAAGAAAAGGCAGAAATTCCCTTTCCTCCGGTTAAAGCAATCCCGGTTCCGGCCAGCCCCACCACAATGCCGATTTTAAGAATGGTCAAGAAATTTTGGACTTTGGAGCCTAATTTGATTCCCATGTAGTGGATCCCTGTAAAAAGGAGGATCAGAAACAGGGCCGTACCTTTTTTTATAAAAAAGAGTTGACCGGAGTTTGCATTCAAAAACTGCCCCTGGAGTCCCTCGAAAATGTATTCGGAAAACGCCATGGCAGAAGCCGCGATAGGGACTGAGAATCCCACAAAGAAACTGGTCCATCCGGTCAGAAAACCGATGGATGGGTGATAGATTTTTTTGAGATACACATACTCTCCGCCAACCTGGGGCATGCGGGTGGCCAGCTCTGCATAGGAGAGGGCTCCGGCGATAGCGATCAGCCCTCCTAAGAGCCAGCAGGCCAAAATCCATCCGGAACTGGGTAGCTGTCCTGCCATGATGCCTGAAGTGGTGAAGATACCGGCTCCCACCATATTAGCCACCACAATGGAAGTGGCAGTGAAAGGCCCGATTTTTCTGTCCACGTGTTGGGCCGCTGGAGACAAAGTTTTGTTATTCATGAGAAGGAATGGTTCTTGCGGTCACATTGTTATTTTTTCTTGTAGCTGACAGAGACCCCGGCCTGACTTTCCTCAAGAATAGAGGTCTCGAATTCTTCCTGCTCCAGCATGAATTCATAAAATTCGCTGGTTCCGGTCTGCCTGGCCCAGCGGCTTCGGCTGGGCTGATACACATTATGTCCTGCGATGCAGCCTCCGGATTTCATCTTGGGAATCACAGCTTTGGCATAGTTGGTGTACCATCCCTTATCCGCATCAATGAAGACAAAATCAAAGGGACCTTCCAGTTCCGGGACCAGCTCATGAGCGTCTGCCAGCTGGGCGTCAATGTATTCTGAAAGTCCGGCTTGCTCAAAGTTATTGAGGGCTTCCTTGTAGCGCCTCTCATCGATTTCAATGGTGACGAGTTTGCCTCCAGTCTTGCTGAGAGCCCAGGCGATCCAGATGGCCGAGTGTCCGGTAGAGGTTCCGATCTCGAGGGCTTGGGTGTAGTTGTTCTCGAGGATGATATTGTAGAGTATACGGCCGTCAATCTCAGGAACATTCATATCTCTCCAGCCGAATCTGTGGCTTTCCAGAAATGATTGGACTTTTTCATCCAGCTCCTGGTCTAAAGAAAATCCTGAAAAGGTTAATAAAATCACTCCGCCAAGGCATAGGATTAAAATTTTATATAAAAAACCTCCCATAATATTCATAACAGCCTCCAGTATTATCGATTGAAAGAAAACCTTTCCGTATATTAAGACGAACACCAGAACAAAATCTTCCCTAAATTATATCATATTATCCTTAAATTAGATTTTTTTGTCATAATAATCTTTATTCCTGTGATATAAATATATTGATTAAATGATGTAAAAGTGTGTGGGTTGAGGAATTCCCTATCCTTTTGTTTATAACGATTTTGGAAATGGGTCACTTTTCTTTGATTTTAGGAGCACGGACCTGTTCATGGATGATCATGACTTTCACACGTCCCTCATCATCCTTCACAAAAGAAATTTTCTCTTCTCTATTTCTACAGGCCCACTGTCCCTGTTCGTCCGGCTCTTCCAGATACAGGATTCTGCCGGCAGGGTGTTTGACGGCAAGAGTGTTTTGGCTGTAAATAACAGTGAACTCTCCTTCCTGCATGGGGACGGGGTACTGGCCGATATAGGGCCGGAATTGTTCTGGTATATTGTCCGTTGTTTCCTCAGAGTCCGCTTTTTTGGGGATGCGGGCTTTACTGTGTATGTTCATGCTGGTTACTGTGCCGTTGTTATCCTTTTCAAAAGAAACAGCCGCATCGGTTGTGAGCTTGAAATACCAGAACCCGTCTTCCTCCGGTTCTTTGAGCTCAAATATCATTCTTTCGGGGATGTCAAGGGCGAGACTGTTGTTCTGTACAAGGACTGTCAAAACGTTATCAGGGCCCTGGTATTGCCCCACATAAGGCTTGTATTCATCGGGAACTGTAGTGGACGCTGCTTGGCCGAATCTCTGTGAGCCCGCATGAAAATCCAGGATCTCCATATTGTCAGGATTGAAAGCAATGTGTTTGGATGTCAGAATCCCCAGACGGATGTGGCTGGAATCAGCAAAATCGATTTCCCTTAATGTGGTATCCAGAGGGATCCATCCTGCTTCACCCATGTAAACCTCATTCCATCCGTGCTGCCCGAAGCTTCCCCCCCGATTGGGAACATAAATGCAGCCCCAGACTACTCTTGACGGGATGCCCACTGCCCGGCATAAGGCGGTGAAAAGTCTGGAATGGGCTCCGCATTCCCCGGCTCTCAGGTCATAAGTGTTTCGGGCCGAACCGCCTCCCGGGATATCATATCCGATCTCCTCAGCCACCCATTGGCTGAGCCTTTTCACGGCTTCCCATGAATTTGCTGCACCGCTGGTCAGTTCCCGGGCTTTTTTGATGAGAACAGGATCACCGGATTCAATAAAGTCCTCAGGCATTAGAAACGGCTTGAGTTCAGGATCGCCATGGAAATCCGGAGGAAAGGGGGGAGGATTTTGGCCGTCGAATTTTTTGTGGCTGATTTCGAAAATTCCCTGAACATGATTTTTATCAACAGTGCCCTCGAACTTCTGTCCAGCTACATTCAGGCTTTCTGTGGTGATCCAGTTTCCGAGGGGATTAAGGTTGGCTTTTATCTTCATAAAAGAAATAGCCATGAGATCTGAGATCATAACACCGACGTCAGCAAAGATATGATCATCAATACTCACCCGCTTCAGTTTGTTTTTTACGGATTTATCTGATAGGGATATGGTTGAATTTAAAACTTTTTGCTGGAGAAAAGTACCGTCTTGAGCATTGATCCATATCTGCTGCTTTCCTCCTATCTCATGGTTTAGAACGTCGAACACTATGGAGTCATAGGTTTTTCCGGCCAGAGTTATTTTTTCCTCTTTAATTTTTGTGAAAGTGTGCAACTGGAGTTCGCGGTCAAAGGAGTCCAGGATTTTGTATTGTTTTTGATGAATCTCTGAATTGGTAAAATCTTTCCACACCCGGGAGTGCAGATAAAAATCTGAAAGAACAGCATCCTTTGGCAGAAGGACCTCCTTAGTCCCTCCTCCCATGTTTTGAGTCATAGAGGCTTTGTCTCCATCAATCCGGATTGATATTTTGAGCTGCACACTTACCTGGTCCAGAAGAAATTCCTGGGAAATGAGCCTTTTTTGTGCGGGATCCAGAAGGCTTTCCGCTTTGACTGTGTTGTTTATTTGCGCTCCCATGAGCGAAGACATGGATTTGACGTTTTCTTCAAGACGGATAAGCTGTTTGCCGTTCTCTTCAACAGGAGTTACGATGGCCTCCGTATATCCGTAGACCACTCCGTTTCTTTCCATAGCATAATAAATTTTTTGCGACTCGGCGTTAGCGCTGCAGGCAGATGCATTTCCCCATAAAAAAAGAGATAATGCCAACCCGATACATAGCTTTAATCGTTTTTTCATTTTATCCTCCATAGTTATTTTTTAGTTTTCTGAAACAGGTCATACCAGCCATCATGACGCCCGCCCCATCCCATATTCAAATGCACGAGAAAGGAATTCTTTTCTTGAGTGTATCCATCTATAACAGTTGCATGACCGAAATCTTTGCCGTTATCAAAGTAGAACATAAGAGGTCGATTCGCATTGATCTCTGTTATCACAAGGTTTTTTATATCTTCCCTTTCATTCAAATAGTGTTCTTTTTTATATTCATAAAATTTCACTGAACAGTTCAGATGTTTTTCCAGACGGGCGACCATGCTCTCGTGTTCCAGATATCCGGATGATCCAAAATCAGTGTAGATTAGAGCGGCTATATAATAGAGGTATTTGGCCACCTGTCCTTTAGATATCTCTGGTGTATCATGGTTCAAGCGGGAAGCGAATAGGTCATGTCTGAATGGATAGTCATTGAGGTCCACAGAGATATGATGTCCTTCTGATGTCTGGTATTCGATCTTTCCTGTGGGGTTTATCTGGTGATAGTGTGCAATCTGCGCAATAGCTGTTGCCCAGCAGCCGACATCTTCGTCTATGGTTACAAAACGGGCATAATCTCCAATCTGATGCCATTTTGTCTTCAATAGAAACGGAGATTCTTCCTCAAGGTCGATTCTGTTTGGTTTTTGAAGTAGATGGGCGGTTATTTCCATTAAGATGAATAATGAAACGATTATTAAAATTATAACCACATTGCGGCTCTTAACTATCATCTCAGTCTCTTTTGAAATGAAGAAACGGCGTTTTTTCCTGTACCGATGTCATTTCATCCAGATGATCATCAGGCTCTTTGAGATATGCAGCGATTTTATCCAGAACCTGTAATTCCGCTTCTGACAGATCGGATATGCCTTTTGTGACTTGATATACAATGGGAGGGTCCAGCCAGTAGGGTTCTTCTTTACCGATTAGGTAGGACAGGTCAAGGCAGATCACATGAACAGTGGCCTGATCCACACTTTTGTACCTGGAGATGTACTGTTCATTCCCTAGATTGCTGTTTCTGAGGTGATTCCATGTTTCATAAGAAAACTCAAATTCGTGGCGGGGAAAGTTGATTCTCTGCCTGTCCGGGTCCACAAGGATCCATTTGCTGTCCTCATCAGCCCATACTTCACAGATCGCATGGGTCACTCGGATGCCGTTCTGTCCGCCGATGTATTTTGCATGACCCGCACGGATGCGGACCGGAATCCCGCGAAAGCGCAGTATGGAGGCCAACAGCATGGAGTGATGCACACAAGCCACCACCAGTCTTTCCTCCGGCTTGCGCGATGCCACCAATCCGTTTTCATTCCTTTTCAGCAGCTCTTTAAGCATGAGTGAGACTGAGGGAAGCTCCCGGTCTTCATAGGCTCGGTTTTTGGGTATGACATCCGCGTATTTCTCCAGATCAAAAGGATGAATCAACTGCTTTTTGATCAGAGCACACAGTTCATCTAGAGATTCAGGAAGTGTTTTATAGAGATCTGCGAGTTCACCGGGATCTGTATATTGGCTGAATTGATGATACTTGTTAACCGTAGAATCGAGGGGAGCATTGTCTGGTTTTCTGGCTTCACAGGAGAAAGTCATAAAAAATAAAAGGATAATCATTAAGATAACGATGAAAAAAATTAGATTTTTTGAGCTCATTTCTTTTCTCCTGTCAGAAAGTATTCCCTCAAATCCACATTGATTTCTTGAAGATCTTTTAGACCGAAAATGATGGCAATGGAGATGGGATCGGCTCTGAAGTCCGTGTGTCCTTCATAAAAGCCGTACTGCATGACGTAGTAGGGAACCATCTCACCGGTGTGAATGTGAGAGATTTTTTGAATCAGCTCAGACATTTCTTTTTCAGTGAGTTCAGGATATATTTTGTTCTTATAGATGACTTTATTGGTATCCATTTTTTGCGCGAAAAGGACAGGATTTCCGGCCTGAAAAACCATAAAAAGCACCATTAAGATGGGTAAAATTTTATCAATCATCAGTGATCTCTTCTTTTTTTGATCTAGTCTGATTTGTCATAATTAGGGGGCTTGATGGGATCTGTTTGGGTCAATTCAGTCTGTTCTTTTCGAAAGGGAAGCGGATAATCTTTCTCAGCCCATCCTTTGATCTGTTCTTTTCCTGCCAGATCAGCCATGAGTTCCCGTTCTTTTATAAGCGGCAGGTTCCATTTTCCTTTTTCTTGACGGCTCTTAAACACAAAGATATGGGGAACTTTTGGTATTTCAGATTGATTTAAAAGATTAAGAGCCAGTTCATTGGAAAACGATTTGCCAATGGATATCTCATCCCAGTCTCCGTTCTTTTTGATAAATTTCAGGGCTTTGTCAAAGTCATGGTTCAAACAGACCATCACAAATTTAATAGAGGCCTCTCTGTATTTTTCGGAAAATTCAGTCTTTATATTTTTGATTCTTTCGATGCTTTCAGGATCCGTACAGGTGCCGAACTGAGTGGAAGCAAAATAGAGAAAGATCATGTCCACTTTGTTTTCTTCTTTTATGGCTGTAGAGTTCAGAAAAAAGCCTCCTATCACAAGAAAGCCTATGACAGCAGCATATTCTCTTTTCATAAGCATCTCCTTTTATATGGATTCTGAGTCAGTGGCGGTTTATTCATATTTGATTCAAACAAAGAGGAGAGGTCGGTCTGTCTCTGGCCTTTGTCCAGCTCCTTATCCAGATCCATAACCGCAACTTCATCAAAATTCTGCATGTTGTAAAGATAGATGACTCCTTTTTTAAGGTCATAGATATTGGAATAGACAGTCAAGGATCCCCCCTCCTGAGAGGTTTCCTCAAGCACCTTTCGAATGAGAGCCAGATTCAGTTCATCCGCATCCGACAGGATTTTATCTGCAGCGGTATACCGCCAGCAGGGATAGTTATTGTCCTTGATATCGGACATGATAAAGTTAGTTGATATAAGGTACCAGGTATCGCTGGTGATAAACTGGGTTTTTCCCTGGCCGTACTCGACCACCATTGAGGCTCCGGTCCGGTCCGCGACCGGAAACCGGGCACGCTCAAGACCGGGGACATTGTGATTCTCAAAGAAATTTATCACATCATCACAGGTGGCGCAGGTTCCCAGAAGGAACAGGATCACAGATCCCTTAAAGGTCGGTTTCCCGGGTTCCGGCTGCCAGTTAGTGGGGGATACGCGGTTTCCGTCCATAAAAAGGCCCTGGTCGTTCATCCCGCCCTGTATCGGAGAGTCATCAAATCCAAACATAATCCGTCCGTAATATTTTTCAGTTGCCGGAACAAAAGTGACTTTTGTCTCCGGATGATTCCTGTCTTCATTGTTTCCCGCCAAGACAAGGCCGTCCTTTGCCGTCATGACAATGGTGCAGTTGAAAAGGTCATTATGAACGATCTTGTCTTCATGAGGATGAGATAGTGTGATGGTGCTTAATGCGATCAAAATCATCCAAAAGGTTGTTTTTTTCCTGATCATAAATTTATTTCTCTTTGGTGTTCTGTGCGATGCTTAAGTGACAGATTCATTCTTTATTCTGACCAGATGAGGCGTTTCCATCTCATCCTCCTTTTTGTGAAGGATAAAAAATATGCCCTTTTCAGTGAAGTCGAACTTATTGAATTTGGGGTCCGGTTGAAACACATAATTCTCGGTGTCGAGTTTTGTTTGGCAGAAAAATTTTCCTTCAGGCGAATAAACCTGGAGCGGAAAAGGGCCCTTCTGGGGGTTCTCAGTCATAAGAAAAACCAGAATATTCCCTTGGCTGTCCACATAGAGGTCTTTGTAAAACGGAAGATAATCTCCTATGGGTGCATTTTTTGTGGTGGGTTTGCCGTTTGTGGTCATGGTAAATCTCATTTGATGATGTTTTCTGATTTTATCATTCACCTTAAGCGGGGAAATATCCAGGGCTATGGATCTGATTTTTTGACCAGAAAGGTCATAGATATCCAGCTCCGGTTTAAGATTCATTCCGACAAGCAGCTGTCCTCCCCCTGTTCTGGCGATAATGACCGACCCATCTTTGATTGGATTCATGCTTGTCATGTATTCCACCACTTCTTTTTCTTCTCCGGAGAGAACATCCTTGATGATGACTTTTCTAAGATAGCGAAATATTAGAGAATCAGCGCGGGCAGGAGGTCTGCCGATGGAATAGATATAAGCGATCTTATTTTTGGATAGGGCTTCAGGAAAACTAGGGGGTCTTTGGGTTTTGAGCATCTTATAAAAGGTTCCATCCAAATGAAAAAGGTTGATGCGGTGGTTAGACCTTCTATCTGAAATGACGAGAAATCGTTCATCTAAGACATTCATGTTTCCCGGCAGTTCCATGTCTCCGGGTCCTTTTCCTTTTTTACCGAAATTTTTTTGGAAAATTCCGTCCGGACTGAATTGGCTTATGGAATGATCCCGTTGACTGGACACAAAAATAGTGCCGTCCGGTGCGACTTTGATCTGTCTGCGGCTGTCAAGAAAGAGAGATCCCCAGTCTATATTTTTAGCGAATTCAGGATCAGGGGAGCAAACGATCGTTCCTTTTTTGTAAAGAGAGAGGAGTTCTGAAGGGCGGGCCTTTTCTTCATAAGGATGAGACAGGGTGATGGTATTTAGTGCAATCAAAAGTCCCAGAAAGGTTGCTTTTCTCTTATGCAATATTTTCCTCCTTGTCGATTTTTTGTGCATTGATTAAGTTTCGGCTCTTCTAATAAGCAAATCTTCGTCTTTTTTTAATTTGATTTCTTCAGTTTGATTTCGGATGTCATCTCCCGGGTGAAGGGAATCTCTAATCCTTGACTGGGGACATCGACCATGCCTTGGGCTGTGCCTTTATTGATGTGTTTTACAAAGATCCCTTTTTTGTAGGCAAAATACCAGGTGGCGGTCCCTTTGATATCTCCCTTGGTGTTCAATTCAATTCCCTGCTGTGCTCCCTTGCCTTCAAGAGTTCCAGTATACTGGGACAATATCCGGACACATTCCATTTCGTCTATGGACTCAAATCCACCCAGGGTGTTGATTTCTGATATTCGAATGACCACTTCTCCGCTGCTGGTTTTTTCACTGATGGTTGTTTCATCCGGCCAGGTGTCTCCGATTTGAAGAGGTCGGCCGGCTAGGTCCGGAAAGATATGCTGGAAAGTCGAGGCAATGCTTCTTTCTCCCTCTGGCCCCATCTCATATTTGATGTCTTCAGCCCCTGTAAGATTTGATTCTTCACCCAGGGACGAAAGCATCATGTCGAAACTTTTCCCGATGACCGAACTCATGTCAGGTTCCAGATCAGTCTGAGGAGATTGAACTTTGATGCTCATCTCATGGACGGTGATGGTGAGTTTGTGGTTCGTTTCCTCAGTGCTGTTCGATTTGACAGAAAAGGCGTTTTTTGATGAGATATCGGTTTCAATGGTCCTTCCCATCAAATCTGAAACCTGATGTGTCTTCTCCCAGGATTCATACTTCAATACCTGACCTTCCGGCATTTGATACTGAAGGATCAGACCGGTCTGGGGATCTCCCCATATGGGAGCGGTTTTGGCGGCGCATCCTGAAAGCATAAAGAGCGCCAGCAGAACCGGGGTTAATGCCAGCCAGATTTTTGTTTTTTGTTTGTTCATTTCATCCTCCTGACGAAAAATATTTCCCTTATCTTGTTTTTTCTATTAAATCTAAAGCGTATTCAAGGACTTTGTCCCTGTTGTTTTTTATATCTTCAATGCTTGGCTTGACCGTGTGATGAGGGATGATTCCGCGCTCTTTGGAAAAGCCGCTGACTGCAGCTGCAAAAGTGCCGGTGGCTAGTTTTAAAATGATTCCTGTGTTTTTCAGGTCAAAGGTTCGGACAGCTGCATTGCAGGTGTAGGTGCCTCCGGTCTCTTGACCGATGAAAGTGCTCACATCATGATATCTCAGCAGGGAGCAGAAATGCCCTGTGGTTGAAAAATTGCTGCCGTCTGTAATAATGAAGAGATTCCCTCTATAATGGTTCTCAGCTAAGGGGATGGGTTTGGATAAATCCTCATATTTTCCGTATGGTTCAGAGAAATAAACAATAGGTTCTTTTTCAATATAAGAAAATAAATAGCTTGCGCAAAAGGGATCTCCGCCTCCATTGCCGCGCAGGTCAATAATGAGATTATGGATATTTTCTTGCTTTATTTTCTGAAAAGCTTTGTCAACAAAGGAAAAAAAGATTTTATTTTTTTCCCCGTAGTAGACAAAACTGTCTATTGTCAGAACCGCAGCATCTTTTTCTTGCCATATCTCAATGTTCAGGTCTTTAGGCACCTTATTGGAATAATTGATGGCTTGACAGGGAATGGCCGGGATGGTGATTCTTTGTGTGTTTCCATTTTCTTTGGTTTTGTATTTGATTTGGAATTTTTCAGGTGCTCCATAGTGATTGGCATAGTAATACTGGAAGCAGTTCTCCAAGGCAGAGGTTTTAAAAGAATCGTTGTGTCCGTCAGCAGAGATCTCTTCTTTTAAAATCTCAATGATTTGATGGGTATCTATTTTATTGATGGATAAGATTTCACTGTAAAGAGGAAGAGAAGAATTCTCATTCAGGTCCTTGGTCACATAGCATCGGTTATCAATAAATTTCAATATTAGAGGGAATTTATAGACCTGAACATTTCTTCTGTATTCACCGGGATAATCCAGATGTGCGTGCCCGCATCCGATTTTTGCTTTAAGCGGAGCCAGTAAATTATAAAATTCTCTCAAAGTCAGAGGCCGCGTGATTTGCCTGTATTGATTGTCAAATGCCCTGTCAAAGTCTTCTTTGCCTGTGAATTCATAAGGAAAGGGATGTGTCTCTTCGATGTGTCTTTGAAACTGAAGGAAATCTTCCTGCATCTCTTTCACAGAATATTTTTTATCAATCGATCGTTTTCTCTGTTTATCAGTGTCTAATTTTTTCAGCGCTTCTTGAGCGTAAATCCGGACTTCGTGATCTTCGTCATTCAGGGCCTCTCTTAAAGCGCTCACTGTCTTTGGGGACTTCAATTTAAGAAAAGCCACCATGACCTCGCGCTTCACCGAGACATCAAGCCCATCCTCTTTTGAAATCTTCAAAAGAGGATCCACTGCTTTTTCAGACCCGATCTTCCATAAAGCGGTCACTACTGCCTTTTGGTTCCAGGAGTTGGGCTGGTCCAAGGATTGGATCAAAGGCTCCACTGCTTTTTCAGACCCGATCCTCCCCAGAGCTGTGGCTGTGACATAGATCACAGGATCCGAGTCGTCTCTGATCAGTTGGATTAGTGGCTCTACTGCTTTTTCAGACCCGATTTTTCCTAAAGCACTGGCAGCACTCCAGCGAACATTGCTGTTTTTATCAGATAGGCTCTGGATCAGAGCATCGACTGCTCTGGGAGATTCTATTTTCCCCAAAACAGAGGCTGCGATTTGACGAAAAGTTGGGTCCGGATCGTCGAGAAGTTTGATCAAAGGATCAACGGCCTGTTCGCCTAATTTTTCAAGTCCCCCCACATAATGTCTGCGGAAATGCCAATTGTCGGTCAAACGCAGGGTCCGGATGTAGCTCTCTGCCCGGCTTTCAGAAGCGGCTGTAGTGACTTCATCAGGAATCTTGGGGAGGGCATGAGAACGGACATAGAAGAAGGAAAGCCCCACCAGCAAAAGAATGTAAACAGAAAGGATAGCCACGATCTCACCTTTCCTCTCCGGAAATTTCTTTTTGAAAAGAAGACGGCAGGGGATGGCGAAGAATTTTGATAGAAAATTGGGAAGGGGAAAGAGAAACGGTGTTTTCTCGCGATATTTCTCATATTGATCTCCAAACTGCTTTTTCATTTTCCTCTCTTCGAGGAGTGCCACGCCAATGATGATCATTGCGGAAAGCATCCAGGGAAGAGAGGCAGCAATGCCCCAAGACCTTTTGGGATATTGGACCCTCATCAAGGCCAGCAGCATCCCGTAGCTCCAGATGATCCATCCCAAATACTGAGGATGGCGGGAGATCCGGTAGATCCAGAAATCAGCCATGTTCTTTTTTCTCTGTCTGGAGACAAACCAGGTGTAAGTTCCGATGATGAACAATAGAAGCCCGATCCCTATCAAGAAATAGACCAGAAGATAGTGAACATCAAATCCTGTCTTTAAAAACAGAGACCTCAGAAGCCTGTAAGGGAGATAGACAATGTCTCCCAGCTGCCCGGCACTGAAAGAAATATCCAGAACCGGCATCCACAGGACATTCAGTACACCCAGACCGGCAAGAAAAAACATGACCGCTGCAAACTGGGCAAAAACAGGAAGAAACATCAGAAGAGCCCCGGCAGAAGCCAGTCCTTTTTTGCCGGTGATAAATCCCGCAGCAATGAGAAGAATCATCAATCCAAAGCAGGTATACCCGATAAGACGCAGGTGGTAATGACCTATGAACAGCTCAGTCCTCATCACAGCCGATTCATCCGCATGGGAATCGCCCCCAAGAGCAGGGACAGTGTCGTACAGGGCTTTGTTCAAAAGACCCGGCAGTTCCACAGAGGCAAAGGTTAGCCCGATGCTGAATATCACTGCTAATATGATTAAGAGCAATCCGGAAATCCATTTTTTTTGAGCCATTTTTGGAAAGTTCCTTCCAATCAGATTTTTTCCGGATTTAATATAAAGAAACATATGGTGGATTTCCATAGACAAAAGTCCTATTTTCAAACTTAGGACTTTTTTTCTAGATGCTTACTATTCTTGACTCTTCGCAAAAATGAGTACCTGAGTTCAAAAAAAAGATGAAACAAAGAAGAGTGATGACACGGTGTGTCTCCCCCTGCAGCGAATGTGGCCTTCCACAGGGGGATGAGTGGAGCGAGGACCAAGATATGCCATGGCAGGATCCCCTCAGCCATACAGATTTTTTGCATTTGACTTACCAAGTACTCATTTCTGTGATGAACCCTATTTGTAAAGCATGGATGAATTCTAAGATTTCTTTGTGATGAGATTGATGAGCTCGATCCTGTTTTGAATACCAAGTTTCTGATAAATATTGTAAATGTGATTCCGGACTGTGCTGCTGGAGATAAAGAGCTTTTTCTCGATGTCCTTGTTGCAGGCTCCATCCAGGATCATCTTGATGATTTCCTGTTCCCGCTGGGTGATGTTGCGTTTTCTAAACACCTTTTCCAGGTTTTTCTTTTTGACTGTTTGAGCAGTCCGGAGTTTGGACCTGGTGCGCACCCAGGAAAGGAGAATGGCTGCAGCCGCAGCAAGAGCTAGGGCCAAAAACCACCAGGTCCTCCAGAAAGGAGGGATCATTTTGATAGGAATGGAAATCCCTTTTTCATTCCAAACTCCGTCCGGATTAGCGGCCTTGACATGCAGAATGTATTCTTTTTTGGGGAGGTTTGGAAAAGAAATGGTGCGGTTTGGACCTGTGTAGGTCCATTCTTTGTCCCGACCCTCCAGCTTGAAGGCAAACTGGTTCATTTCCGGATTCACGTAACAGAGAGCAGCGAATTCAAATGTGATAAAACCCGCCTTTGAATAAATAATCAGTTTATTAAGAGAAGAGAGAGGCTGGCCGAGGCCCCATTTTTCATTATTGACATAGAATCCCGTCCATGCTACAGGAGGAATGAAGGGATTGTTTTGAATATCTTGAGGATCAATGTGGTTGTATCCATTCATCCCGCCGAAAACCATATGGCCGTCTCTGGTTTTAAAATAAGCTCCCTGATTGAATTGACGAGACTGAATTCCATCATGAAGGTGGAAGTTTGTGATGTTCTCAGTTTTTGGATCAAACTTCAAAAGTCCCCGGTTGGAGCTTATCCAGAGGCAGCCTGTTTCATCTTCCAGTATCCCGCAGATGATATCTCCGGGAAGACCTTCATTGGTTGTATAGTATTCCCATTGATTAAGACTTTGGTCATACTTGTTGATTCCGCCATAGGTCCCTATCCACATCAAGCCGTTTTCATCTTCGAGAATTGAGGTGATGTGATTGTCCAAAACAGTGTGATTTTGAGATTCATTTGACTCTGTGATGAATCGGGTGAAAGTTCCGGTTTGTTTGTCCATCCTGTTCAAGCCCCACCTGGTTCCCACCCATAAGTCTCCGGAACGGTCTTCACAGATGGATGTGATCTGGGGTGAGCTGATTGTTGAAGGATTTGAAGACAAGCTGAAATAATGTGTGAATTCCCCTGTTTTTTTGTTGAGTTTGTTCAATCCATTAATGGTGCCGATCCATAAAGTATGCTGGTCTTCCTTATCCTGGCGAATCACGCTGACCTTGTTATTGGATAGACTGTTTTTTTCCTCCTTTATGTGTCTGTAATGAGTAAACATTTCGGTTTGGGGATTGAACCGGTTGAGCCCAGTTTGTTCCATGCCCACCCACATCAAACCGTTTTCATCTTTAAGTATAGCCTGGGGTATTCCAGCGCTGATGCTTGTGTCATCATCCGGATCATGAACAAAATGAGTAGTCAGGCCGCTTGTTTCATCGATCCGGTCCAGCCCTTTGTCTGTTCCGATCCAGAGAAAGCCAGTGCTGTCTTTGCAGATAGACCGGACCTCATTGAAGCGGATGCTTTGAGGATCAAAAGGATTGTGCTTGAAGTGCCTGAATTTCACTTGATTGTGGAGTGATTTGCTGATTCCTCCTCTTTGTGTGGCCACCCACATGATGCCGGATGAGTCCTCATAAAGGGCATTGATGCTGTTGTCACTCAAGGAGTCCGGGTCATGGGAATGGTGTTTGTAGACGTGAAAGGTCTTTGTTTTTCTGTTAAATATCCGCACACCGTCTCCGGATGTCCCCAGCCAGATTTTTCCTGTTTTGTCTTCCCAAAGGGAGGTGATGTTTGAATTACGGAGGTTGTTTCCTTTCAGATCGTCTCCAATGTAGGAGGTGAATTTCTCTCCCTCCTTATCAAACCGGTTCAATCCTTTGTTTTTGGTTCCCACCCAGATGGTTCCTTGATGGTCTTCCAAAACAGACCAGATGGAGTTGCTTCCGATACTGTTTTGATTCTCGGGGTCATGTCTGAAGTTTTGGGAATTTTGAATAGCTGGATCCCATTTGAACAGTCCATGGTTTTGGGTTCCGACCCAGACAAGACCTCTGCTGTCTATCATAAGGTCCCAGATGGTTTCCACATCCTCTCCCAGAGGGATCCTGCTGAATCGATCCTTTTGCCTCTCATACCGGCAGAGCCCTTGGGTCCTGGTCCCTATGTACAGGTCTCTGTTTGGGGCCTCTTGTAAAGAAATGACAATATTTCCGTATAAACTGGCCGGATTTTCAGGGTCATGCTTAAATTGAGTAAATTCCTCGTCTTGTCTGGAAAAACGGAAGAGTCCAAACCCGTTGGTCCCAAACCAGAGATCCCCGTTCTTGTCCTCAACCATGGGAAAAACAGACAAAGACCAGGAAGGAATCTCTGGATATGATTGGGAGGGAGAAAATCGGGTGAAATGGTATCCGTCGTACTTGACTAATCCTTTGTCTGTCCCAAACCATAGAAATCCATCACTGTCCTGTAAAATACTGGACACCACAGGAACAGAGATTGTGTTCAGCTCAGGAATAAGATGTTCGAACCGGATGAATGGCTCCATAGAGGGATAAACAAGGCGGGGAACGAAGAGGAATAAGAGGAACAATAAGAAGCAAGAGACTTTTTTCATAATCAGCCCTGATAAATATACAGACTGCTCCTAAAAATGTAAATATGAAAAAATTTGAAATATTTTGTAACTTTTTGAATATAATAGAGTCTGTATAAGTGACAGCCGAACAAAGGACAAACCAAATGGAATCATTATCAGACAGCGATATTATGGAAAAAGTCAGAGACGGACAGGTTGAAAAGCTGGCCATCTTATTTGAGAGGCATCATGTGAAAGTGTTCAATTTTTTTCTTCGATTGACCGGTTCTCACAGTTTGAGCGAGGACCTGGTCCAGAATGTGTTTATCCGCATCCTCAAATATCGGTCCACATACCAAGCCCGAGGTAAATTTGTGGTTTGGATGTTCCGGATCGCCCGGAATGTGCATGTGGATCATATACGGAAAAACAATGAGGCCTTTCATTTGGATGACCAGTATGAGGAGCCGGAAAGCGGGGAAGAGTCCCCTGTACAGGCATTGGAGCAGAAACAGGATATCACTCTACTCCAAAAAGCTCTATCCCAGCTTCCTTTAAAAAAGAGGGAGGCTTTGATCCTGAGCCGGTTTCAGGATATGAAATACAGGGAGATCGCAGAGCTTTTGGGGTGTAAAGAAGGGACCATCAAAGCCAATATTCACAGGGCTGTCAAGCAGCTCGGAGAGATCTATTTTGAGCTGCAGGGAGGTGTGTCATCATGAATTGCCAAAATATAAGAGAAAAGTTCACCGGGTATCTCACTGGTGAGATATCAAAAAAGGAAAAGGAGAGAATCCAGACTCATGTGAGACAATGCAAAGATTGCCGGGAAGAACTGGAATCATTGACTGAGATCTGGACTAAACTGGGAGTCCTCAAAGAAAAACAGCCCAGCCCCCAGCTACGGACCCGGTTTTACAGCATGCTGGAGGACTACAAACAGTCTGAAACCAAAAAAGCCAAAAAAGAAAAAATCCATTTGCTTTCTTGGCTGAAAAATTTATGGCCCCGCAGACCTGCGTTCCAATTCGCTCTTTCTCTGGGAATCCTGGTGTTGGGACTTGTCATCGGAAATCTATGGACCGTTATCCCCAGACAAAATGCCATAACCACAGCTTTGGTGGATGAAGTCCGGGGCATGAGACAGGCCTTGGCTGTATCTCTCATTGATCAGGAATCAGCCAGTGAAAGGCTGCAGGGGATCAACATGAGCTATTCCATGGCTGATCCGGATGAGGAGCTGCTGGATAAACTGCTGTCCACACTCAAATCTGACCCGAGTGTGAGTGTCCGGCTGGCTGCTGTAGATGCGCTTTATCTCTTCCACAACCATCCCAAGGTCAAGCAGGGATTGATCGATTCTTTATCCCAGCAGTCCTCACCCATGATCCAGGCTGCGCTGATTGACCTGATGGTGAGTATCCGGGAACGAAGAGCTGTGGATGCTCTGAAAAGCCTTCTGGATTCAGAGGATGTCAATCCTGAAATCAAAGACCGGGCTGAACAGGGGATCCAAAGGCTGAGTTTTTAAAACAGAAGCGTTCCATGAAAATGAGAAGTGATAGTAAAAGAAACCCCGAAAATGGGGTATCCAAAATAAAGAAAAGGAGAGTCAAATGAATAAAAAAACAAAAAGAATGACAAAAGTTGTAGGGTATTCCCTCATGATTTTCATGCTGGGAAGTTTCCTTTATGCCCAGGACAAAGCCACGGATAAAGCCACGGTTCCGTTCTCCAATCCCAGCGAGCCGGGGCTGGTCAAAGCATCTGTTCACAACGGCAGCATCACAGTTATAGGCACCAGCGGAAAAGAAGTTATGGTGGAAGCCCGGGTGAGGGAGAAACTGGTCCAAGACGAAGAGATAAAGAGGAACGAAAAAGCCAAGGGATTGAGACTGGTCCAGGTCGATACCACGGGACTCCGTGTGATGGAAGATGATAATGTGATGCGGATCAGTGTGAGCTCCTATAAGCAGACAGTGGACTTGACTATCCGAGTGCCCTCTTCCTCTTCAGTGAGCATCAGCGCTCATGAGAATGGGGATGTGGTTATCGAAAATGTGAATGGAGAAATCGAAGCCACCAATCACAGAGGCAACATCCGCTTAACCGGAATCAGCAGTGCAGTGGTGGCTCACACTTATGACGGAGAGATCAAGGCTGTGTTCAAGAGTGTTTCGCCGGAACTTCCCATGTCTTTTACTTCCTGGCAGGGTGATATTGATGTCACTCTTCCTTCCAGCACCAAGGCCAACCTCAAGATGAAATCAGGCAGGGGCGAAGTGTACACCGATTTTGACCTACAGATCGTGAGAAATCCGGATGAAGAATTTGATTTTGACTCGAGGAAGCTGAAAAATCTCCAAAAAGATGATTTGAGGAACCGTTTTTATGTGGTCACTCCTCCCACTCCTCCAAAAGCTGTTGATGTGAAAGCAGATGTGTCAAAAGAACTTAAAGAAAGCATTGCCCTCAGGGCTAGAGACGCAATGTATATAAATGCAGACGCGCTTGACATCTCTTTCAACAAGTACATCTACGCCAAAATCAACGGCGGCGGACCGGTGTATGTGTTCAACAACAACAACGGAGACATCCTGCTGAGAAAAGCCAAATAATGGTATAAACCAAACAAAAACAGGGGCGGTTCTTCCAGGAACCGTCCCTTTTTTTATGGGATCACGTGTTCCACCGTGTGTTTTCCCCAGAAAAAGGTCACCGCCACTGCTGTGACATTGCCGATCACGATTCCAGCCCACACTCCATTCAGACCGAATCCAAAAGTGATTCCTAAAAGATAGGAGATGGGCAGCTGCAGGATAATGGTCCTCAAAATGGTCACGATCAGAGAACGGGTGCCTTTTCCAATGCCCCGGAACATGGCTGATGTGAGCATGCCTAAAGGAACCGCCGGGTAGAATATAGCCGTGATCCTCAGGAACGCCACCAGCTCCTCCTGGATGCGGGAGGCTTGTTTGGAATAAGTGAATATATAGCTGATTTGACCGGCGAACAAAGCCACCAAAGCACCCACTGTAAGCTCGATCAATACCCCGATTTTAACCGAATACAGAAAAGCGGTCTTCAGTTTGTGTTTGTCTTTGGCGCCGAATGCTGCTCCGGTTACAGAGACCACACCCGTGGCCATCCCGATCAATGGGATGGTCCCCAGCATCACAATGCGCCATCCGCTGGTGAAAACAGCCACTCCGTCTGTCCCCCCGGCTTGGATCACCACCACATTGAGAACGATCATGGCTGCGGACATGGACAGCTGAGCCAGAGAAGAAGGAAAGCCCACTGAGAGGATCTCCCTGAGAATTCCCATATTGAACCTGAAGTCATGAAAGGTGATCCGGAGATAGGTTTTTTTCTGGATAAAAAGCCAGTAAAAGAACAGAACAGCAGAGATGGTGATGGAAATCAGAGTGGCCCAAGCAGCGCCCACCACTCCCAGTTTAAAACCATAGATGAACAGGGGATCCAGCACAATATTCAGACACGAACCCAAAGCCAATCCGTACATGGCTTTTTTAGCCGCTCCTTCACCCCGAAGAAGCGCATTGGCGATATGGGAAAAGACCAGAATGGAAGCGCCTGCAAAAAGAATCATGGCATATTGGGCGGCCATGCGACCCACATCTCCGTTTCCTGCTAAAGACCGGAAAAGGCTCCCTGTGAAGGGAAGAGCTGCGGTGCTGATGACCAGAGCCAGACCAATGGCAAAAAGAATGGTGTGAGCAGCTGTGTTTTCAGCAGCTTTTTTGTCTCTTTCTCCGATTCTCCGGGACACAGCTGAGCTTCCTCCCACTCCGATCCCGGCTCCCAGAGCCACGATGATGATGAAAAACGGAAAGAACAATCCTACTGCTGCCAGCTGGTCTGCTCCCAGTCCAGCCACCCAGATGCCGTCTGCAATGTTGTAAACAGCCTGAAGCAGCATAGCCAGCATCATGGGAGCAGAGAGCTTGAGGATGGCTTTTTTGGGATCACCCAAAAGGATCTTCACCCCTTTGGTCATGGGTTTTTCTTTGTCCATAAGTGAACCAATATACACGAGTTACAGATGAAAAAAAAGGGAATTATCAAAGAAAAAGCTGATTCTTGAAATGTTTAATTTTCAAAGGTGATCTCAAAACAGGTGCCTTTGTCCCTGTAAAGCTCGATCTTGCCGTTGATCTGTTTGACCAGAGAAGTCACAAGATCCAGACCCATAGATTCCGCTTTTTTGAAGTCCAGGTCCTGGGGGAGTCCCTTGCCATTATCCCTGATAGTCAGAAGACACATGTTTTTCTTTTGTTTGATCTCTATTTTGATTTCGCCTTTTTTGCTTTTTGGGAAGGCGTGTTTCAGAGAGTTGGTCAATAGTTCATTGGTGATCAGCCCCAAGGGCACAGCTTTGGTCACATCAAGAAAGATGTCATCCAAATCTTTTTTCAGGTCGATGTTTTGTGACAAATCTCTGTAATAGCTCATAAGATGCACAGCCACCCGTTCAATGTACTTGCTGAAATCAATCCTTGCCAGGTCCTCAGCCCGGTACAGTCTTTCATGCACCAGAGCCATGGACATAACCCGGTTCCGGGTGGCTCTGAACATCTCCCGGATTTTATGGTCTTTGAGCCGCCTGGCTTGGATGTTGATCAAGCTGGAGATGACCTGCATGTTGTTTTTCACTCGATGGTGGATTTCCTTGAGCAGGATTTCTTTTTCATGGAGGGATTTTTTGATTTGTTCTTCTTTTTTCTTGGTTTCTGTAATGTCCCGGATCAAACCGATAATCCGTTTTGATTTTGGGTTATAGGTGGAACTGACGAGTAGAGTTTTATCTTTGTAACGGGCTTCAAATGGGGCCACTTCCTTTCCTTTAAGTATATTTTTCACTAAGGGGAGGATCTTTGTGGCGTTTTTCAAAGTAAGGAGTTCTTTGGTCAGAGACAGGATATTTTTGCCTGTGATTTTCTTGGAAGGAATCCCTAAAATATTTTCAAAAGCTTTATTGACCTCAATCACCTTTCCTCCTAAGGAAGTATAGGTGATCCCTTCTCCTGCATTCTCAAAAATATCCCGGAATTTGCTTTCGCTCTCTCTGAGTTCTTGTTCCATCTGTTTGCGTTCTGTGATCTCCTCAATCAGCCCTACCACTCCGATGATATTCTCTTCAGCATCTTTTAACGGGAAATAGCTTTCCGTTGTCCATCCCTCTTTTCCGTTGGCTAAGGTGTATTTCAGATCAAGACCGCGGGATGCCTCCCCTTCCATGGCCTTTTTCATGGCCTGTTCGATATTTCCTTTGAGAAAGGGAAATTTTTTCCACGGAATTTGTCCCAGAACATCTTCCTTTTGAACCTGGGAAGTCTGTTCCATGCTCTTGTTCCAGTAGGTGTATCGAAAATCAGAGTTAAGGACCAGAACACCTTCCTGCATGGATTCAAAAACATGACTCAACAGTTCTTTTCTTTCCCGGAGTGCTTCCTCAGTAAACTTTCGCTCTGTAATATCTCTTAGAAACACCAGACCGGCTGGTCTCCCTTGATAATGGATCAGGGAGACATTGATCTCAGCAGGAAAAGAAGAGCCGTCCTTTTTCACCAGGGAGACTTCATAGATGCTTTTCACATCCTTTCCTTCTCTTCTCTGTTTGAACCGGTCCAATACAATCTCTCTGTCATCAGGGTGGACAAAATCAGTCATTTTTTTTCCCAGGAATTCATTTTTGGGAACACCGATGAATCGAGAAGCGGCTTCATTGACAAATCGGATGATTCCATCATGATGGATGATGATGGCATCGTTGCTGTTTTCAACAACAGAAGAATAGAGTTTTTCGCTTTCCTCTAAGGCTTTATCTGTTTTTTTTCGCTCAATAATGCGGCTCAAAAGACTGCTTAATGTGCGGATAAGATTTCTCTCCTCTTTTAAAAAAGGTCCTTCGTCCAGTTCTGGCTTTTCTTCTAAATAATAGACTTCTACAGTCCCCAATTTTTTCCCATTGACTCTGATATCTTCACACTGATCCCATTGGGATTTTTTAAATATTTTGGTCTTGTACTTTTGATTATCGATGGTTATTTGGGCACATGTGATTTCAGGGTAACGCCAGGCAGGAGGGATAAGGTCCGCAGATTTTTGTAAAAATTCTTCTAAAGACAAATCCGCCTTTGAACTGAGTCTTGAAACTTCATATAGAAGTTTGAGTTCCTTGTTCCGTTCACCCAGGTCATGAAGTGTTTTTTCCTTGGCTGCCTCTGCCTCCTTTTGTGTGGTGAGATCTGCGACAGCGGTTAGTCGGACATCTTTACCCTGGTATCTGATTTTTCGGCCGCGAAGTTCACCGGGAAATACAGACCCATCCTTGCGGAGTCCCATGGCCTGGTAAGGCTCTTCTCGGCCTTTCTGCGCGTGATCCTTGACGGTTTCTTTCCAGCCAGGAGCGGCCAGTTCAACCACATTCATCCCTTTGATTTCATTTAACCTGTAACCAAACATTTGAGCAAAAGTCTGGTTGGCATCCAGTATTCTCCCCTGGTCATGAATGACAATTCCCTCAAATGTCGCTTCAAATAAAATCCGGAACTGATCTTTGCTTTCGTTCAGTTCATTTTTCTTCTGTTTGTTTTGAGACTTTTCTGCTTCAAGATTCGCTGCTTTTTTTTGCAGTTTCTCAATATTTTTTTTCAGGGGCCCTTTGGTCTTGTGATTGTTCTTCATGATTACTTCTTATTTAGACTAATTTTATTATATTATTGATATAATAATAATAAGATTTACAAAAATCAACCAAAAGACGGGGACACAATACCCATTTACCCTATTTTCCCAGAGGGATAAAGAATCAAATCACCGGAGCTTATGAGCTGGGTTTATGTTTTGGTGGTTTCTTTTTTTTCCCCCGGCAGCACATTGTATTCATCACCGAATTGAGCCAAGAACTCAAGACTGAATGCCCGGAACCAGTACCACAATGGAAGCGTGATCACGGTTCCTATATAAGGGATAACAAGGAGCACAAACCCGACACAGCAGGTGAGAAGGCCTGCGATGACCACTGCAATGCCGAACAAAAGGGAGAGCCCCAACATAAGGAGTCCGTAGAGAATAAAATGAAAAGGGCGGGTTTTGAATATGTTCAGAAACATCCCCCATCCTTTCATTGCTGAGAGTCGGTGTTTGAACATAAGAGGGACTACAAAACTATCCAGGAACAAAGCAATATATCCGACAACAACAGCCACTATAAGAAAAATTATTCCCATCATCACAAAAAAGAGGATAGGGAATCCGTGAAAAGAGGTGTCTTTATAAAGCTGGCTGCCCCCCGCAAACATGATCACGATCAGAAAAAGGAAAACAAGGAAACAAATCAAAACAAACACAAACCGCCACAGAAACAAAGAATCGCCTTCCTTTTTGTATTCTTTCCAGGGACGGGAGACCTCGGCTTTGTCAAGCGCCACATTATAGAGGAACATGAATTTACCCCTAGAGCTAAGCCACAGAAGCACGATCCCGAGAATGACCAGAAATGCGACGCCGAACAGGATCAAAGTGAACCAGCCCGGATGACTGGTCAGCCAGCTCCAGGCCTTTCCCGGAAAATCGATAAACTCACCAAAGCTTCCATCACGGCTCCATTGACTGCTTCCGTTCCCGCCACCGCCGTTCCAATCAAACAAACCTGCTAAGAAAGCTGTGAAAGCCACCACCAGCCATTTGTTCAGGTCAAAGGGCTTGAAAAGAGCACTTGTCATCCGGTTCCATCCGCGTCCTAAAGGTTCAAAAAAAGCGATTTTCATATGATTTCTCCCATGTTCTGATCTTGAATTTTCTACCATTCACTTATATTACTGAAAATTGACTTCAAATATTCAGTTCATTTGGTTTATATCATTTTTTTCCCCTGTTTTATACTGAAAAATACAGGACCGTCTTATCTATTTGCCGTTTTTGCATATTCTTGAAGAAAAAACAGTCTTGTTTGATTTCATTCGTATCTCAGAGAATCAGACGGGTTTGTGGTGGCAGCTTTGAGGGTGTGAAAGCTCACTGTAAGCACAGCCATTATCAAGGCTCCCAAGGCTGATACAGCAAAAAGCCACCATTCCAAATTGATTCGATACACAAAATTCTGGAGCCATTGGCTCATGGCATAAAACGCCAAAGGCCAGGCAATGATATTAGCGATAAGGACCAGTTTAGTGAAGTCCTTAACCAGCAGCACAAAGATATTGGGGACCGAGGCTCCCAGAACTTTGCGCACTCCGATTTCCTTGGTCCTCCGGTTGATGGCAGATGAGGCCAGGCCCAGAAGTCCCAGACAGGCGATGAACACTGCTAATACAGAGAAGGTGTTGATCAGAGTTCCCAGCCGGTCTTCCTCCATGTACATTTCTGCAATTTCTTCATCCACAAAGCTGTAGTTAAATGGGGCATTGGGAGCAAATTCCTTGAATTTCCTCTCTATAAAAGAGAGGCTGTCTTGCATGTTTCTGGAGGATATTTTCAGAGAGAATTGGTAACCCCATTCAGGGGCTAAAATGAGAGCCAGGGGACGGATGGATTCGTGGAGTGAAGCAAAATGAAAATCTTTCATCACCCCCACCACACGTCCCATGGATGAGTCAGCCCTCTCCACTTCAAACTGCTTTCCCACTGCTTTATCCCAGCCCAAGGCTCGAACCGCCGCCTCATTCAGGATATAGGCTGATTTCACATCCGAGGGAAAATCTCTAGAAAAATCTCTGCCTTCTATGATTTCAATACCAAAAGTATCGATGAAGTCGTAATCCACCGCATACCAGGCCATCATCAGGTCTTGGTCCGGCGTTCTCCCTTCCCAATTTATACTCTGGTAAGGATGATTTCCAGGTGAAAAAGAGGAAACCGCTGCCTTGGATATATTGGGATTCTGCAAAAGCCCTGATTTGATGACCTCTGATTTCTGTCTCAGGCTGTTATCAAATATAAACACATTGACCATGGAGTCCTGCTGAAAGCCCAAATCTTTGTGGTGGATGAAATGAAGCTGACGGGAAACGCTTGCTGCGCTGATGATAAGGATGATGGAGACAGAAAACTGAAAAACAACCAATGAGCTTCTCAGCAAGGATGCTTTTTTCCCGGACTTCATTTTGCCTCTGAGAGACTGGACCGGATGGATGGAAGACAGATAAAAAGAAGGATAACTTCCGGAAAGAAGTCCAACCACCACAGTGATTCCGAACATTCCAAGAATAAAGATCCAGTTCTGGAAATAATCGGGCTGAAGCTGGGTGTTTGCCAGAGAGTTGAACGAAGGAAGGACCATATGGACCAGTAAAAGTGCCAGAGGAAGGGCCAGAAAAGCCAGGATCGCTGATTCTCCCAGAAACTGTTTGATCAGCTGAGGTTTGTTGGCTCCGATGACTTTTCTCATCCCGATTTCTTTGATTCGTTCTGAGGAACGGGCTACAGAGAGATTCATAAAATTGATGCACGCCAAAAGCAGGATGATCACAGCCACAGCCGAGAAAAAAGAGATGTATTTCATCTTTCCATGGGTTTCCAGGTTGATACTGGTCAGGGGATTCAGATGCAGCTTCTTGGGATTTTCAGCCTCTGCTCTGTAGGTGCTTAAGAAAACTGTGCTTTTTTCCTCAAATTCGGCGGGAGACGTGTCTTTTTGGACCAAAATATATGTGTGGAAGTTCCAGGCTCCCCAACTGTCCATATAATTGAAATTGGAGTAGTTGTTGATGAAGTCAAATTTCACCAGAAAATCAAAATCAATATGGGAGTTGGAAGGCGGATTTTGGGCCACTCCGGTGACTGTAAAGTCGAATTTTTCTCCAATGTTCAGTATCTTGCCCATGGGCTCCTCATCACCGAAATATTTTTCAGCAGCTCTTTCAGACAGGATTATGGAATGGAGGTCATTGATCGCTGTTTCAGGATTTCCTTTCACAAGCGGAAAATGGAACACATCGAAAAAAGAAGGATCCACCAGCAGAAATTTTCTTTCCACAAAGCTTTCTCCCTGGTACTGGATGATGGCGCCCTGTCTTTCTATCCGCACCGCTTTTTTGACTTCAGGATAATCGTTGAGGAGCGCCGGAGCCGCTGGAGCTGGTGTGGTTTGGCTGATTTGTGTTTCGCCTTCCAGCTGCCACTCTGCGGTCACCCTGTAGATCTGGTCGTGCTTGTGGTGGAATCTGTCAAAACTCAGCTCATGCTGGACAAACAGAAAGATCAAAAAACAGCTCCCCATGCCCACAGCCAGTCCTAGAATGTTGAGCACTGAAAACATCCTGGCTCTCTTGATAGTCCTTAATGCGGTTTTCAGATAATTTCTAATCATTTTATATACCCTCCTTCTATAATAACATAAGCCTGTTTCCAATGGTTATGGGAACCCCTCCATCAGAGTCCAGCCATTTGTTCAATATAACTTTTTTTTTGCCTAGTTTCATTTCCCAGAAAGCGCGAAATTCTGGAGTCCCGATCAGATCCTCATGAAAGGTTTGATAAAAATCGCGGCATATCTTGAAGAAAGCTGAGTCCCCTATTTGCTGTCTAAAACAATCAAGCATAAGTGATCCTTTGTAATATCTCACGATGTAATTGACTCTTCCCCCTTCAAATGGAACAATTGAAAGAGGGGGCGCGTTTTCAGGTAAAGAGTTTGTTAGACTACGGTACTTATTCAGATTATTTTGAAATATTTCTTCGGATATGATCCTTTGTTCCGCAACTGAAGAAAAATATTCGGCAAAGGTTTCATTGATCCAGTCACCTTGGCCTGCTCCGAAACTCCACCAGAAGTGGGCGATTTCATGGGCAATTCCGTGAAACAGCGAATAGTCAGGATCTTTTTTCAAACTTTTCAGAGTGAGCCCTTCAGAAGTTACAATCATACCCGGCCTGGCAATTCCTGCTCCTCCCTGTCCTTTTTGTTTGGGAGAAAAGACATGCTTGACTGTTCCACCTGGAAGAACAGTCTTTCCAAGGAGACTTGTGAAAAGATTGGCTGTTTGTTGGATTTGCTTAATATCTTTAGCGATGAAGCTTTCCGGCAATTGTGTGTGGTAAACATGAATATTTACATCATCAACTCGGTAAGATTCTAGTTTGAGTTGGGGAGATGCAACAATAACAATATCGGTGTCTTTGACTGAAGACCAGCAACTGAATACTCTTTGTCCTTCTTTCCATCTTTTGGTTTTTTCCCCAGAACAAACACATTTCCAACTGATAGGAAGAGAAAGCTCAAGGTTGATGTCAAATCGGTTTCCGAATGTGAACAGGGGATACCAACAGGAATAATTGGCCAATTCAATCATTCGTGAATTGATCTGGTCATCCAAAGCCCATTTTTGATCTTTATAGGATCCAAATTCTGGGATATTTTCCAGTTTTCCGTGGTATTCTATCTCCATCCTCACAGGTTTGGCTTTACTTTTCTCTGGAAGTCGAACAGTTGTTTGTTTTGTGCATGGGTATACGCTCTGCGGGTTGTTTTTTTTGTGGATATATTCAGCTGTAAGGCCGTTGATTTTAAGTTTATTGATCTGGAATGTCCCGTGCAGATTAAAATGAAATTTTTCTAACAAAGGATCCTTGAGATGGATATTCAGTTTGCCTTGCACGGAAATCTCGCTAGATTCAGGTTCGATCCAGACTTTGAGAAAGTAAGACTTAGGATTAGCGAGTTCTGAAGAAAAGGCGCAAAATAAACAAAAGAAATATAGAGAAAAAAAGAAAATCCACCTTTTTATTCTTTTTGTCCTGATTGGGATTCCGTGCTTGCTTTGATTCATCATTTAAACCTTTATCCTGGAATAGACTTCTCCTTTCCTTTCAGCTGACGAGCACACATCCCGTTTATGGCATTTGTTTTGTCTTTCTTAATGTTTAAAACGAAACAAACACCAAAAAGGTTGGTGCAGTTCTTTTTTTTAATTGAGTTTTGCATTAAAATAAACCACAGAACATTATTGAGGAGAAAATGGGCAGCAGGATAGTCAAAACAGCCATTTCAACAGGTATTCTGTTTTCGCTGGTTTTCTTGCTTTCAGCTCATGGTAAAGAAGAGTCTTTTCAGAGCCCTCGATATGGCGGGGTTTTTCGGTTAAAGTCCTTTTCTGATCATTTCAATAGGCAGCTCGATCCGATCAAAGCGGATTCTTATATATTCGTATCTGAACAGCTGTATGATGGCCTTGTTCGATTGGATAAAAATTTCAATATTGTCCCGTCCTTAGCTGAATACTGGGAGATCTCTCAAGATGGGAAAAATTATACCTTTTATTTGAGAAAAGGCATCCATTTTCATCATGGAAAAGAACTCACAGCTGCAGATGTGAAATATTCATTTGAGAGAATTTTGAATAAAGACAACAACTCTCCCTATTATCATTATTTTCTGCCCCGTGTCTCAGGAGCTAAGGAGTTTAGAGAAGGAGAAGCGGAACACATATCCGGATTTAAAGTCAAAGATCGATACACTTTTGAGATCCATTGGATCAAACCCTATGTATCCGCTCTTTATTTATTGAGCATGCATTTTTGCAAAATTCTGCCAATGGAAATGACTCAGGAAATGGGAGAACGTTTTTTTTTGAATCCTTCCGGGACCGGTCCGTTTGCCTTTGATCATTGGTTAAGGGATACTCGGTTGAATGTGGTTGGAGTTCGGCTGAAACAGAATGAAAGTTATTTTTTGGGAAAACCATACTTAGAAGCGTTAGAGTTTTGCCCTCATTACAGCCTGGAGCATTTTTTAAATGGAGAAATTGACTCCATTCCTCTTCTCTCCCCAAGACTGCTTGATTCTCAGTACCAGGTTTTTGAAGAAGGATCCATAAATGTTGCATTCTTAGGGATGAGTTGTGACATTTTCCCTCTTGATAATCCAGAGATAAGGAGAGCTTTGAGCCTTGGACTCAATAAGAAAGAAATCATCCAAAACACAAATGATCCGCAGTATGTGCTTGAAGTGACCCATAATTACATCCCTCCTCAACTGCCTGGTTTTTTTCCAAAACGTGAAAATTCCGCAAACTCTGAACTGGCAAAACAAATGCTGCAGCAGCATGGATATTCTCAGGAACAAAGCTTTCCAAATCTGATGTTTTTTGTCCTTTTGCCAAAATCAGACTACAAATTAAGTGTTTTCAACAGCATAAAGAGCCAGCTTGGTCAATTAGGGATTAAGTTGAAGCTTCGATATTTTGAGACTGCTCAGGAAATTGAAAAGTGTCAAAATCCTTATTTAGTTTATATCAAAAAGAAGATGAATTTTCCTGATCCTGAAGACATTATACGGAGTCTCTTTTATTCCCAGTCTCAAATGAACATGATTGGCTATCAAAATTCTGAGCTGGATAGCCTTTTGCGAAATGCTGAACTGGAAAGAAGTTGGACCAAACGGATCGATTTTTTCAAGAACATAGAGCAGATTTTGATGACACAAGTGCCGGCTGTTCCTCTTTTCAACCGACAAAACAGAGTGGTCATGCAGCCTTATGTCAGAGGAGTGGAGATAGTTGCGCTTGGATTATCCTATTTAGAAGCAAGAAAAATTTGGCTGGATAAATAGATGAAATCAACAAAAGAGAGAAAAAATGTCTCTGAGAGCTAAATTCATAACAGCCATAATGATTCTGCTCTTTTTCCTAGTGGCAGCCATGCTCTTTCTGATTGAAAGAAGAGAGGAAAAAGCGATATTTGAGGAGCAGAAGAGCAAAGGAGTTTTAACTGCTAAGAACATTGCATATTTGAATCTGGAACCGTTTATGTTTTGGGATGCGGAAGGAGTGGAACGGAATATCCAGGAAAACATTGATCAAAAACTGTTGTATGTGGCTTTTTTTGACCAGTACAACCGGCCATTTGCAGCCAGTGATTTTGCTGAAAAATACGAACAAATCTTTAAGGTCTCCCATCTAAAGGGCCCGGTTGATGAGAATACTTATTTTTTCCAGACCAAAGAAATCCAATATAATGACAACAAAAATCTCATATCAGTGTTGGAAATCGAAGTCCCGGTTTTCACCAGAGGTTCTTCCACCAAATGGGGTTCCATAAAAATTGGGCTGTCTTTGGAAGATATGCAGAAGGAAATCAAGCAGACCCGGTTTATGCTGATCCTTATTGGATTGGGAGGACTTTTGGTTGGTATTGGCGGAGCGGTGTTTCTCTCCAACCGGATTGCGGGCCCCATTAAAAAACTGGTGGATGGGACGGTTCGGATTTCAAGGGGTGATTTCTCAAAAAAGATCAAAGTCAGCTCCCAGGATGAAATCAGGCAGTTGGCTGAGAGTTTCAATGAAATGAGCCGTCAGCTTCTTCTAGCCAAAAAAAGGATGGAAGTTGCGAACAAGAAGCTCATCCAGGCAGAAAAGCTGGCTTCCATAGGCAGGATTTCAGCCAGCATCGCCCATGAGATCAGAAATCCTCTCACTTCCGCCAATCTGAATATCCAAAAAGTCCTCCAGAGTGATAAACTGGAGGAACTGGAAAGAGAGCACTTGGATCTTTCTCAAGAAGGGATCGGACATATTGAAAAATTCATCAAAGAGCTCTTGGATTTCACTCGGATCTCTGAGCTCAATATGGAGAGGTTCTCTATCCAGGAGATCATAGAGGAGTCTGTTAAAATGATTTCAGATTCCCTAGAAGAGAAAAAAATTAAGCTGCGCACAGATTTCCAGGAAAACCTTCCCTCACTTTATGTGGATGGAGATAAGATCAGGCAGGTGATCCTCAATCTTTTGAGAAACGCCCTAGAAGCTGTGGATAAAGGAGGCCGGATTCAGATTTCAGCAACTCTTTTAAAAGAGGGTGAAAAAAATGCTGTAAAAATGGAAGTTATGGATAACGGCAGCGGAATCCCAAACCAAGAAAGAGAAAATATTTTCGAACCTTTTTACACCACCAAGTCTTCTGGAATCGGCTTAGGCTTGGCCAATGCCCAGAAAATCATTGAGCAGCACCAGGGATCTATCAGAGTCAAAGAGAGCGAAGAGGGGGGAGCTTGTTTTGAAATCATTCTGCCTGTGGAGGGAGACAAATGAAATCTGTTCTCATTATTGACGATGACAAACTCATCCGAAAAAGCCTGTCATCCCACTTCCGAAAAAATGAGTTTCAAGTTTTTTCTGCAGCAGACGGTGAGTCAGGGATCAGCGAATTCAAAGAAAACCGTCCGGATTTGGTCCTTCTGGATATCCGCCTTCCGGATGTGGATGGTTTGGAAGTCCTGAAAAAAATCAAAAAGGAAAATCCTCGAGCCTGCATCATCATCATGACGGCCTTTGATGACATGAAAACCACAGTGGAAGCTGTCAAATCAGGAGCATTTGAATATCTGGTCAAACCTCTGGATTATGTGGAGCTGGACCTGGTGATCGGCAAAGTCTACAAAGTAAAGAGCTTGGAAGACAAAATGAGCTATCTGGTAGGGGAGAAGCAGAAGGAATACACCATTGACAATATCATCGGCAGCACACCGGAAATGAGAGAAGTGTACAAACTCATCGGTTCTGTAGCCAATACACGGGCCAATGTGTTGATTCAGGGCGAAAGCGGAACAGGAAAGGAACTGGTGGCCAAAGCCATCCATTACAACAGCCGCTTCAGGGATGAACCTTTCATTGTTATCAACTGTTCGGCTCTTTCTGACACCCTGCTGGAAAGCGAATTGTTCGGTCATGTCAAGGGGGCTTTTACTGATGCGGCTCATGAGACAAAGGGCAAATTTGAGGTTGCTGGCAAAGGCACACTTTTTCTGGATGAAATCGGGGATGTGTCATTGAACCTTCAGTCCAAATTATTGAGGGTGATTGAGAACAGAGACTATATGAAAGTCGGAGGTGAAAAAGTACTGCAAACAGAAGCCAGAGTCATTGCAGCCACCAATCATGACTTGAAAGAGCGGGTCGAACAGGGAAAATTCAGGGAAGACCTCTACTACCGGCTAAAGGTAGTGGAGATCAATCTGCCTTCTCTTTGTCAAAGAAAAGAGGACATCCCTGATCTGGTGGCTTATCTTTTGGAAAAGATAAACAGGGAACTGAGAAAAAACGTGAAAAAAGTCCCTCCGGGTGTGATGGATTTTTTGGTCGATTTTCCATGGAAAGGAAATGTCAGAGAACTGGAAAATGCCTTGACCAGAGCTGTGATCTTAGCTAAAGGGGATGTGCTTCTCAAAGAAAACCTCCCCATAGAAAAAAGTGATAAGGAGATATTTCCCAAACAATTGGTTCCTTTAGCTGAGGTTGAAAAGAAATATATTCAGCATGTTTTGAAACAAGTCAAAGGTAACAAAAGCAAGGCCAGCCGGATTCTGAGCATCAGCCGACCCACTCTGGATAAAAAAATAAGTGATTATCAGATTCAAATCTGAGTGTAAAAGATTTTTACGTTGTGTTAATTAATTTAGCTTGCCTTTTTTCTCACCATTGATTCATTGGTTTGATTTTCCTCTAAAATTCTTTTTCTTAAGATGATTGGCATGAAATATGCTGTATGAAGTATCTGGAATACAGAAAAAAGGAACAAAAATGAAAAAAAACAATGAGAAGAAAGTGGTGGTGGTGGATGACGATGAATCTATCCGAAAGACTTTCTTCCTGCTTCTTCATGAAAATTATAAGGTTTATCCGGCTAAAGATTCAGATGAAGCCCTGAAGCGTTTTCAGGGAGAGGATATTGACCTCATCATCGCTGATATGAGGTTGCCCCAACATTCAGGATTACAGATGCTGGAGAAATTTAGAGACTCTGGGTATAAAGGTAAAGCCATCCTGATTTCAGCGTTTCCAGACTTGGTCAACCCAAAGGAATTGAACCAAGCAGCTGTGGACTGCTTCTTTGTGAAACCTTTGGAACTGGAAGCACTAACCCAGTCCATAGAATATCTTTTAGGTCATTCAAGAGGCAGCGGGGAATATTCAGTTAAAAAACAGAGATAGGGGGGGACCATGAATCCGAGAGAATCATTATTTTATGAAAAGAAGCAGGAATTGGCTGGCAATAACAAGCCAGACCAAGAAGCCCAAAGATTCGAAAAGCTGTTTAAAAAGTTTCTGGAAAAACAGAAGAAGGAACGCAGCAGCCTTTCCAAACAGGATTTTTTGATCAACTTTTTAGAGCATTTTTGTGTGAAAAACCGAATCCCGTTCCGTAATTTAATGGATCATTTAGAAAGAACTCTTTTAGTGAGAATTCTCTCAGAGATGAACGGCAATCAGAAAGTCACGTCACAGGTTTTGGGAATCAAACACAGCACTCTGAATGAAAAAATCAAAAGACACGGCATTCAATTCAAAAAAAACTCCCTGTAAATACAGGGACACAATACCCATTTACCTATTTTTTGTGATTTTGAAAAACAGAAAAAAACCTATGAAGTATTTGATAAAATAGGAGAGAATGCCATGAAAAGAGGTCTTTTATCTGCCGCTGTTATTCTCATCGTGACCCTAAGCGGGTGTCAGACTCAAAAAGTCGAACCGTACGAATGGGGAAATCTCAGAAATCTGGGCCCAAACATCAATTCCAAAGGAAAGGACGAACACGTCACCTTTACCCAGGATGGAAAAACCATGTATTTTGCGTCCATAAGAGAAGAAGGGATGGGAAAATATGATATTTATGTATCAAGACTGGAAAGCGGACAATGGACTCCTGCGGAGCTTCTGCCTGTTCCTGTCAATACAGAAAGAGATGAATTCGATGTGTTTGTGACTCTGGATGAAAAGAGGTTGTTCTTTGCTTCTAACAGAGATAATCAGGGTGAGTACTGGAACTGCGATATTTATTTGAGTTTCAAAGATGGAGATGAATGGGGCGAACCTCAAATCTTTAATGAAAAGTTCAGCACTCCCGGAAAACCGGATTGGGGAATTGCCATTCCCAAGGATTTCAAAACAGTGATTTTTTCAAGCGGAAGAGAACCAGCCAAAGAGAAGATGGTGCAGATTTTTCAGTCTACCCGAAAAAACAGCGGATGGACTGAACCCAAACCTATCCCATGGCCTGTCAACTCAGGAGAATGGGAAGCCACTCCCTATCTCACCCCTGATGGTCAGACCCTGTACTTGAATTCAGCTCGGGGAGATGAAAACAAAAGAGATGTGGATATCTGGAAGTTTGAGCTGGTTAAAAGCAAATGGACCAGTCCCCATCTAATGGATGGACCTTTCCAATCCGCTCAACATGATTATGATCCTTGTCTTTCTCCGGATGGCTCCAAGTTTTATTTCACTTCCAATAGGGAAGGCAGCTTGGGAGATTCTGATATTTGGGTGGTTGAAAAAGTTTTGAAATGACATCACCATACAGGAGAGTTCAATGAAAAAAACAGCTGTGGTGTTTTCTGAGTATTTGGGAGTTTCTTTTATTATAGCTATATTCGGGATTCTGCTTCACCGATTTCTGGGATTGGAAAACCTGCTCACTAATTTAGCTTACTGGTTGTCTCGAGGAGTGGTGATCGCTGTGGTGGTTTATGCAGTGAGAAGACTGAAAGATAATTGGACCCTTAAAGATCTGGGATTCCGCATCCATCGAAGCTGGGGTAAGGACATCTGGTTTGGTTTCATTGGATTTTGTGTGCTTTATATTGTGCTTCTTCCTCTTGAAGTCGCCAATATTTCTGTTTACGCGGATTCCATCTCCAAAAATTTAGGTATGTTTCCGGATATGCCACTGCCCCTTCTCTTAGTGATCATGACCTTGACGAGCCTCATTTTTGGGTTTGTCACCGGTGCCTGGCATGAAGAAATATGGTACCGGGGTTATATCCAGGGTCTGTTCAGCCGGAAAATCGCTCCGGCTGTGGGTTTTTTCATTTCGTTTATCCCGTTCGGTCTGACCCATCACTTCTCTCATCCTGATTACAACGTGGTGATGATTTTGAATGTTCTGATAAGCGGGGCTGTGTTCTGTCTCATCTACTATGCTACAGGCAGTCTTCTTGCAGCCATGACCACCCACACTCTGGCTAATGTCATTCCAGTATACGCACCGTTTGTGTTTGCCAAAGGATACGTAGCCCTTTCTTATGTGACCGCCTTTGGGCTGGGACTTATCTTGTTGGGTTTTTGCTTTGTGGGAAGAACAGAGCTTAAAGAGCTGTGGACCAAAACTAAACAGATGTTTTCAGAGTCAGGAATTCTCTACACCGTAGTTGGATTCCTGCTGGGACTGCTGGTGTTCCTCATTGCCTGGGGACGGAGTGTTTTCACGGATCGATACGGATCCAGCATCCGCCTAGTGGTTTATGCGGTTTTAGGGGCTTTGTTTCTGGGGCTTTCCTTTATCAGAAAAAGGATCCCTGACCCAAGGTAATAAATTTCCCCAATTTTTCATTTTATATTGTTTCACCTATTCTATCAAGCTCTCTTTGGTCAAAATGGAGAGATTATTAAGAGAGAAAAAATCACTGATATCTCAAACTCTCCATATTATTCTAAAGTAACTGAAAAAATGAATGACAGACGAAGATTCAAATCTGAATTTCAGTATTTAGAGAAAGTAGAGATTTTTCAGATGACTTATTTGAGCGATGGATTGAAAATCAAAGGCTTCCTCGTTGTCCCTAAAAAAGAGGGCAAATATCCATGTATTATCTTTAACCGTGGGGGATTTGGAGAACTTGGAAAAATTGATGACAAGCTCTTGTTTTTTCTTCTAGCGCTTCTATCAAGCAAAGGTTATGTCATTATTTGCAGCCAGTATAGAGGAAGTGTTGGTAGTGAGGGAAAGGATGAATACGGAGGCGCTGATATCAACGATGTGGTTAATCTGATTCCTGCCTTAGGGTATGTAAACAAAGCCGATACATCCAGAATTGGGATGTACGGAGTGAGCAGGGGTGGAATGATGACGTACATCGCCCTGACGAAAACCAAAAAAATCAAGGCTGCAGTGGTGTGGGCTGGGATTTCTGACTCTTTTAACAAGTTCGTCTCTAGCGTCTATTTTCCTAACAGGATTTTGATAGCAGATGGAGAATCAACGAATATATGACAAAGAGCAGAACTGAGCGTGTTCTTTGTTTTCATATAATTGAGCGAAATGACGAAACCCATGATGAAGGTCAAAACAATCAGTACGGTTCCGGGAAGCCATCCCATTCGCCAATAGGAGTAGTGCCAAAGAGCAAAGATGATATTTCCAGTGATAATAGACATCGTCCATCCCCACCTTTTTGCCAGCCGGTCGACCAGCACACCAATAAACACAAAGACTTCCACTACCCCTTCAAAAACAATATAAAAATACTCAAACAAACGTTCTCCTAAAGAATGAGTTACAGCTTTTCCTCCGCTTGATGAGGCGGTAAACATTTCAGGAATCAGAGGTTTCATTATAAGTAAGTTGTAGAGTTTTTCCACAAGATAAGCAGCAGCGAAAAATACCACTGCCCAGAAAAGATTTCGACTAAAGTTTTTGAATGAGATGTTGAATCCTTGAAAAAAGGATTGTTTCTCACGGATGTGGATATAGATCCAAGAGACTGCCAGCATAAGAGCCATGCGGATATAGGCTAATATCCAAGGATTTATTGAGTGAAAGTCATAGAGTTTGTTTATGGAAGGAGTAAGTAGGGTGATAGCGAACCATGATAGAACAAGGAAAAACAACCATATTAATTGACTTTGATTGTTGTCCGGTCTGCTTTGATACATACGGTCCTCCTTTTTTGTATTCACTAAGACGAAAAAAAATTATTTTGCATTATCTTCCTGTTTAAGAAGTTCTACGAAAATTATTCATTTTAGGTTTATCCCGGGTTGAAACAATTCACTGGATGGTCTGAAAAATTTTAGGCGGGTTCTATAGGCAAGTGATATCTTTGTCTGCTTCGGACTAAGCTTAATGAGATGGATTTGTTACTGTGTTCTTGGCCATGACAAAGCAATCTTGACTCATGAATAATCCAGGTTGTTATATTCAATTCTTATGTAAATGAATTTTACAGCATGTCAGCTTATTGCTGTTCAATGTTTGGTGATATTCTATGCAATCCATCTCTCTATCCCTGAACCATTAAATATCCCATAGGATTGGCATGAATCCTGCAATGAATTTAGGAATAACCAAAATGGAGAAACGATCATGAAAAGACTTTTTGCCATTATCATGATGGTCCTTTTTTCCTTTCTATTTTTGAGGGGCCATTCCAATGTCCTCAATGTATCTTATATAAAAACCAGCGGACATCCAGAATCTCATATCAGCTATGGATTGATCAGTGCCCAGAAAATGCGTGAAAAGATCACCCGTCATGATGGATTCACTTTGATTGACTGCAGACCTCCGGAAGAGTACAAAGCCGGTCATATTCCGGGAGCTGTAAATGTTTCCATAGATTCATACGGATTTGGCCCTGGGACAAGAGTTGAGGCGGAATTGGAAGAAATTATCAGAAATCAAAGCAGGGATATGGACTTTGTTTTGATAGACAGTTCATCAGGTGAAGAATACATGCCTCAAAGCAAATTAGCGGAGCTTCTCAGCCGCCTGCCTCAGAATAGAAACGAAGAAGTTATTTTTTACTGCAGACGGCCAGACTGCACCAGAAGTCCCCTTGCAGCCCGATGGGCTGTGACTTTAGGGTATAAAAAGGTTCTTCGTTTTAAGGGAGGATGGCAGGAGTGGCAAGAAATCCATCAGAGTATCAAGTTTGAAGAGAATATGGAATCAAAAAAAAGAGGGCAACTGTTTGTTATTGGCACAGGTCCGGCCGGGCCTCTGATGTCCACTGTTCAAGCCTTAGAAACCATGAAAAAAATGGATTTCATTGCTGCATCAAATGAACATGCGGAATTATTCAAGGATTATATAAAGAATAAAACCATTCTATTTGATCCCTGGAAAGGATTGTTTGATTATAAGGGAAAAAATCTGCACCGTCTGGCCAAAGAAGAAATGGGAAAATTCAGGATAGAGCGCTTCCGCATCAGGGAAAAAAGGATCGATGAAATCAAGAGACTGCTTGAGAAGGGAAAAGATGTGGGGCTGCTGGACAATGGGAATCCTTGTCTCTTTGGTCCCAGCCAAATGTACAGTGAACAATTTGATTCTCAGGATGTAGTGATTATCCCGGGAATGAGCAGTGATGCCGCAGCCATGGCAGTTTTGGGAAAGAGTGTGATTCCTGCATTTGATGCCCGTATGGTTGTTCAAAGCTCTCCCATGCTCATGTTAGGGCCCGGTATGCAGGATTTGCAGATTCTCAAAGATTTGTCAAAATACCAGCCAAACTTGGTTTTGTACATGGCATTGGGGAACCCGGAAAGACTTTTTTCAGTTTTAGGAAAAATTTTTCCGGAAGATATGCCCTGTGCTGTAATCTTCTGGGCCGGGTACCCTGAGAAACAAAAAGTAGTCCGGGGGACCATTGCAGATATGGGGGATAAATTGATGGATGAAAAAGAAAAATACATGGGACTGCTGTTCATTGGTGATTTTCTTGAAGGGAAACCCTATGAATCAGCACTGAGATAGAGGGCAAATATGTTAATGTCCTCAAGAGTTCTCGTTTGAATAAATTCAGGAGTAACAGAGAATGAGCAGAAAAACAGCTTTTTTATTTCTTTTTCTTTTTTTGGGACCCATAATTTTTGGCTCTTTTCTAGTCAAAACGGATTCTATCGATCTTAACGGATTAAAGAGAATGGATCCGGGATGGGAAGTGTATGATGAATCTCAGGGCACAGACGGCTTCATCAAGCTCCACAGTTCAAAATGGCTGATGTATTTTCTGCACTGGAGGCCTTTAACAGAGAAAAACAAAGATATATCCCTGGAATATGTCCGGCATCATCTGCTGAATTTTTGGGGAGAGAACATGGATTTCGAACTCACAGGACAAGAAGGAGAAATCGAGATCTGCGGTCATAAGGGATTTTATACCCAAGGCACCATTTACAATGGAGCGGTCCGCACCCGATTCATTGTGTGGAACTGCCCTGAAACCAGCCGCCAGTTCACAGCTGACTGCAACATCAATGTGAGAAAAGGAACCCGGCAGGAGTTTTTGGACCTGCAGGAGGAAATCACAGCCGCTGTGTCCTGTCATCAATCCCATAAAAAAGATTTAGATGAGAGGCTTACCTCTGTATACCATTCTCCCGAATGGAGCATATCTTTTTTTAAGCCGTCAAACTGGAAAACCAAACCGTTCCTGTATAAGGAATGGTACCCGGATGGAATCACAAAACACAGAGGATCTTTGTGGACCCTCCTTACTGATTCTGAAAAGCACATAGAACTTCACTGGAAACAGAGTGAGGACAAAGTATCAGAAACTCTGTTCCGGCAGTTTCTGGAAGAGATAACCCAATCTGAATCCATAAGCGAGGGCTCTGTCCAAAGCCGGATCACTGAATTCCGGTTAAATGAGATTAGAAAACAACAAAATGGCATCCGAGGCGAGGGAACTTATACCTTCAGAATGACGCGAGAGGACCAAACAAGTGAACAGTCCTACAGATTTGCAGGCTGTCTTTACAGAGAAAATAATAAGATGGTGTTTCTTCTGGCTTCTCTGGTCCAGCTAAAGGGATTCTGGGGAATGGAGAACGATCTGTCGGCTTCAGGAAAAGTGTGGAACCTATTTATAGAGGAGGAAGTCTTGCCAAATACAAAGTGGAGATAAGACCATGAAAACAAAACACATCATCAAAGCACTTTGGGTTTCCTTAATCATTTATCTGGTAGCCATAACCGGATTTAATTTTTTATTCAGAGATATGTTTCCGGCTGTGAGAAGTTTTGCGGATGGATTGTTTGTTTATCTGATCCGATTGACTGTGTTGTTTTCCGGAGTTGTGATCTTTTACACAGGAAATGTACCTAAAATATTTCCTTTTTTAGGTTTTAAGAAGAAATTCATGAAGCCCTTCCTATCGGGATTGGCTGCTTCTTTGCCTTTTATCCTATCCTGGATAATAGGATGTGTGATTTATAAAGTTCCCATCCATTTTTCATGGAATTCCATTGTTATGATCTTTCTGGCATTGATCGGGCCCGGCTTATTTGAAGAAGGCCTTTTCAGAGGGGTTTTATTCAACAGACTTTCATCGGCTACAAAATGGTACACAGCTGCCTTGATCACAGGATTGTTTTTTGGCCCTGCCCACCTAGCTAATCTCATTATAGGGCACAATATCAATGAAATCATGATTTCAGTAACCGCCGGACTTGTGATGTCATTTCCCTTCGGCTTTATTTTCTACAAGACCAAGGGAAACTTATGGGCCTGCATTTCCTATCATTTTTTCATCGCCGGGTCCATGGATGCTGTGATCAAAGAGGAGATGATCAAGGCTCATCTCAATGAGATAACAATCATAACTTCCATAGGACTGATTCTCAGTCTCATTCTGGTGTTTATTGTTTTCAGCCGCGAAAAGTTTGTCAGATTTGCCTCCGGTTGATTTTAGGCAAATCCAGGCATGTTTGATATGATGCAAATGTTCCCTTATTGGTGATGATGAAATGAGTCAAGACCAGAGCGACCCGGTTCTTCAATCATTTATAAAAAAATTTGGAGTTCCCGAGAAGCTCCATAAGATCATTCCCAAAATCCTCTCTGAACACGAAACGGTCCTTCTCAGCTATCTTGCTGACAAAAAGGTCAGAGCCCGGGAGGTTTTCTTGAGGTTCACTGATTTGCCGGCAACAATCCTTGTATCTTGTTTTGAAAAAGGTTATTTGTTTAGACAGGTCATAGATGGAAAAAAATTCTATTCAAGCTGCAGCCTAGAAGGCATCCTCAAAAGATTCATCATTCACAGTTCTGAATTTTCTCAATTGTCCTTGAATGATCTGTCGGTTATACAGGAATGTGTGATGGAACGGGCAAAAAAAGAGATGCAGGAGAGCGAAAAACCTGTGTACAGGGTCCTTCCCGTTGAGGTTGCCATTGAAGACAAAAGACAGCTCATCCCTTATCATCAGGCGCGTAACTATGTGCAGGCCTCCCCGAAGATCGCAGTGGTCCAATGCCTTTGCCGCTCCACTTTCCAAAACTGCTGCAGGCCGCTGGAGGTCTGTCTTTCTTTGAATGACAAAGCTGAGTTTTTCATCTCCCGGAATATAGGAAAGGAGATAAGTGTTCAGAGGGCTCTTGAGGTCCTGGATACAGCTCAGGAACATGATCTGGTCCATGCCATAAATAACGTGGAGACACCAGAGTATTTGTGTAACTGCTGTGAGTGCTGCTGCGTGTTTGTCCAGGGACTGAAAAAACTCGGAATAGCCACATCCATGGGCCGGTCCGGATTCACCGCCCGAATCAATACAGAACTCTGCGACAGGTGTGGATTATGCGCGGAGAAGTGTCTGTTCGGAGCCATCTCTTTCCAAGAGGAGGAGATTGCAATCTGGAAGGATCACTGCTTTGGATGCGGACTCTGTTCTTATCACTGCTCTCGGTCAGCTGTTCAGTTAATCATGTTGGAATAAATAAAAAAATTCTTTTTGCGGATGTAAATTTATTTTACAGCTTTTCAAATTTTACAGAATGACTGCGGTGAAAACCGGAGTCCATCCCTGTTTTTCCCCCAGGGAAAAAAAGTTTTCAAAACTGGCATGAATCATGCTGGAGTATGAGAGAGGAAGAAGGAATATGATGTTTTCAGGAGGGATGAAATGAAACACAATTTTACAGTTGTTCCTGTAAGGATTGGGGCGGAATGGAGTCCCCTCACAACCAGCTGATGATTGAAGTCAAAGAATGATGCAAGAGAAATCGATTTTTCAAAAACACAAAAGGGAACAAAAATGAGAAATAAATGTATTCGAATGAAGGCTGTGTTCCTGGTGGTTCTCATTTGGGGAGGTAATCTGCACTCACAAACAGATTTTGAAAGAGGGACTGTTATCAGCAAGGTGTTGTGCCAGCACTTCCCCTCTCACAGTTATGCCCTGTATCTGCCCCAAGAATACACACCGGAGAAATCCTGGCCCATTCTGTATGCGCTGGACCCTTCAGCCAGAGGGTATGTGCCTGTGGAGCATTTCAAAGAAGCAGCGAAAAAACACGGCTTCCTAGTTGTGGGCTCCAATAATTTTCGAAACGGCCCGTGGGAAGACATTTTCCAGGCCGTACAGATCATGTGGGATGACACCCAAAGCCGTTTTTCTATAGATTCCAACAGCATCTATGTCACTGGTTTTTCCGGTGGGGCCCGGGCAGCGGTTCTGTTTTCTCAAGCCGCAAACCATCCGGTGACCGGTGTTATTGGCTGCGGCGCTGGACTCCCGTCTCAATTCAATCCTGAAGAGATAAACCCCTCGATCTATTATGGAGCGGTTGGGTTCGCTGACTTCAATTACAGAGAAATGATCATGCTGGATATCAGGCTGAACCAGGCCAAGGTCACTCATCACATTCATTATTTTGAGGGAACCCATGCCTGGCCTCCTTCTGATGTGTGCCTCTCAGCATGGGAGTGGATGGAAATCATGAGGATGAAGCAGTACATTGTTCCTGAAGATAGAGAAAAAACAGAACGGATCTATGCCAAAAAGAGGCAGAGGGCCCAAGACCTTGAAGAACAGGGGAAAATTTACTGGGCGGTTTTAAGATATCAAACCATCTCATCCCTTTTCAGGGGTCTGAAAGACACTTCGGAAATCAAAGAAAAAATAAACCTCCTGCAGCAAAGAGACGAATACAAGCAGTTTGCCCAAAGGGAAAATGAGCGGATCCAGAGGGAAACCGAGATCGTCAGCATCTGCGGAAGTGTTTTTAACCGAATAGAACAATCCCCTCAAGATTGCATTGACTTTGAGGCTTTGTTTGCAAAAATGAAACTGGAATCCCTTCAAGAGGAGGCGCAGGCCCAAAATCAAGTGGAAGAGCAGAGCCTGGCTGTGCGCCTCCTTCACCTTATATTTAATAGGGCTGTTCAAACCGGAAACCAGCACTTGAAAAACAATCATCCCCTGAAAGCTGTGGTTTTGTTTCAGATTGCCTCAAAGGCCAGCGAAGGAAATGAATCTGTACACAAGCGGGTCCTGTTTGATTTGGCACAGGCTTATGCCCTGAACAGCGACAAACAAACCGCGGTTCATTATTTAGAGCTGGCTGTAAAAAAAGGCTTTAATGATGCATCCGCTGTCCAGAACAGTCCCTATTTTGAGGGACTCAGGGAATCCCAGCCCTATCAAAATGTATTGGAACAAATCAAAAAGAAGGTGAGTTCGCATGAGGATGGTGATAAACTGTAGGAGCCGATTGATTAAAAAGGAGGATGATTATGAAGCGATTTGCTAATGTGCTGTTTTTTTTGTTCGTTTTGCTTTTGTTATTGATAACCTCCTGTTCCAAAACTGAAGTGGGCGCTGTCAAACAGCCATATCCTGCGGATGTGGATGAGTATGAATTCCTGAGGTTTTCCGGGGGACAGGAGATTGTCTCTCCTGACCAGGTAGTCCGCGCAGACAACAACTGGGAAATCCTTTTGTCCTGTTTGGAGAGCAAAACCAGAAATGAATTGAGAGACATGAATGTCGATTTTACGGAAAGCCAGCTTATGCTCCTCCAAGCCATGAGGTTTGTGGACTGCAGAGACGAATTCATTCAGACAACCCTGCCCATCCTCAGTCCAGAACAAAAGCAGAAGCTCATTCCCTATCTCCGCCAATTGGCTCAAGACATCGACCCTGTCCTCAGAGAGGATATCCATAAGCTTAAAATAATTTTGACAGACCAGGGATATCCGGGCCACGTTTACAGTGTGCTGTTTTCCTGTGTGGTGGATGGATTGGTCTGGTTTCCCTTCCGGGCTCAAGGATTGATCAGTGAGTTTTCTTTGTCAGAGGAAAGGCCTCTTTTTGACGGAGTGTACTGGGCTTACAGTCCGAAGAGAAATTTTAGGGGCGGTTCCAATATCGCCATAGGCAAGGACACAATGGTGGTGCTTAACTGGAGCGACGGTCCCCAGGAAAAGATCCAGAAGATCTTTCACTGGGATAACCTATATTCCATGCAGGAACAGCTGGACCAGCATGGAAAGATCGTTGACCAAGACCTTCTAGACCGGCTGCTGTCTTATGAAGTTGTCGATCCTCAGGGCCGCATGATCGTTCCTGTGATTGAGATGAAATCGGATGATCCTGTCTTTCTGCTCTGTCAGTCCACGGCAGCCAAGATCGTGGGCTTCATGAACCAGAACCTGGATCTGGAAGCCCTTCAAAAAGATTTTAATTTTCCGGACAAAGAATCGGCCTTTGTGGTGGCCTATCATGAGTGGATGTGGGAATTTATGGAATACGTCACAGAACGGGGCCTCATTGACAAACCTTTGGCGTTTGAGCAGCCGGATCAGGCAGGAAAAAAGGATATCGGCAAATTACTGTTCGTGATCAAGGGGTCGATTTCAAACCTGTGATGATGAAAGGGTATCCCTGAAAATCAAAAATAAGGCTTTCTCTAAAGTCAGAAAATGAGCTTGATCCCGGCCTGAAAAACAATCCCGCTGAGGTTAACTTCTGCTTTCCTCACATCCGACCACCATGATCCAGTGGGTTTGGTGTCGGATAGAATCACCTGCGGATATTCTTGGCCTCCATACATCTCTTGGTTTCCAAACCAGAGAGTCTGGTCTCTCTCTGTACCTGAATCAGACCAACCCCAGGAGTCAGAATATTCCCACTCCAGGTCACCGGTGAGGTCCGTAAATTTTGCATACCGGCCTCTGGCGCCGATCACAAACGCCATATTGGGAGAAAATCCAAACTCAAGATTCAGCCCTCCGTGGAATCCAAAAGCATTGGACTGGGCACTCCAGGTATCAGATGTTTCATAGGATATACCAAGACTAGTCCCTTCAGTAAATACATCATATTTCACTGAACCCAGGTAGTAACCTAAGCCGGCATTCAATACAACCTCCATCATACTTCCCACAGGAATTCCGTAATAAAGACTAAATGTGATAGGGACAGCGGAAAATTGGGGGTGTACAGTCTGCTCTTCAGAGCCGAACATCATCATTTCCAGTCCCACTATGCTTTCTTTCCCTGCTGTAATATACCCAGCTCCAATACCAATACCAAAATTGGACATGAAATTGATCAGGATTTCACCGCTGAAGTCCAGACTCATGTTGATCGGTTCAAATTCAGAATCAGCTGAAACAATAGGGATATCATCTATCAAGTCGTTTGTCCCCTGGAAAGCGTCATTAACATCGTTTTGCATCAGCAGAGAAGCGCCGCCCATAAGCCTCAGCCCAAAGCTCATCTGAGAGTAAGTGTTAGTTTGCTCCTGTGTGAGCTGGAGTTCGGCTTCCTCAGCTCCGGCATTTCCCGGCAGAATGAGAAACACAAAACAGACCAGAACCAAACTTCCTAATAACTTTTTTTGGGTCATATTCCCTCCTATTTGTTGGAATGGATTCAAATTCTTTATACTTTTTTTTTAAAGATATTGCAATTTTTTTCTCAACACTCATTAAAAAATCAAAACAACACTAAAAAGTCAGCTTGATTCCCGCTTGAAGAATAATCCCGCTCAGGCTGGCTTCAGCTTTTCTCACATCCGAATACCAGGGATCAACAGGTTTGCTTTCTGCAAATATGAGCAGCGGATACTCTTCTCCGGTTATAGACTCATCATACATTGAAAACCAGAGGATTTGATCTTTATAGGAGGCAGAACCGGATGAGCCCCAATTGTCAGACCATTCTTCCTCATAATCCCCGGTCAGGTCGGTGAATTTCACATACCGGCCCCTGGCTCCGATCACGAACGCAAAATTGGGAGAAAACCCAAACTCAAAATTCAATCCTCCGTGGAATCCTAAGGAATTGGACTCAGCGCTCCAGGTATCTGTTTCCTCATACAGATAACTAAAACTGCTGGACGTATAGCTGAGATCATAATTGACAGTGCCTAAATAGTAACCGGCTCCTCCGTTCAGCACAACTTTCATTGCACTTCCCATGGGAATTCCCAAATACAAGCTCGCGGTTATGGGTATGGCTGAGATCTGAGGATGAAGAGTTATGTCATATTCAGTGCCCCAGCTGCTCGTATATTCCAGAGTGTTTTCTATTCCTGCAAAGATATAGCCGGCTCCGATCCCGATGCCAAAATAGGGCGTGAAGTTGATCAAGATCTCCCCGCTGAAATCCATTCCTCGGTTGAATGGCTCATATTCAGAGCTAACAGAATTGCCAGGATACATGTTGGTGTAATCGTCAAAAAAATCGTTCCGTCCCTGCATGTGGTCGTCGAAGTCATTTTTCATAAGCCAGAATCCGCCTCCCATAAGCCTCAGTCCGAATCCGGAACCGTCTCTGTACGGATTGACCTGCTGGTATGAGGCTTGGCTGCTTTTTCCGGTTTTGGTTTTGAACAGATGAAGATCGATTTCTTCTGCGGTTCCTGTGCAGGGAATAATGAGAAACACAAAACAGACCAGAACCAAACTTCCTAATAACTTTTTTTGGCTCATATTCCCTCCTATTTGTTGGTATGAATTTCTGCTTACTATACTTTTTCTTCAGAAGAATTGCAACAATCAGAGACCAAATCAGCAGGAGAAAAACTAAAAAGTCAGCTTGATTCCCGCCTGAAAAACAATCCCGCTGAGGTTGATTTCCGCTTTTCTCACATCGGACCACCAGAATCCTGCGGGCTTGGTGTCTGAAATTGCTAAACGCGGATACTCAATCCCGGTATATAAACTTTCAAATTGACCAAACCAGAGAGTCTGGTCTTTCTCTGTCCCTGAATCAGACCAACCCCAGGAGTCAGAATATTCCCACTCCAGATCCCCGGACAGGTCCGTAAATTTTACCAACCGTCCTCTGGCTCCCACAACAAACGCCATATTAGAGGAAAAACCGAATTCCAGATTTAATCCTCCGTGAAATCCCAGGGCATTGGACTGGGCATTCCAGTCTTCTGTGTATTCATAAGTTCCCATACTGGTTGATATCTGGGCCATTTCATAATTGATGGTGCCCAAGTAATATCCGGCTCCTCCGTTCAACACCACTTCCATTCCATTTCCCACAGGGATTCCGTAATACAGGCTCAAAGTAATCGGTATCGCAGAGATCTGGGGGGACATTGTGAATTCTTGGCTGCCTATCATGGAGGTATAAGAGATTTCTATAGAGCTTTCTTTTCCTGCTGAGATATAGCCGGCTCCAATACCGATGCTGAAATGGGGCATAAAGTTGATCAGTATTTCACCGCTGAAGTCCAAACCCATTTTGATTGGCTCATATTCAGAGTCAACGATGAGAGAGGGGACAGAACTGGAGAGATCGTCATAATTATCGTTGAGTCCCTGAATGTGGTCATTAAGGTCGTTTTGCATCAGAAGAGAGGCGCCTCCCATAAGCCTCAGCCCGAAGCTCATCTGAGAGCAGGGGTTGCTTTGTCCCTGTGTGAGCTGAAGTTCGATCTCTTCAGCTCCGGATTGACCGGGCAAAATCAGAAAAACAAAACAGACAATAATAAGACTTCTCCATAATTTTTTCTGATTCATGTTTCCTCCTTAACATCAAAAATAGAATTTGTTTGCTAACCCTTGACTATTAATGTAATCCCATACAAAAACCATGTCAATGAAAGAAATCATAGTTTTTCATCATTTTGAGCACCTGGTCCACAGGAAGCGCTTCCTGCATGCGGCCGTCTTTTCCTTTCGTGGTCTCTGCCTGGAAAAGAGAGTTCAGAATAGCTTCCTCACATGCCTCTGCAGCAGCTAGAAAAAGAGGCGACATCATCCGGTTGGACACCACTTCATAAGACTCAAGGGCATCTCTGGACCTGTAAGGAATCCGGACCTTTTTAGATGTGGAAAACGCCACTGCATAGTCGCCGCTCCCATTGGAATAATATCCGCCGGTGCGTGCAATTCCCAGAAGCGCCCGTTTGGCCAGCCGTTTGAGGTTCCGTGCCAAAAGAGGAGCGTCAGTGGCCACCACTACCATGCACGAGCCCTGGTCCTCAACCTTCTCCACAAAACGCTGGTATGAGAAATTCTCCAGCTCTTTCCCGGCCGGATATCCGTTGATGTTCAGCACACCTCCGTGGTTGGTCTGCACCAAAACGCCCACTGTGTATCCACCCAGTTCAGCTGGGAGCACTCGGGATGAGGTTCCAATGCCCCCCTTATACCCGTAACACGAAGTCCCGGTGCCTGCGCCCACACACCCTTCAGCCACAGGCCCGGAAGCTGCGTTTTTTATGGCAGCCAGCACATGGCTTTTTTTCACATGCCGTGCTCTGATATCATTAAGAAATCCGTCATTGGTCTCTCCCACCACTGGATTCACAGAGCCCACTCTTTTGTTTCCGGAAAGAGAGAGCACATAGTCGATCACAGCATCCGCTGCTGTGGGAACACTCAGCGTATTGGTCAGAACAACAGGTGTTTCCAGAGAACCCAGCTCCTCCACCTGTGTGGTTCCGGTCAGCTTCCCAAATCCATTGGCCGCATACACAGCTGCTGGCACTTTGTCCAAAAAAACATTGCCTTTATGAGGCAGGACTGCGGTCACTCCGGTCCGGATGTCTTTTCCTTTAACCAGTGTGGTGTGGCCCACCAGCACTCCGTTCACATCTGTTATGGCATTCCATTGTCCCGGCGCAAAGATGCCGGGTGTGATCCCGGCTTCTCTGACTCTGGGCCTTTCATTCCCCCACAAAAAAATGCAGGCTAAAAGCAGAGAACCAAACACACAATATGATTTTTTCATTTTCCAAGCTCCTTTAGGAATCCTTCTCAGGCTGTCTGCTGAGTTCAATAGTCCACCTTTGGGTGGCGACAACTGAAGGGCAGTCAAAAAGCTCACTGCTTGAGGTCTCCGATGAATAGGTGGATGAGCCTATGATCCGGTCCTCTCCGTCTTTCCCTCTGATATACACAGCTCTCACATTCAGAAAAGCGGGAAGGCTGATATCCCAATCCCGGATTTCCTCGATATCCGTTGTTTTTTCATCACAGGTGCCCTCTTTATGATAAGAATAGTTGACTTGAGCCGTGTCTGTCAGGTCACTCATGATGATCAGCTTCAGCTCAATGGCTTCCTCTTCTTTGGACAGCTTTATCTCATCCAAAAGAGACGAAGGAGACGCTGTGGGAGCCAGGCCGGCATTGGAAAAGGTTATGCTCAAACAGTGAATCCCGGCCTGAGCGGTGTGGTCTCCTTTGTGGGTTTCCTCCCGGAAGCCCGAGCATCCATAAGCAGCCCAGCTTTGTTTGCGGTACTGATCCAGAGACCAGTTCAGGGTCCCTGATGTTTCCACATCGTCTCCTCTCTTGATATCAATGCCCTCATCAAACACGGCAATGTCCTGGATACGCACATCAAAGTCCGCTGTCCATTTCTGGGTGGTCCGGTTTTCCAGGGCATCCCAGCCCTCGAATTCTCTGGGCTCTTTCTCTGAGCAGACAAATGATGTGAGCTGTTCCAGATGGATGGTGCCGGTCCATTCCCCTCCACAGGATATCTTGATATCTTGTGTGGCGATCTCACCTCTGGTTTTTGTCTCTGACAGCGGCACGAGTGCCTTTTTGGCGATATCACAGGAGTTGTAAACATGGACAAAGTCTTTCTTGTGTTCACACGAGGAGGGGCTTTGGTATTCCACAGAGACGGATCCATTGCCCACCTGAAACACCCGGGCATTCTCCAGAGAAGAGCTCGGTGTGCCGTTTAGGATTTCTCCGTGGTCTGCTTGAACCAAAATGCGGTTAAAGGATTTGGACGGGCCGCTTTGTCCTTGAAAATCCGACAGATGGATTTGGATCTGCTCATCTTCTGAAACCGTCTCTTTTTCCGGTGTGACCTCACAGCTCAAAGGGGTTTGCTCAAACTCCCAGAGCAGGTTTTCAATGGGCTGGTCCTGTTTGAGCTTTGCGTCCGGGTTGTCAAACATCCGGTTGTAAAGCGACTCCATGGAATTGATAGGGCTTTGAGCGGTCCATGTCTTAACCAGGATCTGCTCATCCCCGTCATAATAAAGGCTTATGCTCAAAGAAGATTCCACTTTCTTCTCT
>WJMT01000103.1 GCA_014727835.1 Candidatus Aminicenantota bacterium | reverse complement strand
GCCAGACAGAGGACCGTTATGTTGCAGAGCCCAGCCTCAATCCCGTGGATCTTCTCAAAGGAGGGACCTTTATCACCTGGGGAGCATTTGGTGCGGTCCTGGTGGTGCTGGGGATTTTTTTTCTGGCGCTTTTTGTGGTGCTGAAAAAAATCAAAAAGCGAAGACAGAGCCGCCAGTAAATTAGGGACATTTTACCTATTTAACTCCTTTCCATCCGCTGCTCCCGTGCCGCCTTAAAGCACAGAGACACTGCCAAGATCAAAGTAAAAGGTCACATGATCGAGGGAAGCATGCCTTCTGGATATGTGGTCAATATCCGGACTGCGGCTGAGGGAAGAACAAACTTAAGCACGCTGCTCTGAAGATTGGGCAGATGTTTTACTTAAGGTCTGGTCTTGAGCATGGGCCATGCTCGCAGCTGTTCCAAAGAGAAGAATCCCAATCCCTGTCTGGTTTAGTATTGTGTTCCTGTTTGCGGGTGTATAAAATCCAGTATATAAAATCAAGAATGGAGGTGTGACATGGCTTTTAAGGCATTGTGTTTGACCCATGCGCCTGACGCAGACTATACAAAACATAAAGGTGTTATTGATACAGGGAAATACCGGCTATATACTGTGGTGGTGAAAAACCAAAAAGAGGCCGTGAAAGTGGCCCGAAATCTCTATGAGACCGAAAAGATCGAATCGATCATGCTCTGCCCTGGTTTCACACACAGCGACATCGCGGAGATCTTCCAAGCCCTTGATGGGAAAGTCTCGGTCAATGTCTCGCGGGGAGACGGGCCCAGCGGTCAGATTGCGCAGCAGGCCATGCAGAGAGCCAAATTTAAAAAGTGAGATTTTTGGAAAGGAGCAGAAATAGGGTAAATAGGTATTGTGTCCCCGTATTTTAGGTGCAGAAGTTGAGGGCCGCTTGAACCAAAATCTGGGCTAGGTCTTTGACAGACCGGATATCCACCCATTCCTCTTTGGTGTGGAGTCCGCTGCCTTTGGGCCCGATGATCACGGTGTCCATGCCGGCTTCAGCCAGCAGGCCTGAATCTTCCCACCAGGGATGGCCGATATAAGAGGGAGCGCGGCCTGTGGCCTCTTTGACTGAATCAATGAGCGCTGTGACGATCTGATTTTTTTGGTCGATCTCATACGCGTTGCGCCAGAGAATCGGTTTGACTTCTGCCTGAAAGGTGTCACTCTGTTCTGAGAGTCTCCGGATGACAGCTGTTAATTCAGAGAGCATCTCCTTCTTTTTTTCGCCGGGAAGAGTTCGCCGTTCCACCTTCATCCGGCATTTTTCCGCGTAAGTGAACGGCTCGGTGCCTCCTTTGATCACAGGAAAATGAAGGGATGGCACTCCCAGCAGAGCATGGGGAGATACGGCTTCGAGCTTCCGGGACATCTGATCAAGCTCTCTCATGATCCATCCCATGTGCTTGTTGGCGTCAATGCCTTCTTCCGGCTGGCTGCCGTGAGCTGCCCTTCCTGTGGTTGTGAATTCAAAAAGCCCGAATCCCTTATGCGCTGTGCAGATATCAAGTCCAGTGGGTTCGGTCACAATGGCTGCATCCGTCTGATAGCGCTCCACTAAACGCTCGGTCCCTGTACTTGCGTATTCTTCATCAGCCACAAAAGCCAGAACCAGGTCGCCTGCAAGCTGGATGTGATTGTCCATCAATGCCTTTACCATTGACAGAGCTGCAGCCAGGCCGCCTTTCATATCCATAGCACCCCTTCCGTATAGCCTGCCGTCAGAGACAGCTCCGGAGAAAGGCTCTTTCATATTCCCAACGCCCACTGTATCCATATGACCGTTGATCATCAGGGAGCGGCCATTGCTGCTTCCTTTGACCACTGCAGTCACATTCACACGTCCTGGTTTCAGGGTCTCCACTTCTGGTTCAAGGCCCAAATCTTCAAGAATCCGGGCAATCAAAGACCCGATTTCCTGTTCACCCGGAGCATGGGAGTCCAGGTCAGGATTGACCGAATTGATCTGCACCAGCTTCTGAAGGGTGTCCTTTAGAAAGGACTGGCTGATTTGGATGTCCATGGAATGTCCTTTGAAAAACAATTACTCAAATCTTATCAACATCCCCTCTGCATTGCAATTTTGAAATGAGGGATATGACTTTTTGCATAACCGCGCCTCCAGGCATATAATAAACGCATGATCCAAATCCAAGGGCAAAAAGAGGCCATATGAAGATCAAAGATAAATACACAGGATGCTTGTTAGGACTGGGGGTGGGAGATGCGCTGGGCGCTGCTGTTGAGTTTCTTTCCTTAGAGAGGATCAAAGACACATATGGAGACTCTGGAATCGAGGATTTTGATCAATGGGATGGGTTTGAAGCCGGCAGCTACACAGATGACACTCAAATGGCAGTCGCCACAGCCCGAGGCCTAATCCGATTTGCTGAGAAGCGGGACCGAAAAGATGTGCGGGAACCCGCTCTTTTGATCTACAGGGAATATCTCAAATGGCTAGAGACTCAGGATGACCCGCCCCAAGTGAGAAGGCCAGGAAAAACCTGCCTCTCTGCTCTTAGGAGCGGGAAAAAAGGGACCTTGAAAAAACCGATCAATGACAGCAAAGGATGCGGAGGAGTGATGCGGGTGGCGCCAGTAGGCCTGGCTTTTAGTGGGGCCAATGCTTTTTATATTGGTGCCAAGACAGCTGCATTGACCCACGGGAATGCTTCCGGATACTTATCAGCCGGATTTCTGGCAGAACTCATCGGGTATCTGATTGAGAGCCGGAATTTAAGGGAATCAATCAAAAGAGTCAGAAAAACACTTTTCCTTTATACAGGACATGAAGAGACCCTGGAAAAAGTAGACCTGGCGCTGCGGCTTGCAGAGGACAGAGAATCCATTGAAGAGGGGATAAAAACACTGGGGGAAGGATGGTTGGGAGAGGAAGCCTTGGCTGTGAGCTTGTTTTGTTCCCTGATGTATGAAGATGACTTCAGTGGAGGGATCAAAGCAGCTGTCAACCATTCAGGAGACAGCGACTCCACAGGAGCGGTTACAGGAGCTGTGCTGGGTGCCAAATTAGGGGTCATGGCCATTCCCGAGAACTGGTTGGAAAAGCTTGAGAACAGGGAAATGATCCGGAAATTGAGCCAGGAAATATATCAGGTTTTTTCTGAGTCAAAAAACTGATTTTTTATTGTTTTTAGAGCAAACATTTTATTGTATAGATGGGAAATAATATATAAAAATAAGAAAAAAGGTGCTTTTCGCCCATATCTAAGGTCTTAGCCCGGGCAAAAAAAAATAACCTGAATAATTCAGATTGGCGAGTGGGTGTGAATAAAAACAAGATCAGGCTCACTGCCATGGTGGTGCTTTTTGGAGCTGTATTGGTGGTCAGCGGGATTTTGCTCACATGGAATCAAACTCCGGTCAAAACTTCCTCCCAGTCCTCTGAAATCAATTTTCAAGAGACCGGACATCTCATCAACTGGGATTCTGCAAGCGGAACACACACGGATACGTGGCAGCTTGTGGTGGATAGAGAAAAGGAT
>WJMT01000102.1 GCA_014727835.1 Candidatus Aminicenantota bacterium | reverse complement strand
ATCTTAACCAAAGGATACATCACATCTTCCGAGATCGGTTCCGACCAAATCATCTTCAGCATGGATCATCTCAAATCTCCCACTGAACTCTATTCTGCAACTCTGGATGGAAACCGCATTTCCCCACTCACACAAATCAACAAACAAAATGTCGGCCAAGCATTGATGGGGGAATACGAACAATTCACTTTTAAAGGATGGAAAGATGAAACCGTTTATGGGATGATCGTCAAACCCATTGATTTTGATCCCAAAATCAAATATCCTGTTGCCTTTCTCATCCATGGCGGGCCTCAGGGTTCATTCGGAAATCACTTCCATTATCGCTGGAATCCTCAAGTCTATGCTGGGGCCGGATATGCAGCTGTTATGGTGGACTTCCACGGATCTGTAGGATATGGACAAGATTTCACGGATTCCATCCGTGGAGACTGGGGTGGCAAGCCTTTAGAAGACCTGAAAAAGGGACTCCAGGCTGCACTCAAACGTCATCCATGGATGGATGGGAACCGAGTCGCTGCTCTGGGAGCTTCATTCGGAGGATTCATGATCAACTGGATTGCAGGGAACTGGCCAGACAGGTTCCTCTGCCTGGTCAATCATGATGGGAATCTGGATGAACGCTTTGCCTACTATGCAACCGAAGAACTTTGGTTCCCTGAATGGGATCACCAAGGCACTCCCTGGACCAATCCCCAAGAGTATGAAAAACACAATCCTGTCAATTATGTCCAAAATTGGAAAACACCTATGCTGGTCATCCACGGAGCCTATGACTTCAGAGTGGTGGAAACTCAAGGATTGGCCACATTCAACGCTTTACAGAGACAGGGGATTCCAAGCAAATTGCTGTATTTCCCTGATGAAAACCACTGGGTCCTCAAACCACACAACAGCATTCAGTGGCATGAAACAGTCCTCTCATGGCTGAATCAATGGTGTCAAAACAAGCAGAAGTGAACGCAAAGGGCTTCATCCAAAATGTGATTCGGCTTATCTGAGTTTGAGCTTGATGCTTCCAATGCCCGCATCTATATCCACCCTGATCTCTACATCACTCTCCATATAAGCCTTGTTCACCAGTGAGTCTCCTTTTTTGATAAAATCTCTGGAATTTATGGACCCGATTCCTTTGTCTGCATTCACAATGACCCCGATATTTTTAGGAAGATATAAAGTGATGGACCCCACTCCGCCGTCAATAGTGACATCAACATCATGGTCATAGGATCCGGATACATCCACATCAAGGTCTCCCACTCCCATATCCACACGCACTGACCTCAAATTGAGATGCTGAAGATTCAAATCTCCCTCCCCAGCTCCCAGATCCATGTCAAGATCAAGGGCGATCTCCTCATTCAAATAGATATCCCAAATATTCTTCCCATTTCCAGCAGGTATTCCGGATGAATTTCCTTGGCTGACATAAAGAAATCCCCTGGAATCAAAACTGTTAAATTTGATCTCAGGGCTCCACTGTTCAATGTTGTATTCGAACACTCCCTCCATAAGTTCTTCTGTTCCCCCGCAGACCTTGATTTCACCCGCATGAAACTCCAGCTCTACCTCTGCTGATTGGACCCCCTGCAATTTCACTGTCCGGGAATCCTCTTGAAGATCACCCACAGGAATACAGGATGCTGAGCCCAGAAGTAAAAACACCATGACCCCGATAGCCGTGTTTTTTTTTCTTTTCATTGAGATCGTCCTTTTATTTTAATATACGGATTTCAAATCCAGAAAGTTCGTTCTCCATATACTAACCTGAATTATTCTCAAGTCAAGATTAAACTCTTGTCAATCGCTGAAGAGAAAATGATTATGATCACATCGCCATTTTTATGAAGAGTTCAGGCTAATCACAGTCCATTGAAAAAATCAAAAGGTCATGTTATAATATTTTACAAAGAATAATTCTTGTTTCTCTTTTAAAAACAGCTCCTTGGAGAATCCACATGAACAGAAAATTAATCCGCCCAAAATTTTCCAATTATAAAAACAACAAAAAGAAAAATTCTTCCCAAAAAAAATCTCACCCCCGTTATGAAACCCATGCTGAGAATTACTATTTTCTGAAACAGATGAGCAAAAAAACCCCCATGGGAATCGTCCTCACTGATGGGGAAACCATCAAAGGCCAGATCGAATGGTATGATATCAACTGCCTCAAGGTGACCAGAAAAAACGCTCCAAATCTTTTGATTTACAAGAACAATATCAAATATTTGTACAAACTGGGACAAAACAAAAAGTCGAAAACCTAAAGTGCCGCCTGTCAAAATCGGAATCAGTCTGGGAGATCCGGGGGGGATCGGTCCCGAAGTCACGGTCAAAGCCCTGTTCTCATCTTCTCAACTTCCTGATGCCAAATACATTATATTCGGACCTGAAAGTGTGGTCAGAAATGAGATCAAAAAGGCGGGCCTCAAACACAACTCTGCCTCTTCCAACACATCCATTCATGATCTTCCGCTCTATTCCGAATCCTTTAAAACCGGATGTCCCAGCAGAGAAAATGGTGAAATCTCTTTTTTTTGCTTTCAAACAGCTGTTCAAGAAGCCCAAAAAGGTTCTCTGGATGCGGTTGTGACAGCCCCCATATCCAAGGAATCCTGGAAACTTGCCCAGCTTGAGTGGGCCGGGCATACAGAATATCTCAGCAGAGATTATCCTGAAGCCATCATGTCATTTTTTTCCAAGAAGCTGAATGTGGCTCTGTTCACTCATCACATCTCTTTGAAAAAAGCTATCAAAAAAATCAAGAAACAGGCCCTTCTTGAGTTTTTTATTAAATTAGATGAATTCTCCCGGAAAGCCAACCAAAAACGATTTCATCTGCTGATCCCTGGATTGAATCCCCATGCCGGCGAACAAGGAATCATGGGAAATGAAGAAGTCACGGAAATCGCTCCTGCTGTAAACGCAGCTAAAGAAAAGGGAATCCCCATTTCCGGACCTTTTCCTCCGGATACAATCTATAAACGAGCATATAAAGACAACACCAAAATGGTGGCTGCCTTGTACCATGACCAGGGGCTCATCGCATTCAAAATCATCTCTTTTGAAGAAGGGGTGAATGTGACCCTCGGACTTCCCTTTATCCGGACATCTCCGGACCATGGGACCGCTTTTGATATCGCCGGAAAAGGCACCGCAGATCCAACCAGCATGCGGGAAGCCCTCAAAAAAGCTGTCCAATTTTCACGCAACATGGATTATGAACAAAGCTAGTCGTCGCTGGCTTTGTTCACGAGTCGAGATTAGCAGATGCCCTAAGATCGGCTCGCCTCAAAGGGCAAAACAGTATGCGCATAATTAAAGGTCACTCTGTGCACTCATACCAAAATGATCTTGATTATGAATAAACATTGGAAAGAGAAGCGATCTTTATCAATTTGCATGATGGTGCATACAGATTTGATGAACAAAGCTAGTAGTCGCTGGTCATGATAAACAAAGGCTTGTAATTGAAACTCTTATAATAGGGTCTGAGCCGTTTGGTATTGTAATATTTATTGACATCCACTGTCTTTTTCGTACTGATCACCACTTCAATCGGAACATTGTCATACTGTCCGTTCCTCAAAGAGACCATCCGGCCTGAGGCCTTCTCAAGAATGAGGTCCAAAGCCAAATTCCCGAATGCCATAGGAACAATGGAATCAATGGCATCAGGATCCCCGCATCTCACCAAATAACTCAACCGCTGATTGATGACATTGATCCGTCTTCCCTGATTGTATTTGGGAGACAGTTCTTTCAATTGATTGGAAACCAGGTCACCCACTCCTCCTAATTTTTTGTGCCCAAACATATCTTTTTCATTGCTTTCAAAAATCATCTCTCCGCCTTCAAACACAGCTCCTTCAGAAACCAGAACCACAGAATATTTACTGGGATTAGTGGTCCGGTCTTGGGCGAGCAACTCACACAACTGTTCGATGTTGAAAGTGTATTCAGGAATCACACATCTGTTGGCTGCTCCCGCCATAGTGGGGATCAATGCCGTATATCCGGCATACCTTCCAAAAACCTCGATCACCAAAAACCTCTCATGCGATCCTGCTGTTGTTCTCAAGGAATGGGTCAAGCTGATGATACGGGTGACACATGTGCTGAATCCGATGCAGTAGTCAGTTCCCGGAACGTCATTATCCATGGTCTTTGGGATTCCGATGACCTTGATCCCTTCTTTATGCAGTCTCACAGCATAGCTCAGGGTATCATCTCCCCCCACGGGGATCAGATAATCGATTCCCAGATAATCCAAATTCTTCAGCACTTCTTCAGTCAGGTCATTGATCTCTTGATCATATTTATCTTTCAGGAAAATAGGGACATTGACATCAGGAATATGGCTCGGCCGGGTCCGGGAGGTGTGCAAAAAAGTGCCTCCTGTGCGTCCTGCTTTATTCACAATATCCTCTGTAAGCTCTTGATAATATTGAGTTTGTGGGGATTTTTCATCTCTGTTGATCTCAATCAATCCAGCCCACCCATTTCGGATTCCAATGACCTGATATCCTTCACGAAGTGCTCTGATTGTGATGGCCCGGATGGCTGGGTTCAATCCAGGCACATCTCCTCCTCCGGTAAGAATTCCGATGACTCCTTTTGTTTTCTTAATGTGTGCCATGTTTTCCTCTTTTGCTGGCCATTTTTTTATTTTTGGTACCTTTTCAATTGAGCTCTCATATCTCTTTCTCGGTCTCTTTCTTTGATGGTCTCTCTTTTTTCATAAAGTCTTTTCCCCTTTGCCAAAGAGATTTGGACCTTGATGAGTCCTCTCTCATTGATCACCACTTTGGTGGGAATGATGGTCAGTCCTTTTTGTTTGATCTTTCCGGTCAGGCGTTTGATTTCCTGTCTGTGAAGCAGCAGTTTTCGGTCCCTCCGTGTTTTGTGATTGAGAAGATTGGCAGCTTCATAATGACTGATATGACAATTGATCAAAAACACCTCTCCGTCCTTAATGGTGACATAACTTTCTTTAATGCTGATTTTTCCTTCTCTTATAGACTTAACCTCACTCCCTGTCAGTGAAATCCCTGCCTCATAAGTGTCAACAATATCATAATTGAAAAAAGCTTTTTTGTTTTTTGCCACCACTCTCATATGAGACCGCCTTTGATGTCTCCCTCAAATCAACCGATTTGAAAGTCAATCATTTATAACATAAAAATTTTTGATCCGGAAATAAACAGGTTTGGTGTTAATAATTCTTTATTCAGGAATCCATCCGGGGAGTGATATCTTTAAAACAAATCGATAGATTCCTGAAAACTTTTTCTTCAACCTCTTCTCTTGTCTCCTCACTGACTTCTGAAATCTCAGAGACAAGCAGTCCCTTGGCCTTTTCCATCATTTTTTTCTCTCGGAAAGATAAGGGTTTGGTGAGATTCAAATAATACAGACTTTTCAAAACACAAGCGAGATCCCGCAGAGAACCTGTTTTCATCAGGTCTTCATGTTCTTTGTGCCTTCCTTTCCAATTTTTACTCACATCAATGATCCCGTTTTTCATGAAGTCATAAATTTTTTCCACTTTCTCTTCACTCACCAGTTTTCGAATGCCCATCTCTTCAATACTTGAATACGGTATCAAGACAAGTGTATCATTGGAAACGATCCGCACGCGGCAAACTCGGGATTCCACGCCGTACAATTCTTGCTTCTGTATGTCTTCCACGATCCCAATCCCCTGGTTGGGATATATGACTTTATCTCCTATCGATAAGTAGTACATATTTAGTAAAAATTATAATAAATCCTCTTATTGGAGTCAAATGAAATATCCGGTCTGAAAACAAGCTTGACAGATATGGTATTGTTTATTAACATACTTATCCAAACCAACAATCAAGAACAGAAGATAAAGAAGATGAAGAGAACATATCAACCCAACAAAAGAAAAAGAAAGAAAAAACACGGATTCCTTACCAGGATGAAGAAAAAAAGTGGACGCAACGTCATAAATAATAGACGGAAAAAAGGCAGAAAGAAACTTTCTGTTTAATGGACGAGTCCATCAGTTCTAAAGAAAGGATCAAAAAAAAAAGGGAGTTTTCATTTCTCTATAAAAATGGAAATCGATACACAGGAAAACACTTCAGAATCATCTATCTGGCAAATGAATACAAACACTCAAGATTGGCTGCAGTGGCTGGTAAAAGAATCGGAAGTGCTGTAAAGAGGAATAAAGCCAAAAGATGGATCAGAGATCTCTTCCGGAGAAACAAAGGACTGTTGAAAAGATCTACAGATCTCATCATTATTGCAAGGGAAAGCATTTTTAATGCTTCCTGGAAAATCCTTGAAAAAGATTATACCAAAGCCATAAAACATATAAACCAAAAGTCATTGATGCAATGAAAAAAGCGATCTTATGTGTTCTCCGTCAATACAAACGTTTTGTCTCTCCGTTTTTAGGAAATCACTGCCGGTTTTACCCCTCTTGCTCCTCATATACCTATCAGGCCATAGAAAAATACGGACCCACAAAAGGGATTTTTTTAGGTATCAAACGACTCCTCAAATGCCACCCTTTTCATGATGGAGGAGTGGATCCTGTCCCTTAAAAGGATATAAACATGGAAAAAAGACTACTCATCGCCATTGTCATCTCGTTTTTGATTTTATTCCTCTATCAAGCTATTTTTGTCAAACAAGGGCCTCAAACAGAAACGCCTCAGAAAACAATCACTCAAAAAGAACCTGAAGTCATTGAGACACCTCCTGAAAAAGAGAAGTCTCTCCAAATCAAACCTGTTCAAAAACAAGACATCCGTCCTGTTTCAGGGGAGAGAGAAAAAGAAGTCATCATCCAGACGTCTCTTTACACCTCAGTATGGAGTACCAAAGGAGCGGTTCTCAAGAAATGGACGTTGATGGAATATAAAAACGAGTTGGGAAGCCAGGTGGAGCTGATATCAGACAAAGCCAAAGAAATCAATCGGTATCCCTTTTCCCTGAAAACAGAAGACTCTGCTTTTGATGATTTGATCAACAGGGCTTTATTCAAAACTTCCACCACTCAAGTCCGACTCGCTAATGGAGAGTCCCAGGAACTCCGATTGACCTTTGCAGATGAGCAAGGCAACAAAGTAGAAAAGATTTTAACTTTTCATGATGGAAGCTATCTCATTGATATCCAGATAAACCTGTGGAAAAACAACCAGAAAATCGAACCCGACCTTGTCTGGGGCCCCTCTTTTGGCAATTTGACCACACAAGCCAAACAAAAGAGATTCGGCCAACAAAAGGGAGTGGCTGTGTATGCCGGAGGAAAAGTGAACCGGAACCAGGAAGAGAAGTTTGATGAAGAAAAAAGCACATATAACTTTGTCCAATGGGCTGGCTATGATAGTCAGTATTTCACGTCCATCTTTATTACCAACCCTCAGAAGACCAGCGCCGCATTCATCAAACAGGAAGTCAATGAAAATCCTTATTTCTTTCTCACAGCTGATCATGTCCAAAAAGCATATATAGGACCCAAAAGATATGATATCCTTTCGGAGTTAGGCCATGACAGCAAAAAACTGATCAAGTTCGGCCTCTTCGGATTTATATCAGAGATTTTATATAAAGCCATAAAAATCGTGCATCAAGCTGTTCCGAACTGGGGATTCAGCATCATCATCCTCACTCTAGTCATAAAAATTTTATTTTTCCCTCTCACATATAGCAGCACGAAGTCCATGGCTAAGATGCAGGAACTCCAGCCAAAAATAAAGGCCATCCGGTCCAAATACAAAAAAGCAAAAAAAGATATTGACCAGAGGCGAAAGCTCAATGAAGAGACCATGAAACTGTACAAAGAACATGGAGTCAATCCTGCCGGAGGATGCCTCCCCATCCTGATTCAACTTCCTATTTTTTGGGGATTTTTCCGCCTCTTAGTGGTGGCCATAGAATTCAGACACAGTCCGTTCATTTTCTGGATTCAAGACCTTTCTGTCAAAGACCCTTATTACATCACACCCATTTTGATGGGGATCACTCAATTCATCAGCCAGAAGATGACGCCTACCGCGGGTGATCCCACTCAAAAAAAGATGATGCTCATCATGCCGGTCATCATGACCATATTTTTTATGAATTTCCAAAGCGGACTTGTTCTCTACTGGCTGACCAATAATATCCTCCAGATAGGACAGCAATACATTACAAACCGACTTACGAAAAAGAAGGAATCAGATGGCAAACGAAGAAAAAAATAATCAAAAAAAGGAATTTAAGGGAAGAAACCTGGAAGATGTGATCAGCCATGCCGAGCATGTGCTTAAAATTCCCCGGTCCCAATTCAATTATGAAATTGTGGCGGAAAAGACAAAGCTCTTTGGAATCAAAACCAAAGAAATTGTCATAAAGGCGTGGCCCAAAGCCCCGAAATCAAAGAAACCCTCCCAAACAAATGAATTTTTGGATCAATTGCTGTCTTCTCTTCCTCTGGACATCAAATACAAAACAAAGAAAAACCACAACATCCGGTACTTTATATTTGAAGGTCCGGACAAACATTTTCTTCTTCAAAAAGACGGAGCTCTTTTATTAGCGCTTCAGCACATTCTCAACAAGGTCTCTCCGGAAAAGGTCCAGACAGACTGCAATCATTTCAAAAAAAGGAAGGAAAGGGAGCTGAAAGATTATGTTCATCATGTGGCCCGCAAAGTCAAAGAATCCGGAAGAAATGAAATCCTGGATCCTATGAATCCGTATAAAAGAAGACTTGTGCATATAACCGTCAACCAAATCCCCGGCTTATCTACTGAAAGCCTGGGCAACGGCTTTATGAAAAAAATCAAAGTCTATCAAAAGAAAAAATAGCCTTTTCCTCTGAATCCCTATTTTTGCCGCTGCAACAATTCGAACTCAAGTTGAATGTTTTTATTTTCCATTCTAAAATAGAAGAATGTTTGAACACACCATCATCGCCATATCAACTCCGTTTGGATTTGGTGGGATTGGTGTGGTTCGTCTGAGCGGAAAAAAATCACTGGAAATCGCACAAAAAATATTCACACCCTTAGGCAAAAACAATGACATAAAACCAAGAACAGCTCTGTTAGGGACCATTTGTGACCCTGAAGATGACGAGAGCTTTGAACAAGCTTTTTTGACCTATTTCCCTTCTCCTTTCTCCTACACCACTGAGGATATGGTGGAAATCAGCTGTCATGGAAGTCCTGTGGTTCTGGAAGAGATCGTACGCATTGGAATCAAACACGGAGCAACGCATGCAAAACCCGGAGAATTCACACTGAGAGCTTATCTGAATGGAAGAATCGACATCATACAGGCCGAAGCCATCAATGACTTTATTCGTGCCTCCTCCTTGAAGCAGGCTAAAATTTCTTACCAACAGATGGACGGCATTCTATCAGCGAAATTAAATGCAATCAGAAGCCGCCTCATTGATACACTCTCCCAAATAGAAGCCCGTATTGAATTCCCGGATGAAAACTTAAATCTTTCTTTGAAATCCATATCCCTCTCCCTCCAAAAAACCATTGATTCCGTAAAAAAACTGATTCAAAGCTATGATTTGGGAAAATCCTTGTCTGAAGGCTTAAAAATAGCCATTGTCGGAAGAACAAATGTGGGGAAGTCAACTCTATTCAATGCCCTTCTCCAGAGTAAAAGAGCCATTGTCACACCCTTTCCCGGAACAACCAGAGATTACCTTTCAGAACCCATCAAGATCAAAGATTCTATTTTCACTTTGCTTGATTTGGCCGGCCGGGATAAACCAAAACACCCCATAGAAAAAGAAGGAATAAAAAAAAGCAAACAGCTCGCCAGAAAATCGGATGCCATCCTTCTGGTGTTTGACTGCTCCCAAAAGGAGACACAGGAAGACTTCCGGCTAGTAACAACACACAACACAAAGAAAACAATCCTGATCTTCAACAAAACAGACCTTCCAGTGAAAATGAATATAGAAAAGATGAGTTCCCTAGCTCCAAACCGGACAGCCGTCCGAGTATCTGCCCTCAAAAAATCCAATATCAATAAACTCAGGGAAACGATTTATTCTGAATTCGCCAAAAAAGCGGAAACAGACCAAGAGACCATCCTCCATCTGCATCAAAAACTCCTGCTTGAAGATATTCTCAAAGCACTGAGGTCCGGAAAAGATATGCTTGGGCAAGGCCATCCAGAAGAAATCTGTGCTGAAGAAATTCGCGGGTCCATCCCTCTTCTCAATCAGCTCACCGGAGATATCCGCAGTGATGATATCATCAAAAAAATATTCAGCCGTTTTTGTATTGGCAAATAGGAGTGATGATGAACGCCAAAACTTCATTTGACGTTGTTGTCATCGGCGGAGGGCATGCCGGATGCGAAGCAGCTCATGCAGCCAGTCAAATGGGCATGAAAACCTGTCTCATCACCATCAATCTTGAGACCATTGCTCAGATGTCCTGCAATCCAGCAATAGGAGGACTGGCCAAAGGCCATCTGGTCAGAGAGATTGATTCTCTGGGCGGGATCATGGGTTTGTTAGCAGACGAGACCGGAATCCAGTTCAGACTGCTGAATAAAAGCAGGGGAGGAGCTGTCCATGCTCCCAGAGCTCAGTCTGATAAAATGCTTTACAGGACAACTATGAAATCCTGGCTGGAAAACACGACAAATCTATCCCTGTTTCAGGGAATCGCAGATGAAATAAAAATCCAAAAAAACAGAGTCTGTGGAATCACCACCAAAGAAGGCCACACCATCAATGCCAGAACGGTTGTGCTCACACCAGGAACCTTTCTTAATGGACGGGTCCACATCGGCCTCACCCATTACCCATCAGGAAGGGCCAATGAGCCAGCCTCCTGTAAACTGGCCGAGCATCTGAAACAAATCGGACTCAAGACCTTTCGCTTAAAAACCGGCACTCCCATGAGACTCCACAGAGATACGATCGCTTGGGATCAGTTCAAACCTCAGGCCGGTGACAAAAATCCAGTTCCTTTTTCGTTTCGCACCCAAAAAAACCTCCAAAACAAAATCAAATGCCATATTGGCCACACCAACACCAGAACTCATGAGATCATCCATCAATATTTGGACCAATCCCCTCTTTACAGCGGAAAAATCACTGGGATCGGTCCCAGGTACTGCCCTTCCATTGAAGTCAAAGTCATCCAATTCCCACATCACGAGCGACATCAATTTTTTCTGGAACCCGAAGGCCTGGATACAGCAGAGGTGTATATCAATGGGATATCAACCAGTCTTCCCCTGGAAGCTCAGACCCAATTGTTAGAGAGCATACCAGGGCTTGATCAAGCGACCATATTGAGGCCCGCCTACGCCATTGAGTATGATGCAGTTTCGCCCACCCATCTGTACCCCACATTAGAGACCAAAAACATTGAAAACCTCTTTCTGGCAGGCCAAATCAACGGCACCTCTGGATATGAAGAGGCCGCAGCTCAAGGACTGATGGCCGGAATCAACGCGGCCCTAAAGATCAAAGACCAAGAGCCGTTTGTACTGCAGAGGCATGAAGCCTATATCGGTGTTCTCATTGACGACCTCATCACCAAAGGAGTGGAAGAACCCTACAGGCTGTTCACGTCCAGAGCAGAGTACAGGCTGCAGTTACGGATCGATAATGCAGACCAACGGCTCATTCATCAAGGAAAACAGCTTGGGTTGATCTCTGAAAAGGAATACAAAGCCTTTTTGGAAAAAAACAAACGGATCAACAAGGCCCTTTCTTTCTTGAACTCCCGGAAAACAAAGACAGAAAGCGGTGAATCCCTTTCCTTAAAACAATACCTTAAGAAACCAGAAGTGACATTAAAGGATATCACAAGAAACCAAACCGGTCTTGAAAACTTATCCGATGAAGAGATGAGATATATCGAATCTGAAATCAAATACGAAGGATACATCAAAAAGCAAGACAAAGAAATCCAAAAAATAAAGAAAATCAATCCCCAAAAAATTCCTCCAGACCTTGATTTTGAAACCATCCCAGGGCTGACTGCAGAAGTGATTGAAAAACTCCAAAGATTTCATCCAAAAACCATCGGAGAAGCAAAACAAATACCGGGAATGACTCCGGCAGCTGTGCTCAATATCCACATTTATATTCAAATTCAAGCAAAAAAAAAGAAAAAAAGCGAAATATGAGTGTAATTGAAACGCAATTATGATAAATTAGAAACCTGGATTATTCATGAATTTTTGTGAATAGCACAGGTTATCATGTTTCACGTGGAACAAAAAAACAATGAGTAAAGTCATAGCCGTTGCCAACCAAAAAGGAGGCGTAGGCAAAACCACCACAGCCATCAACTTGGGAGCCTCCCTCGCCCTGAAAAACAAGCGCATACTGGTTATTGACTTTGATCCTCAGGGTATGGCCACTGCAGGAATGGGTATTGATAAACAGGGGAACAGGGGAATCTATCCAGCCCTGATGAACGGCAAAGAGCTTTTGGATCAGATCCTTCCTTGTGAGCTGGATAATTTTTACATCTGTCCCAGCTCTCCCGAATTATCTGGATTTGAGGCTGAAATCCATTCGGAAACCAACCGGGAAAAGAGACTCTTGGAAGCGCTCAAAAAAATAAGGAACCGATTCAATTACATCCTCATCGACTGCCCTCCCTCCCTGGGATTTTTGACTATCAATGCACTCACGGCAGCTGACTCCATATTGATTCCTGTGCAGACTGAATTCTTTTGTATGGAAGGGATGCCCGAGCTTTTAAAGACCTTAGATGATGTCCGCTCCTATCTGAATCCTTGCTTAAGTATAGAAGGAATCGTGCTGACCATGTATGATGAAAGGACCAATCTTTCCAAACAAGTGGCTAATGAGATGCGAGACACCCTTGGAGAAATCGTTTACGAAGTGATCATCCCCAGGACAGTGAAACTCGCCGAAGCCCCCAGTTTTGGAAAACCGGTTCTTCTTTATGATATCAAATCCAAAGGAGCCCAATCATATCTGAATTTGGCTCAGGAGATGCTTAAAAAATGAAAAAGAAAGCACTGGGAAAAGGACTTAAGGCCTTCTTGCCCGAAGACTACGGTATTCTCAAAGAGGAAAAATTTCTGGACCTGGACATAGAAAAGCTGAAGCCCAATTTTGATCAGCCTCGAAAACACTTTGACTCCAAGTCCATACAGGAGTTGGCTGATTCCATCAAGAAAACAGGGATCCTTCAGCCCATTGTGGCGGTCCCGGAACAAGATCATTTTAAAATCATCGTGGGAGAACGGAGATGGAGGGCCGCCCAAAAAGCAGGGCTGGAAAAGGTTCCCGTGCTGATAAGGGCTATGGAAGAGGAACAGCAGATTGAAGCTTCACTGGTCGAAAATCTTCAGAGAGAAGATCTGAATCCCATGGAAATCGCTTCCGCATACCACCGCTTAGCTGAAGAACTCGAGCTCACTCAGGAACAGATCGCGGAAAAAGTCGGAAAAGACCGTGCTTCAGTCGCCAATTACATGCGGCTTTTAAAGCTTCCCCCCAGTGTCCAAAAAATGATTTCTAATGGAGACCTCACCATGGGGCATGCCAGGGCTATTATCTCTATTGACAACCCAGAGCGCCAAGAGAATCTGGCCAAAAAGATCATTTCTAAAAAATTGACTGTGCGAAAAATTGAAAAACTCGTCTCTCAATCCAAAAATCAAAAAGATAATAAAACAACCAAATCCATGGATCCTGACTTGATGGCCTTGAGAGATGAACTGATTGAGATCTTAGGCACCAAAGTCAACATATCCGGCAATTCCGACAAAGGGACTCTGAAGATCAGATATTACTCTTTGGATGAACTCAATAGAATATACGAAATCATAAAAGGAGATTATCAATGAAAGATAAAAAACAATCATTTGATGAAACAAAAATCACAGGATTTTTTGACAAAAACACAAAATTCAACGGAGAATTGGAATTTAAAGGATCTTTCCGAGTGGACGGAAGATTCAAAGGCAACATAAATTCCGAATCCAGCTTAGTGATCGGAGACAATGGAAAAGTGGAAGCAGATATCAAAATCGGTTCTGTGTTGGTCAGCGGAGAAGTGAAGGGAACCATACAAGCCAAAGACAAAGTAGAAGTTCATTCAAGCGGAAAGGTCATCGGTACTATCATTACGCCAAAACTCATCGTGGAAGAAGGCGCTTTTCTGGAAGCCAACTGCCAGACCACTGATAAAATGCCTCAATCCCCTCCTTCAGAACTGAAACAGGTCAGACCTGAGAGCAAAGACACAAAACCAGGAAAAAAGGAGGAACCAAAGACTTGAGAGCAGTTCTAGGCGTCATTCCGGCCCGGTTCAGTTCCAAACGATTCCCGGGGAAGGCTCTCGCTCTGATCCATGACAAACCCCTCATCGAGCATGTCTATAAGAGGGCCCAAAATATGGATTGTCTTGACCGGGTCCTTATCGCCACTGATGATGAAAGAATTTATCAAAAAAGCCAATCTTTCGGAGCAGATGTCCTTATGACCTCACCCGAGCATCGAACAGGAACCGAAAGGGTTGCGGAAGTGGCCGAAGGGCTGGATTTCGCTGTTGTGATCAGCATTCAGGGAGATGAGCCTCTTATCAAAGCTGATATGATCGAGAGCCTGGTCCAAATCCTCCAGGACAAGAGTGTTCACATGGCCACTCTCCGTGAAAAAAGCAATGATTTGGAATCATTGAACGACCCAAACGTTGTGAAGCTGGTCATTGACGGTAAAGATAATGCCCTATATTTCTCACGCTCTCCGATTCCGTTTTCTCCCCCCTCTTTTTTTTGGAAACACATCGGCGTGTATGGATTTCAAAATGACTTTTTAACAAAATACAAAAATTTACCTGTTTCCCCATTAGAAAAAGCAGAAAAACTCGAACAGCTCCGTGTTTTGGAAAACGGATACAAAATCAAAACCGTGGAAACAACTCATTCCACTTTGAGTGTCAATCAACCTGAAGACATCGCAAAAGTGGAAAAGTCGATCCACAGCTTGCGAGAAAAACATGAGTAAATTTATTTTTATTACCGGAGGAGTTCTTTCTGCTTTAGGCAAAGGGATCGCAGCGGCTTCCATAGGAAGACTCCTGGAGAGCCATGGATACAACATCACCATCAAGAAATTTGATCCTTACTTAAATGTAGATCCGGGGACCATGAATCCTTTCCAACACGGAGAGGTCTATGTGACAGATGATGGAGCAGAGACCGACCTTGATTTAGGGCATTATGAACGTTTCACCTCCACCAACACCACACAGGCACACAATTGGACAGCTGGCCGCATCTATGAGTCGATTCTCAAAAAGGAACGGCAGGGAGAATACCTAGGAAAAACAGTCCAGGTCATCCCTCACATGACTGATGAAATCAAAATGGCTTTTCGAGCAGCTGCTGAAAAAAACGACATTGTGATCATCGAAATCGGAGGAACCGTCGGAGATATTGAGAGTCAGCCCTTTCTGGAAGCCACACGTCAAATGAGATTGGAATACGGAAAGGAAGACACTCTCTTTATCCACTTGACTCTGGTCCCCTATTTGAAAACATCAAAGGAGTTGAAAACAAAGCCCACCCAGCACAGCGTGCGTGAACTGAGGGCGATCGGTATCCAGCCAGATATGCTTCTCTGCAGAACAGACCGAAACTTGAGCCAAAAAATCAAGAACAAGATTTCTCTGTTCACCAATGTGCCTTATGAAGCGGTGATCACAGCTAAAGATGCTGATATCATTTATGAAATCCCCTTGTTTTACGCCAAAGAAAAACTCGATAAAATCATATTGAACAAACTCAAAATGCCTTGCAATCAACTCGAACTGGACGAATGGGAGAAAATGGTGGAAAGGATGAAGTCCCCCAAAGGTCATGTCCATATTGCCTTAGTGGGAAAATACTCCGGTCTTCCTGACTCTTACATAAGTCTCAATCAAGCTCTGTATCATGCAGGAACCGCCCATCAACTCAAAACCAATATTTCCTGGATCGAAGCTGAAGATATTGAAAAGAGCAATCCGGAATCTTTGCTCAGAGACATAGATGGGATCCTTGTTCCCGGAGGATTCGGATTGAGGGGCATTGAAGGAAAGATCAAAGCAGTCACTTATGCCCGAACACAACATATACCTTACTTTGGAATCTGCCTGGGGATGCAGTGCGCCACTATTGAATTTGCCCGAAACATCGCTGGATTGAACAAAGCCAACAGCACAGAGTTCGATCCTGAAACTCCCCATAAAATCTTTTTCAAATGGAGGGAGCTGAAAGAAATCAGTGATCTGGGAGGGACCATGAGGCTGGGGAAATTTCTCTGCCGTCTCCAAAAACATTCTCTTGCCTTTAAAGCCTATCAAAAAACCACTGTTTTTGAACGCCACCGCCACCGGTATGAATTCAATCCCAAATATGAAAGAATCTTAGCAGACAAAGGCCTTGTCATTTCCGGAAAAAACCCAGAACACCGACTTGTGGAAGTGATTGAAAACAAAGATCATCCATGGTTTCTTGGTTGCCAGTTTCATCCGGAATTCAAATCCAAACCTCTCAAACCGCATCCCATCTTTAAATCTTTTATTGGAGCATGTCATGCCTACCATACCCAGAGAAATCAAAGTCAATAAAGAAATTCAGATCGGCGGATTCAATCCGCTTTTTCTCGTTGCCGGACCCTGTGTGATTGAGAGCGAAGAACACGCTTTTCACATGGCGGCGGAAATCAACCGCATCTGTCAGGAATTGAAATGCCCCTATATCTTCAAGTCTTCATTTGATAAAGCCAACCGCTCCTCCATCCATTCATACCGGGGCCCTGGGCTGGAACAAGGACTGAAAATTCTTAAGGGAATCAAGACAGAGCTCCATATCCCTGTTCTGTCAGATATTCATGAACCCTGGCAGGCCGAAAAAGCAGCAGACGTACTGAACATCATCCAAATCCCGGCATTTCTGTGCCGGCAGACTGATTTGGTTGTGGAAGCCGCCAAAACAGGTCGGCCTTTGAATATAAAAAAAGGACAGTTTCTCTCCCCCCCGGAAATGAAAAATATCATAGAGAAGGCCCTCCAGCAACAAAACAAGGACATCATATTGACAGAACGCGGCACATGTTTCGGGTATAACAATCTTGTTCTGGATGTCCGGGCCATTCCAATCATGAGAAGATGGGGATTCCCTGTGGTCATAGATGCCTCCCACACAGTCCAAAAGCCAGGGGGAAAAGGAACCTCTTCAGGTGGAGAAGCTGATTTCATTCCCTATATTGCCCAAGCCGGAGTCAGCGTGGGCGCTGACGGGGTGTTCATTGAAGTCCATGACCATCCTGAGAAAGCCCGCTCAGATTCTCATAACTCGTTGTTATTAAAAGACTTAAAAGGTTTTTTGGGGTCTGTTCTTAGAATCAGACGTGCGGTGATTCACAAAGACAATATCTGGTCAAAAGACTGAGGCGATTATGAATAAAAACAAAATCATTGAAACCGGAAAAAAGGTCATCCAAAGCGAATCCCTTGCTCTAGAAGAACTGGCTTCTTCCATTGACGAAAATTTTGTCAAAGCTGTCCATCTTCTATCCGAGATCAAAGGAAGAGCCATTGTCACCGGAGTGGGCAAGTCCGGCTTGGTGGGACGAAAAATCGCAGCCACTTTTTCCAGCTGCGGAACTCCTTCTATGTTCATTCACCCTGTGGAAGCCGGACATGGGGATCTGGGTATGATTGTCAGCAATGACATCATTATTGCTATTTCTTACAGCGGAAACACTAAAGAAATCGTTCCTATTCTTGATTTCGTCAAAAGAATCGGCATTCAGCTCATCGGCATCACAGGAAACAAACATTCCAAACTGGCAAAGTACAGTGATGTGGTGCTGGAAGCGAAAGTGGAAAAGGAAGCTGAACCAGACAATGTGGTCCCAACTTCAAGCTCCACCGCTGCCCTGGCTATTGGGGATGCTTTGGCCATCACTCTCATGAAAATCAAAAAATTCACCAGACAAGATTTTGCATCCTTTCATCCCAGGGGAGAATTAGGGAAAAAACTGTTGAAAGTTAAAAATCTGATGCACAAAGGACAGCAGATCCCTTTTGTTAAGCAGGACACCCCTATGCCCCAAGTTCTTAAAGAAATGACAGAGAAACAGTTGGGTGTCACCTGTGTGATAGATGCCAAAGGACATCTGAGAGGAATCATCACAGACGGTGACCTGAGAAGAAAGCTCCAGGATTTTGGCAACCAGATCCTCAATAAAAAAGCCAAGGACTGCATGACTTCTGGTGCCATGGCTGTGAGCAAGGAAGCTCTGGCAACTGAAGCACTCAATATCATGGAAAAAAATAAAATCACCTCTCTCATCATTAAAGATCAGAGCGACCGAATCCAAGGGGTTATCCACCTTCATGACCTATGGCGAACGGAGATGTTCTAGTGAATGCAGAAGAAAAAGCAAAAAAAATCAAAATGATCCTCATGGATGTGGACGGAACATTGACCAACGGTACTCTCCATGTCCTTCAAAACGGTGAAGAGGTCAAGTCCTATCATGTAAGGGATGGTCTGGGTATCATTTTAGCCCATCTGGTTGGATTTGAAACCGGGATCATCACTGGAAAAAGTTCAAAGGCATTGGAACAAAGAGCCAAGAGACTCCGGATGTCAGAACTCCACCAAGGTGTTTTGCACAAGAAGAAAATCTTTTTAGAGATCAGAGACAGACACAAACTCAAATCCGAAGAAATCGCTTATATCGGTGATGATCTGGGAGATCTGGATGTGATAAAGAGCGCAGGATTTTCCGGAGCTGTTGCAGATGCCCATCTGTTGATCCAACAGAATGCTGATTATGTGTGTAATCAGAAGGGAGGTTTTGGAGCGGTCAGAGAATTCATTGAATTCATCTTCAACGCTCAAAACAAATGGGATGAGATCAAAGAGAAAGTCAAAAACCTGAAATAAGAATTGTTTTTTCGACGAGAGGAGGGCGAGATGGACATAAAACCCGAGATATTCAGACAGTACGATATCAGAGGAGTGGTCAATGAAGACCTCACCCCGGAAACAGTCACGCTTCTGGGAAAAGCCATGGGAACGCTGTTCAGGAGAGACAAAAAAACAGATGTGGCTGTGGGAAGAGACTGCCGGCTGAGTTCTCCTTCTTTTTTTGATTATCTCTCAGAAGGCCTTCAATCCACAGGATGCCATGTGATCTCATTAGGCACTATTCCCACTCCTCTTTTGTATTTCAGTATCTTCAGAAAAAATCTGGATGCAGGAGTGATGATCACCGGATCTCATAATCCACCGGAATACAATGGCTTTAAGGTCATGTTGGGAAAAAAGACTTTATACGGGGATGACATCACTCAACTCTATGAACTGGTACAAAATAAGGACTTTGTCAAACAAAGCTCCGGCAAACAGAGCCATCTGGATGTGATTCAAGAATATAAAGACTTTGTGGTCGACAATATCAACATAAAAAACAAAATCAAAGTGGTGATAGACCCAGGCAATGGAACAGGAGGACCTGTCGCTGTCCCCATTTTCAAGAGGCTGGGATGTGAGGTCATTGAACTCAACTGTGACATGGATGGCCATTTTCCAAACCATCATCCGGACCCCACAGTACCTGAAGCATTGGAAGACCTCATCGAAACAGTCAGTCAAACCCGGGCTGACCTAGGAATATCTTATGACGGAGATAGTGATCGAATCGGAGTGATTGATGACCAAGGCGGGATCATTTGGGGGGACAAGCTGATGATCCTGCTCAGTCGGGATATTCTTCCTTCACATCCCGGGGCTCCGGTCATTTCTGAAGTCAAGGCATCCAAACTTCTGTATGAAGAAATCGAAAGATTAGGAGGACGGCCCATCATGTGGAAGACAGGTCATTCTCTCATCAAGAAAAAAATCAAGGAGGAAAATGCTATCCTTGCTGGTGAGATGAGCGGCCATATCTTCTTTGCCGACCGTTTCTTTGGATATGATGATGCCATATATGCCTCGGCTCGAGTCGCTGAAATCATATCCAAAAGCGATCAAAAGCTTTCCGAAATGCTTTCCGACCTTCCTCAGACTTACACCACACCTGAAATCAGAATTTATTCCTCAGACAAAGTCAAATTTAAAATCGTGGAAGAAGTCAAAAAAGAGCTCTCCAAGAAATACAAAGTCATTGATATAGATGGCGTGAGAGCCCTGTTCCCAAAAGGGTGGGGACTGGTCCGGGCCTCCAATACTCAGGGCGCCTTGGTGCTCCGTTTTGAAGCTGATACAAAAGAGGACCTGGACTCCATCCAAACAGAAGTGGAAAAAACAGTCGAAAACGCGATCCGGAGAATCAGTGAGTCTTGAGTTTAATCAAAATAATTTTCCTCGGTTTTATTCAGGGTATTACAGAATTTTTCCCGGTTAGCAGTTCAGGGCATTTGGTCCTCATACAGAATCTCCTGGGGCTTAAAGAACCTCAGCTATTGGTTGATGTGATGCTTCACCTGGGCACAGTGATTTCTCTGTTGCTTTTTCTGCGGAAAGAAATCAAAGAGATCATCACCGGTCTTTTCCGGTTCCTTAAAAAACCGTCTTTCAAAAATGATGATCCAAGCTTGAGATTGGTCTGCTCCCTATTGATAGCCTCTATTCCAACCTTTTTGATGGGCTATTTTTTCAGTCCTTTCTTTGAATCCTTATTCAGCTCTCCCCGTGCCGTTTCTGCGGCACTGTTCATCACTGCTGTATTTCTGTTTCTGACTCGATACGCCAAACAAAGAAAGGTCCGGATTCCGATTCATCCCTTTATCATCGGAGTTCTTCAGGGAGCCGCCATTGTCCCGGGTTTCTCCCGCTCTGGTTTGACCATTGGAGGAGCGCTGCTTCTCGGCTGGAAAAGGCAAAAAGCAGCCCGTTTCTCATTTCTGCTTTCCATCCCTGCCATTTTGGGCGCTTCATTTTTTCAGCTGCAAAAATCAGAGATCTCAGCACAGCCATGGGGCCTCATTATCTTAGGAGTGATCATCGCAGCACTGACAGGGTATTTATCCCTTGTTTTTCTTGTAAAGGTCATCAATCGAGGACAATTTTTTCTGTTTTCTTATTACTGTGCAGCTGCGGCTGTTTTAGGAATCATTTTTACCATGTGAAACAGACATTGAATAGGAGGAAACAATGAATTTGAACGCAGTGATCATTGCTGGCGGTATTGGAAGCCGGTTTTGGCCCTTAAGCCGGAAACAAAGACCCAAACAGTTTCTCCCCATCATCAGCAAACAGACCATGATTGAGGAGACCATCCAGAGAATCTCACCAAAAATCCCCCCTTCACAGATACACACCATCGCCAACAGACAGCAGACCCATATGCTGACAGAGCTTGTTCCCCAACTCCCTGCCAAAAATCTTCTCATAGAACCTCAGGGAAAAAACACAGCTCCCTGTCTTCTTTTGGCCACCGGATTTATCTATTTGAAAGATCCTGAATCTGTCATCGCTGTTCTTCCTGCTGATCATCTGATCAGAGACCATTCCCATTTTTTAAAGAAACTGGAATCTGCGGCCGCAGCAGCTGATAAAAGCAATCACCTGATTACATTTGGAATCCCTCCGTCCTTTCCCGCAACAGGATACGGGTACATCCGGTTTTCCAGGAAAAGCCCCTCTTCCTATTCAGGTGAAAACTTTTTCCGAGTCAAGGAGTTCAAAGAAAAACCTGACCAAAAAACAGCGCTGCGTTTCCTAAAGTCAGGAACCTATTTTTGGAACTCGGGCATGTTTATCTGGAAAGCCCGGGTCTTTGCTGAAAACCTCAAGAGATATGCTCCGGAAATGTTTTCCTACTGGCAGCAAATTCTGGAGGCTCTTAAAAACAGGAAATCAAATCAATTGAATGACATTTTCCATGAGATTCCTTCCATATCCATTGACTATGCGCTTATGGAAAAGACACAAGAGGTCCTCATGAGTCCCGGCGATTTTGGATGGTCAGATGTGGGCTCCTGGTCTTCTCTGCTTGATATCTGGGACAAGGACCAAAACCAGAATGCTCTCAGAGGAGAGGCCATCACTATTGATACTGAAAACTGCTTGGTTCACAATCCTGATAAACTCACGGCTTTGATCGGAGTGAAAGATCTGGTGATCGTCAACACAGAAGACGCGCTTCTTATATGCCGCAAGAACCAGGACCAAAAAGTCAAACAGGTTGTGGCCACCCTTCAGAAAAAAGGACAAAAGAAATATCTGTAAAGACACCCAAGCCAGGAAATAGAAAATAATTAGTTCTTGGGGTCTTTAAACCGGACTCGCCAATGGCGGCCGTCACAAAACGGCTTGTTCTTGGAATGGCCGCACCGGCAGAGCGTGTAGTGGTCCTCAGCCTCAGGTTTGTTTCCCTCCGGATCATCCAGCTCGACACAACCATGGACATCGTAAGGCCCATCTTTGGAAATGAGGATAGCTGGCTTTTGTTTCCAATCCTCATGAAGGACCCCGTCTTTGGTGTAGCTCAGGGCTCCTGAAGGACACATCTCAATAACTCTTGCTGTCTCTTCCGCATCCTGAGCATCCGGGTCGATCCACGGTTTTCCTCTTCTGCGGAAAACTTTGGGTGCATGATTGATGCAGTGCTCCCTGTGAGAGCATACACCGCGGTTATCATGGATGGTGATATCTCTGCCCACATAATCATCCTTTTTATCTTTGACTCTTCTGGGGTCCTTTTTATCTTCAAATCCGTTTTTCAAATGAGCCCCGTCACAAAAAGGCTTGTTCTTGGAACCTCCACACCGGCAGAGCATCATGTTTGAAGGAGGCTTCAAATCCTCACCTTTCGAATTTTCAAATTGCTTTACATTTTTCACCAGAAAAGGGCCGTTTCGAGTGGGCTTGATAATGGGTTTGTCATCTTGGGCCATTCAAGCATCTCCTATGTTCAAATAGATTGGGAGTCTTCAGCAAAACGAATTCCATTTGACTGACATCAACATTTCTGCATTGAAATGTCTGAAGTGCAAATAGACATCACCAACCCATTTTGAGCAATGATTTTAAAGGATTCACACAGACTGGTGCTGCTGGAGTCCGTTTTATTGGTTTTTAATCTTGAGTGGTGGATTTCTATTTTTCCTTTTTGGCCATTTCCTGTTCCATCTCAGACTTCCGGGTGCAGTAGTAACCGTTTTTAAGCTCCATCTTCTTATACACAGGGCATGTGGGGCAGTTGCAGCCGTTTTCTTTGGTAATGACCTTGCTCTTTCCGATCAGTGGGTGACAAAAACCCACTTCGGTCTCCTCACCCACATAAGTAGGACAGTCCTTACAAATGCACATTTCCTTGACTTTGGGGAGCTTTTCCTTCATCTTTTCAATTTCTTTTTTAGCTTCCTCTTCAGACATTCCCATTTTGTCCATCAACAGTTTCTTCACATATTCTTCTCTGCTCATTTCTTCATCTGACAAGCCGGATGCAGACAGCCCGAACTTGGCTAAGACCAGAGCCGCCACGCTACAAGCACTTTTTTCAAAAAATTCCCTTCTTTTCATGTTGCCTCCATTTTTATTCATATTTGAATGCAAAGTTATGATATTTTTAAAGTGTCTTTAAATAAGCAATCAGGTCGGCCTGTTCCTGCTCTGAAAGAGAAGGGAAGGAAGGCATGACCAGAGCAGGCCTCTGCAGCTGACCGAGTACGTTCGCTTCTGTAACAGGTTTGTTGCTGAAAGGAAGTTTTTCTTTTTGAAATAGATTCTTGAGCCCGGGGCCTGATTTGTTTTTTTCCTTATCCGGATAGTGACAGGACATACATTTATTCTGGAACAGGGTGGTGCCTCTCTCTATAGGGCCATTCTCAGAAACCGGTGTCTGCATTGATGTCTCCTCTTGACTCTTGACAGAACTGAAGGTCATGAGGAAAAAAAATCCGGCTGAAGTGGAAAAAACCAAAAAGGCCAACACAAAAACCATCATCCCCAATTGAGGAGCGATTTTGAGAAATCCTTTAAAGAACCGCACAATAGACATCTTGAGCACTAAAATGACAAAAAGAGCCAGCGCTAATACACTGTGTGTGAAAGCCCTGAATGAAAGGGCATCCCCCACTTTGGCCACATAATGAATGCAAATGATGGAAATCCCTATCAAAAAGATGAAAAAGGTGTAGCCTGCAGCTCTATGGATTTGTCTCAATCCTTTTGAGCTGATCTTTTTTTCCTGCCTTCCCATTAGGGTCAGCATACTTATGACAGCAGTTACAGCTGCGGCAAAAAAAACAACAGCCAGCATGGATTTAAAAAGAAACAGACTCATGTTGATTTGGATTTATTCGTCTCTTCCGATCTCGCAGTAATACAGCTGTTCAAGTCCATATTCTGAAGTCAGGGGACAGGCTCCACACACACAACCGTTCTTTTCAAATTCACAAGAGCTTTTTCCTCTTGCACAATACAGTCCTTCGGTCTTATCTCCCATACATTGATTGTATGAAGGACACTGACCACAAATGCATTTCTGCAAATTTTCTTGGGTGTCATTGACTTGAGGCATGCTATTCCCTCCCTCTCTTTGTCATTATGTTACCTGTTTTTTCAATTTATGCAAACTTTTTTTTTCTTAACTTTTCCTATAAGAATACTAACTGTTTTCCCAGCTGTCAACCCTTCACATCTCTTGCCGGCGGACCGCTGAAATGTATTCATTCGGATCAACAATGACTTCCACTAAAGCAGTCAAGGACGAATCCAGAGCTTCTCTCAACGCCTTATCCAGTTGTTGAGGCTCTTTCACCCTGATCCCCAAACCTCCACACGAGGAGGCCATATCCGCCAGGTTTGGATTGGGAAAACTGACTCTATATTCAGGATACCCGTATTCCTCCTGTTCTTTTTTGATGTTTTTCAGTTTCCCATCATTGAGGACCACCACCGTGAGAGGAAGTCTGTTGTGCACAGCTGTGGTGAATTCCATCCCCACCATACCAAATCCTCCGTCTCCTGCATAAGCCACCACCTGGCGATTGGGTTGTTCCATCTGACAGGCAATGGCAGCTGGGATCCCAAAGCCCATTCCCGCCATATTGGCACAAAAAAGTGTTTGCTGGGCTTCACAGACAAATCTTTTGTAGAACCAGTAGGTGTGATCTCCCACATCGGAACAGATGAGCGCATCGTCTGCCAGCTGTCTTTTCAGAGCTTGGACTACAGCACCGGGATAAATGGGTTTTTGTTTGTTTTCAGCATCTTTTTTGAGAACCGCCTGATAGTCCTTGTTTGCTTTATTCACTGCCTTTCTAAATTCCTCCTCCATCTTTCTTTCTTCAGTTTCCCGGTTCAGCATTTTTACCACCCGCGAGGCATCTCCCACTATGCCCAGCTTCACAGGAAATGTCTTGCCCACCCTGGTGGCATCGATATCAACCTGGATCACATCCACATCCGGGACCAGCTGACGCTGCCTGAATCCGCTGCCCAAGATGATGATCAAGTCAGATCGGGCCACGATTCTTGGAGCAAAACTGTTCCCGATGGAACCCAGCACTCCCAAAACAAGTTCATCGGATTCTGGAACCACTCCTTTTGCTCTTGATGTGGTGGCAATAGGTGCCCCTATATGTCTGGCTAGCTTTATGAGTTCTGAACCGCAACCACGGGCTCCCCATCCGGCAAAAAGAAGGGGCCGCTTGCTTTTTTTTATCAATTCAGCTGCTTTTTTTACCTCGTCTCCGGGAGAGAGGTCCGGACAAAACAGATGATGCTTGGGTTCCCAAATCTTTTCCCCCAGCGATTCCTCCAGAACATCCGTGGGGAGGCTCAAAGCAGAAGGGCCAGGAGCTGCATAAGCTTTTTTAATCCCCTGGTTCAATACTTTCAAGGCCTGACCCGGATTGGATATCAGCTCTGCATAAACACAAAAGGTTTTGAAAATATCCACTTCTGCAATCTCCTGAAGTGATTCACTTCCCAGAAATACTTTGGGGACCTGTCCCAGCAAGGCTAGAACAGGAGCCCTGTCTGTTGCTGCATCCACAATACCGGTTATGAGATTAGTGGCTCCAGGCCCTGCAATGGACATGCAGACTCCGAGTTCACCCGTGAGCTTGGCATGTGCAGATGCCATGAATGCAGCGGATTCTTCATGACGGGTTAAGATCAAGTCCATATCCGGATTTTTCCGTATAGCCTCTGTTAAAGGCAAGTTTGAATGTCCCGGGATCCCGAACACACGGCTCACTCCATAGGCGATCAGCTGTTCCACGATTTTCTCAGCCACGCTGGCCTCTGCTTTGTCTTCTTTTTTTGTTCCCTCTATTGGGATAAATGCTGATTTCGGCGCCCCGCATTGAGGGCATGTCCAGTCATCCGGAAGCTCTTCAAAAGGAGTTTTTTCTTTGGCCTCATCATATATGTACCCACAGACTGTACACTTCCATTTTTTCATGTTTGATCTCTCCTCAATCAATATTTATAGAAATAGGCCTATGAATTTTCATCTTCTTTTTTCTGGCCCGCCACCCCCGGTTTCGTCATGTTCTCCGGATCTAAAATTCGTTTGATCTGTTCCCTGCTCAGCAGGTTTTTCTCTTCAACCACCTGTATCAATGTCTTTTTTTGAGACAAAGCCTCCTTTGCAATCTCTGCTGCTTTCTGATAACCGATGTAAGGAGACAGAGCTGTGGCCATTCCCATGCTTTTTTCCGCATAAGCTCTGCATGTCTCCGGGTCTGCTTTAATCCCATCCACGCATCTGCCCTTAACCTGCCTGAGAGCATTCCCCAGAATCTCGATCATAAAATTCACATTGAATGCGATCACCGGCATCATCACATTGACCTCTAGCTGACCTGCTTGTGCTGCGGTGATGACAACTGTGTCACATCCCATGACCTGAAATCCAACCATGTTCATCATCTCCAGTATGGAAGGATTCACTTTACCGGGCATGATGGAAGACCCGGGTGCCACAGCAGGAAGTTTTATTTCTGCTATACATGTTTGAGGCCCTGAAGAAAGCAGACGCAGGTCATTGGATATTCTTATCATTTCAATTCCCACATTCCGGAGAGCCGAAGATATTTCTGTCAGAGGCCTCATGCTCTGCATGGCTTCACAGAGATCCTCTGACTGGACCAAAGGAAAACCTGTTAAATCTGATAATGTTTTCACCACTTTTTCCCTGTATCCCAGTAATGTGTTCAGTCCCGTGCCCACAGCACTTCCTCCGATCCCGAGTTCTAACAGGGATTCAGACGCATATTTAAGGAAATTTTTTGTCTTTTCCATCGCCTTCCCATAGGCCATAAACTCCTGTCCCAGTCTTACAGGTGCTGCATCCTGAAGATGAGTCCTTCCTGATTTCAAAATGCGGTCAAATTCATCTGCTTTCCGGTAAAAAGATTGGATTAAGTCCTCAAGGGAATCCCACAGCTTGCTTTTGAGCAGAAAAAGAGCAGCCAAACGCATGGTAGTGGGAAACACATCATTGGTGCTCTGCCCCATGTTCACATGGTCGTTAGGATGAATCATCCGGTATTCCCCCTTGTTTCCTCCCAAAATCTCCTCTGCCCGGTTGGCAATAACTTCATTACAGTTCATATGGAAAGAGGTGCCAGCTCCCATCTGAAACACATCTACCACAAACTGGTCTCTCAACTTTCCCTCAAGAATTTCATCACAGGCTTTGACAATCGCTTCTTTTTTGGTCTGACCCATCCTTGCCAGCTCATAATGGCTCAGTGCAGCTGCTTTTTTGATCAGAACCATACTTTTCACCATCGCGGAATGCGGTTTCAATCCGCTGATGGGAAAATTATCCAGAGCCCGCTGTGTTTGTATTCCATAATACACCTCCTGGGGAACCTTCTTCTCCCCAAGGGAGTCTTTTTCTGTTCTCATGGTGCAATCCTCTATGACACAGTTGTTTTTAAAGAAATCAGGTTTTGTCCTCAATCGGGAATGTTTTTGCCTATCCCCGCTGGAAGATTAAATGCAAAACAATCAAAAGTCAAGCCCAGAGGATTGTCTTGAGGTCAACCGAATAGGTGTTGACAAAAACAGCAGATGCCTCTAGAGTGGAAGCATTCTTAAGAAGGCTGACATTGATCCACGAATATGAAGTCATCATCATCGGAGCCGGGGGAGCCGGACTGTATGCGGCTCTGGAAGCCAGCAAAAAAGCCAAAACAGCGGTTCTCTCCAAGCTCTATCCCATCCGCTCTCATACAGGAGCTGCACAGGGGGGCATCAGCGCAGCACTGGGGAATGTGGAGGAAGACAAACCTGAGTGGCATGCTTTTGATACAGTCAAAGGGGGAGACTATCTGGTGGACCAGAAGGCGGCCAGCATCCTGGCCGAAACAGCTGTGCAAGCGGTCTATGACCTTGAAAACCGGGGCCTCCCGTTCAATCGAACTCCTGAGGGCTTGATCGATCAGAGACGATTCGGAGGCCACACCCGGAATTTCGGGGAAGCCCCAGTCCGCAGAGCTTGTTATGCAGCAGACAGAACAGGACATATGATCCTTCAAACCCTTTATCAGCAGTGCATTAAAAACCAGGTGTCCTTTTTTAATGAATTCCAGGTTGTTGACCTGGTTTTTGATCAAAAAAAGTGCGGAGGAATCCTAGCCCTGGAGCTGGCCACAGGAGAAGTCCACACCTTCAAAGCTAAAGCTATTTTGTTTGCCACCGGAGGATTCGGACGCATGTTCCGCATCACATCCAATGCTTATGCCAACACCGGAGACGGTCCCGCCCTTTGCCTGAGAAAAGGGGTGCCTCTGGAAGACCTGGAATTTTTTCAATTTCATCCCACCGGAATCTATGGAATGGGCATCCTGATCACCGAAGGAGTGAGAGGAGAAGGAGGCATCCTTAGAAACCAGGATGGAGACCGGTTTATGGAGAAGTACGCACCCAAGCTTCTCGACCTGGCTCCTCGTGATATGGTGGCCCGGGCTATCATGAAAGAGATCCGAAGGGGAAAAGGAATCAAAGGGGACCGCTCTATTGATGACTTTGTTCATCTCGATGCCACTCATTTAGGAAAAGATGTCATTGAAGAGAAACTGCCGGAAATTGCGGATTTCAGCAGGACTTATCTGGGGATCGATCCAGCGGAAAAACCCATTCCTGTCCAGCCTACAGCCCATTATGCTATGGGAGGGATCCCTACTGACCAAAACGGAAAGGTAGCCGCAGATGGAAAAGGGTCTTTTTATGAAGGACTGTATGCAGCAGGGGAATGCGCCTGTGTATCAGTCCATGGGGCCAATCGTCTGGGCACAAATAGTCTGGTGGACTTGATTGTGTTCGGGAAACGAGCCGGCATTGAGATGGCAGAGTTTGTCAAAGATGCTGATTTTGCTGATTTTCCAAAAAAAAGAGCCAAGCAAATTGAAGCGCAGATCGAAAAACTCAAACAAAGAGGGAAAGGAGCTTGTCCTGAAGAAATTCGTTTGAAATTACAGAAAACCATGACCCAAAACGCGGGTGTTTTCCGAAACGGAAAACATATGGAAAAAGCCCTGGCCCTGATTCAAGATCTCAGGGAGGACTATAAAAAAGTACAGCTCCAGGATGACAGCAAGCCGTTCAACACGCATCTGCTCGAGATATTAGAACTAGGCAACCTCCTTGATCTTGCTTATTTGTCTGTATCCTGCGCTTTAGAAAGAAAAGAATCCAGAGGAGCTCATGCCCGGGAGGATCATCCGGAGAGGGATGACGAGAATTGGCTCAAACACACCTTGTCCTGGCTCAAAGATGACCGGGTCTCGTTTGGGGCCAAATCCGTTGATATCGACAAATGGAAACCCAAGCCCCGTGTGTATTAGGAAGGATGTTTATCATTGATTATGAAACTCAACATTGAGATCAAACGCTCCAATCCAGAAAAAAATAAAAAACCTTTTTACCAAAAATACAAAGTCAATGGTGATCCAAACGACCGGCTTCTTGATGTGCTTATGGATATCAAAAGAAAGTTCGATCCTTCTCTCAGCTTCAGAAAAAGCTGCGGCCACGGAGTATGCGGATCAGATGCCATTGTAGTGAACGGAAAGGAGAGACTTGCCTGCAAAACTCTGATCAAAACCATTGCAGACAAGGAAGGTGCTTGCATTCGGATCGAACCTCTGCGCACCCTGCCAGTTCAAAGAGACCTCATGGTGGACCAAAAGAAATTTATCAACAGCTACCGGCAGGTCAAACCTTTTTTCATCACCAAAAAAAAGGCCGTCTCAAAGGAAAGCGTGCAGAGTCCTGAACAAAGAAAAAAAATAGATGATGCCACCAAATGCATTCTCTGTGCTTCCTGTTATTCTGCTTGCCCTGTTATCCAAAAGGAAAATCCTCAATACATCGGGCCGGCCTCCATTGTCCAGGCTGCCCGTTTTCTGTTTGATTCCAGAGATGACGGTTTTGAACAAAGACTTTCTGAACTGAATTCTCCGAACGGTGTTTGGTCCTGCCAAAATTATTTCAACTGCACTCAGGTCTGCCCTCGGAATATAAAAGTCACAAAACTCATCAATCTCACCAAAAAGGACATCAAAAAACATGAATCGTGACTCTAAAATGATGCATTTTGATCTCCAGTCAATGATTGTGCGTCATGAACGTACGGCAAGGCGGTTTGCCGTGAGGCTGGACAAAAAAATCGGTTATCTTTCCTATGAAAAACCAGAACCAAGAATATTGGACTATGCTCATGTGTATGTGCCTCCGGAATTCCGCAATAAAGGCATCGCCGACAAACTCACTCAAACCGCACTGGACTATGCCCGGGAAAACAATTTTTCTGTGATCCCCAGTTGTTCTTATGTGGCCATGTATGTAAGGAAACATAAAAAATACCGTGATATTTTGGTCAATCCAGGTTAGAAACCTGTTGTCCTAAATTTTTAATTGACGGAATGCATTTTATAAATGTAATATGGTCATTAAAGTCGCTCAAAAAATAGCAAATAAGAAAAATGACCAGAAAAACTGGCAAGAAAAGGAGGAACCGTGTTAAAAGATCATCCTAAAGGTCTGTTTGTTGCCTTTTTCACCAACATGGGGGAACGGTTTGGTTTCTACACCATGTTGGCCATTTTCGTTTATTATATTCAGGCAAAATTTGGTTATACAGCCACTCAAGCAGGAGCTGTCTACGGGACATTTCTGTTCGGCATCTATTTCTTCCCCTTATTAGGCGGCTGGCTGGCTGACCGGGTCATCGGATACGGAAAGACCATCACGCTGGGAACGGTTTTAATGTTCCTGGGTTATGGGCTCATGGCTCTGCCCGGATTCGGTCAGGTGGTTCTTTTTGTTGCCCTTGGTATCATTTGCATGGGGACCGGATTTTTTAAAGGAAACCTCCAAGCTCTGGTGGGTAATCTCTATGATGATCCCAAATACGAGAAAAACCGTGACTTTGCCTTTAACATCTTCTATATGGGCATCAATGTGGGCGCTTTTTTTGCTCCTCATGCTGCCACTGGAATCAGTAATTTGATTTTGGAGAATTCAGGTCTCACTTATAATGCACGGATACCTGCTCTGGCCCATCAGTTTCTTGACGGAGCCCTCACAGATACATCAGAGCTCATTTCTCTGGCCAAAGCTCAACTGGGAAGCAGCTTTACAGACCTGACTTCCTTTTCGCAAATGTATATTGAAACTCTGAGCAAATCTTACAATGCGGCTTTTGCCATCACAGCACTGAGTATTGTGGCGTCTTTTTTGATCTTTGTCGGATTTAAAAAATACTACAAACATGCTGATTTGACCGAAAAACAAAAAGAGGCTTCTGTGGAGCACAAAGACAAGATGATCATATTGACCAAACAGCAGACAAGAGACCGTCTGTTTGCCCTTTTCTTTGTGTTCTTCGTGGTCATTTTCTTCTGGATGAGCTTTCACCAGAACGGCTTCACCCTCAGTATGTTTGCCAGAGACTACACAGTCAGCGAGGTCAGCAACGTTACATACACCTTTTTTAACCTCGGATCGTTTCTGCCCTTTCTTGCTGCTATCATCGGGCTGGTCCTTCTGATTCGGAAAAAAAGCAAGCTGTCAACCAAAGGTATCGGTTTTGCGCTTCTAGTCGGAGGAGGCTTGTTGACTTATTTTGTAGTCAATGGGTTTGATCCGACCATGTCTATCAGCCCTCAGCTGTTCCAGCATTTCAATCCTATCTTTATTGTGTTTCTGACCCCGGTTGTGATCGGTTTTTTCAGTTTCCTCCAAAAAAGGGGGAAAGAACCCAGCACCCCTAAAAAAATCGGGATTGGGATGATCCTTACCGCATTCTCATTCGGCATCATGCTGGTGGCTTCTCGAAATCTGCCTGCACCAGCTGAACTGCAGGGAAGTGTTTCTCCCATGCTCATTTCTCCTTACTGGTTGATCGCCACCTATTTTTCGGTCACCATCGCGGAACTCTGTCTTTCCCCTATGGGGATCTCTTTTGTTTCCAAAGTCAGCCCCCCCAAATACAAAGGCACGATGCAGGGCGGTTGGCTGGCTGCCACAGCCATAGGAAATGCTTTGGCTGGATTCATCGGATACTTCTGGGACAGATGGGAAGTTTGGCAGTTTTTCCTGTTGTTGATCGTGATGTGTCTGATCTCAGCTACCCTCATTTTCTCTGTGATGAAGAAACTGGAGCGCGCCTCCGAGTCATAAACTCAGCAAATTGAAATGACACTCGAATTGGAACAGAGAACACTCCCGGGACTGTTTAGAAACAGCGTTCAGAAGTTCGGAGCCAACGTCTTTCTGTGGGAAAAAAAAGGGGACCACTATAAAGGCACCACCTATTCAGAGATGAAAAATCAGGTGGATGATTTTTCTGCAGGTTTGATCAGTCTGGGATTGAACAAAGGAGACCGCGTGGCTCTGATCTCAGAGGGGAGAAACGACTGGGTGATGAGTGAACTGGGGATCCTGTTTGCAGGAGCCGTCAATGTCCCCATTTCTGTAAAAATCAATGCCCTGGCAGACCTCAAATTCAGACTGGCTCATTCCGGATGCAAAATGGTCACCGTTTCAGAGTCTCAAGCTAAAAAAATCCGGGATATCAAAAAAGACCTCCCTGACCTTGAAAAAATCATTGTTCTTGACCAGATGGACCACTGGGAACCTGAAGAAATTTATAAAGATGAGGTGATCTCTCTGGGGAAAAAATATCTGGAATCCCGGAGAACCGGTTTTGAATCTCTATGGCAGAGCATAAAGGAAACCGATTATGCCAATATCTGCTACACCTCGGGGACCACTGCAGATCCCAAAGGAATCCTCCTGACTCATAGAAACTACACCTCCAATATCGAGCAATCGAATTCCCTGGTTCCTTGTCCGGATTGGTATGTCACACTGCTCATCCTGCCGTGGGACCATGCCTTTGCTCATACCTGCGGCATTTACACCATGATGAAAAACGGCGCCAGCATGGCTTCTGTGGAGATGGGGAAAAGTGCCTTGGAAACCCTCAAGAACATTCCAAAAAACATCCAAGAACTCCGGCCCACCATCATGCTGAGTGTACCGGCTTTGGCTAAAAATTTCCGCCGCAATATTGAAAACGCCATAAAGAAAAAAGGTGCTAAGACTGAAGCCCTTTTCCGCAAAGCATTGAAAACAGCTTATGACTACAACGCCAAAGGATGGAACAGAGGCAAAGGAATCAAACGAAAGGTTAAAAAGCCTCTGCTTTTGCTCTTTTCCAAACTCATTTTTGAAAAAATCCAGCAGAACTTTGGAGGGAGACTGGAATTTTTTGTGGGGGGCGGAGCTTTGCTTGATATCGAACTCCAAAAATTCTTCTATGCTATAGGGATTCCTATGTTCCAGGGTTACGGCCTCACAGAAGCCGCACCAGTGATCTCATCCAACTGCCCGGAATCACACAAACTCGGTTCTTCAGGTAGAGTGGCTGAAAATCTTGAATTGGAAATCAGAGACGACAGTGATAGCCCGGTTGTCACAGGAGAAAAGGGAGAGATCACGGTCAAAGGGGAAAACGTGATGGCCGGCTACTGGAAAAACGAAAAAGCCACCCAAGAGGTCCTAAAAGACGGATGGCTTCACACCGGAGATTTGGGCTACATGGATGAAGACGGCTTCCTGTATGTTTTGGGACGAAAAAAGAGCCTATTGATCGGAAACGATGCGGAAAAATACAGCCCTGAAGGAATCGAGGAAGCCATCACAGACAACTCCGAATTCATTGACCAGATGATGCTCTACAACAACCAATGTGCTTACACAGTCGCCCTTATTGTTCCCAATAAGCCAGCTTTACTCAATTGGCTGAACAAGCAAAACTTGTCCTCCAAAACTGAACAAGGACAGCAAGCGGTCCTGAACCTGATCCAGGAACAGATCAATGCTTTCACCACTGGCGGTGAACATGAAGGCATGTTCCCCCAGAGATGGCTGCCCTCTGCAGTGGCTGTTCTGGGAGAGCCGTTTACAGAAGAAAACCAAATGCTCAACTCCACTTTAAAGATGGTGCGGCGCAAGATCGCGGAGTTTTACAAAAACAGGATCGATTTTTTGTATTCTCCGGAAGGAAAAGACATCCTCAACCATCAAAACAGGACCATTGTGTCCCGCTTTGAGGAACCTTAATCAAATCAATCACCCAATGAATATCATCCCTTTTATCTAAGACTATTAAGTTATGATAGAGAAAACAAAAAAGATCTTATTCAAACGTCCAGGTGGCGGTGTTGTCCGCGTGCAGAACCAGACGGGATTTTTTGCCAAACACAAAAGTTTTTTCTTCATGCTGGTTAAGGCAGCAGCTCATTTTGATCCCAGTTATTTTCCCTTGTCTCTTCTCGATAACATCGATAATGATGGTCATATCTGGACCTGATCCAACTTTTGTGTTCCCCTCCTCGGAAAACGCAAAGCCGAGAACAGAGAGTTCTCCTTTGAGCACTTTCAGGTCCCCGGAATTTAAGCTGAGGGACCTAGAAAACATATCTCACTCATAGAATGGCTGTCAATGGTAAACAGTCATACATAAAAAAGACCAAGTCAACATAAAGTGCGGAAGAAGAGAGAAAGGATGCTGTTTAACTCTTCCTTCTGGGAAATGCTTTGGCTTTTTCTCTGATTTTTTCAGGAGTCCATTCCTGAGGGTCTTCCATTTTCCCGACCTTTGGCCCCGGGTCGAATGATCCGGCTTCCAATATCATGTCCAAGGCAATGGGCGCTGTGTCTTGGGCGTTGAACACGTTCACCAGCATGTTGTAGACAAAAACCTCCACACCTTGTATCATCCGCTCTCTGATCTCTCTTGGCTGTCCCAAAAGCTTGTTCTCAAAGGGGCGGTTCAGCTTTTTGTAATTTCCTCCTTTGAGTCCTTTCTCATCAGCATAGGCTTTCATCTTCTCCCACATCTCTTCTGTAACGCCTTGTCCCTTGACTTTAATGAAATTTCCCTCTTCATCCTGGCTGGCATTCCCGTAGTCATTCACTTCAATGCCCCAGGATATCATCTGAAGCGCAGTGGCCACATTGGCTTTGGTGGTCCGGGTTTTCTGGGCGATATTTCTCAGTCTCTCAGAACTGTTTCCTGAAGTCCCGTGCTGGGCTCCAGAAACCTGATATTTTTCAACAGCCTTGTGGATTCGGGACGTCAGCCCGACCTGGATCCCTTTGTCGCTTTTTTCGATCCCGTGGGTGGTGCCGTTATTGAGAGCGATCCAATCCGGGAAAATCCCGTGGGCATTGAGCCCCTGGATCTGGAAGAGAGCTTCTTCCTCTGTAGACAGGCCCTCTTTTCCTTTGATCTCACCCACTTCTGTCTCCAGTGCAGCCCAGTCAGGGATTAAGGGGGTGAGTTCCAGGTTAGCCAACAGGTTTTCATCTTCTGCAAGGTGAGATGCATCAATGGCAATGGAGGTCATCCCGGCTTCAAACAGAGTGGGGATCTCTGTGCGGGCCGGTTCAATATCCTCTTTCTTTTTGATGGTGTAATGGTCTGCATGAATGGCCACCGGTACAGTGATGTTCATCTCATTGCACAAGGCATCCACCTGGCGGGCGATGTTCCAGTAATTGACGGCACAGTAAGCGTCTGCCCCGCCCTCAGATTTGGCAATCTCGATGATGATAACGGAATTCGCTTTCTGGGCTGCCCGCAAAGCCCCACGAATGACAAAATGATTCCGTCCATTGGCCGCCATGCAGATGGCCTTCCTCTTTTTGAGCACGGCTCTGTCAATGAATTTACCGCTCACGATCAGAGCCTTGGAATGGGGAAAGAGTTTTCGGATATTAGGCGGTCGACCGGATTGCAAAGCTTTTTGATAATGATTGGTGGATAGATTTTTATTTTTCATCATGATTCCTCCCTTTATATTTATCTATGATTTTAATCCCCAGTTCGTCAATTCTTTTAGAATCCACTTCAGAAGGAGACTCGGTCATAAGGCAGAGTGAGCTAGTGGTCTTGGGAAAAGGAATCACATCCCGAATGGATTGTTCTCCGGCTAAAATCATCACTGTCCGGTCAAATCCCAGAGCGATCCCTCCGTGGGGCGGTGTTCCATAGGTCAATGCCTCTAAAAAAAACCCGAATTTCTTCTTCATCTCTTCTTGGCCCAGATCAAGCACTTTAAAAATCCTTTTCTGCGTCTCCATATCCTGTATCCGGATGGAACCTCCTCCCAATTCCACTCCGTTGACCACCAAATCATAGGCATTTGACCTGACCTTTAAGGGTTCCTTTTCCAACCTCGATAAATCTTCTTTTCTCGGAGAAGTGAAAGGATGGTGCATAGAGACCAGTTTATTCTCATCCTCACTCCATTCAAAAAGCGGAAAATCAGTGACCCAGACAAATTCAATGTCTCTGTTTTCAGATTTCTTTGAATCATAAAAATCCATCCTCAGCTCTCCCAGAATCCGAAGGGCTGTCTCGCTTTTATCCGCAATCAGGAGAAGCAAATCCTTTTGCTGGGCCCCTGATTCTTTCCACAAGTGAGCGAAATCTTCCAGTTTGAGTTTTAAGGGGGACTTGAATCGGTCTTCTTTTTTGATCCAGATGATCCCTTTGGCCCCTGCTTTCCGTGCTTTTTCACCGGCTTTATCCAACTGGCTCCGGGACAGATCTCCTTTGTTTGGGACCACCAGTCCTTTGAGTTCTCCTCCTGCCTCAAGAGCGGCTTTGATGATATTTGAATCGATCTTTGATCCCGTATCTGTCAGGTCTTTGATCTCCATTTCGTTTCTCAGGTCCGGCCGGTCCGTTCCGTATTTTTCCATGCTCTCCTTGTAAGTCAGCCGGGGAAACGGACGCTTTGGCTTGATTCCAATGAGTTCAAATAGGGAGACCATCATCTCTTCTGTGATGGAGAGCACATCCTCCTGCTCAGCAAAACTCATTTCCATATCGATCTGGGTGAATTCAGGCTGCCGGTCTGCTCGAAGGTCTTCATCTCTAAAGCATCTGACGACTTGAAAATACCGGTCAAATCCGGAGATCATGAAGATCTGTTTGAAAATCTGTGGAGACTGGGGAAGGGCAAAAAATCGGCCCTTGTACTCCCGGCTGGCCACCAAATAATCCCTGGCCCCTTCAGGCGTGGATTTGGTTAAAAAGGGTGTTTCGATTTCAAAAAAGCCCTTTTGGTCTAGGAAATTTCGGACCTTGAGCGCTGCTTTGTGACGGAGCTTGATGTTTTTCTGCATTGAAGGCTTTCTCAGGTCCAGATATCTGTATTTGAGGCGCATCTCTTCAGTGGCTTTCACGTCATCAGAGATGACAAAAGGAGGTGTCGCGCTCTCACTGAAAAGTGTCATCTCATCAGCCTGGACTTCGATGTCTCCTGTTGACAGTCCCGGATTTTTCATGTCCTCTTTTCTCGATTGAACCACACCTTTGACTCCCAGCACATTCTCCATTCGGATTTGTTTGGCTTGTTTGATGAGTTGTTTCTGCTCTTTGGATACCACCACCTGAACAAGGCCTTCCCTGTCCCTCAAATCGATAAAAACCAGGCTTCCGATATCCCTGACCTTATTCACCCATCCGAACAAAACGACTTTTTCACCGATATGCTTTCTGCGAAGCTCTCCGCAATAGTGGGTCCGTCGGTCTTTGAATGTTTTATTGGATTCCATTCTCTCTCCTGTACAATGGAAAATGATGTCCTTGCTCTATGAAGTCATCCTTTTCAGTGCCTCTTGTTTTGTGACTTCTATCTGGTTTCCGGTCTTCATATCTTTAAGCTGGTATTTCTTTTTTTTGATCTCTTCCTCTCCTACCACCAAACTCCAGGCCGCATTCAGCTTATCTGCCCGGCTCATTTGCTTTCTCAGTTTTCTTTCTTTATACTCCAGCACACATTCCACTCCGTTGTCCCGAAAATACTTTGCCAGCTCCAGTGCCACTTTTTTGGACTTCTCTCCCATGTGCACTATATACAGAAACTTCTCCGAATCTTTCTTGTCTGGCATAACAGAAACAAGCCTTTCCATGCCCATGGCAAATCCAATACCGCAGATATCAGGGCCTCCAAAATCCTTCATCATGTCATCATATCGGCCCCCTCCTAAAATTGCATCCTGAGCACCCAGTTTTGAAGAGATGACTTCAAATGTGGTCTTTGTGTAGTAATCCAGTCCCCGGACTAATTTCGGCTCAACCTGATATGGGATCCTGTAAAAATCAAGCAGCTCGCAGAATCGGTCAAAATGATTTTTGCACTCAGGACACAAAAACTCTGTGATCTTTGGGAATTCAGCTGCTGCAGAACGGCACTCATCTTTTTTGCAGTCAAAAATACGGAGAGGATTGGTGTTGATTTTTCTCTGACAGTCCTCACAAAGATGTTCTCTATGTGTCTTGGCAGCTTGCTTCAGTTTTTTATGATAAGAAGGACGGCATTTTTGACATCCTACAGAGTTTACCAGAATGTCTATGTCCTGAATCCCCAGCTTGGAAAGCAGTGTGCGGGCCATCTCCACAATCTCTGCGTCCACTTCCGGGTCCTTCTCTCCAAACACTTCAATGTCTGCTTGATGAAACTGCCGGTACCTTCCTTTCTGGGGTTTATCATAGCGAAACATGGGACCGATGAAATAATACCTCATCAGTTCAGGTCTGAGATACAGCCTGTTTTCGACAATGGACCGGACTACAGAGGGAGTGTATTCAGGTCTTAATGTCAGAGACCGCCCTGCTTTATCTGTGAAGGTGTACATCTCTTTGATCACAATATCAGAGGTCTCCCCGGTCCCTTTTTCAAACAGTTCCGTGGCCTCAAAAACAGGTGTCCGGATTTCTTTATATCCATAGAGTTCGAATATTTTCTTTGCGGTCTCTTCGGCCTTCTGCCATTTCCACACTATTTTTGGCAGGATATCCTGGGTTCCTTTAATGGAAGAGAGGTCTTTGGGACTGCGGGCAGTCATTCTTCTTCACCAAACACGCCGATCTTTCGGTATTTGTCATATCTTTTATTAAGGCGTTCCTCGACAGACATTTTTTCAAACTTCTCAAGCTTTTTTCCCAATTCCATATCCACGTATCTGAATGCGCTCATCCTGTCAACATGCGCCCCTCCAGGCGGCTCCTTTATGACTTTATCTGCCACCCCAAACTCCATGAGGTCATCTGCCAAAAACCTAAGATTTTCAGCGGCCTGCTGCACCGCGCTCTGATCTTTCCAGAGAATGGCTGCACATCCTTCCGGTGATATGACGGAGTAAAAGGAATTCTCGAGCATCAAAAGCACATCTCCCACTCCAATCCCCAAAGCTCCTCCGCTTCCTCCTTCTCCGATCACCACATTGATTATGGGGACCTTCAGTTTTGAAATCTCTTTTAAGTTGAACGCAATGGCTTCAGCCTGCCCTCTTTCTTCTGCTTCCAGGCCCGGATAAGCCCCTGGTGTGTCAATAAGAGTGATAACAGGACACCCAAATTTTTCAGCCAGCTTCATGATTCTCAGGGCTTTACGGAATCCTTCAGGATTGGGCTGGCCAAAATTTCTTGCGATTCTCTCTCTGGTCTTCCGTCCTTTTTGATGGCCGATGACAGCAACTGTCTTCCCGCGATAACATCCAAAACCAGCCACAATAGCCGGATCATCACCTGATCGTCTGTCCCCGTGAAATTCCAAAAAATCGTCTGTCAGGGCTTCAATATAATCCAGACTATAGGGTCTGTCCGGATGACGCGCGATCTGTACATAGTGGATAGGAAGAAGTCCGGGTTTGATTTTTTCCCACTCCTTTGCGATCGCTTCCCTGAGCTGCCCCACTCTTTCTTTGTCAACCTGTTCTTGTTCCTCCAGGCGGTCAATCTCTTGTTTGTGTTTTTGGATGTTTTTTTCAATTTGATAAAAATCTTTATGTCTATCCATCAATTTTCCCGTATTCCTCTAATTTCATCCGTTTATTCTATCTATTTAACCAAATTAATTCAAGAAAGCCCTGATGGATACAGGGGCTATCGAACATTTGTCTGTTCCAGGGTCAAAGTGGTCTCGATCTCAACTCCCCCCCGAAGCATTCTGAAACAAACCTCATCTCCCCAATTGAATCGAGAAAGATACGTTCTGAGGTCGTTGATGGAAGCAAATTGTTTTCCGTCAATATAGAGAATAACATCCCCTTTCTTAAAGTCCTGCCCTTGGGCAACACCTGAAATGGGATCCCGCTCGATCACTGGATTGGCCAGACCTTCAACTTTCTTGAGAGCAATACCAAAAGAGGGGAAAGCCGGTTTTTCTTCAAAAGGAAGACCCCAGATAAAATCCGCAAGACTTCTGGAGACTTGAATCCTTTGCTCTCCTTTTGGGACTTCAATACAGATGACTGTTTTCAATGGAGCAGATATCCTTTCCTTGACCCGGCGGTTGATCCCCAGGTTGTACAGAAGATGACCTGAACCAGCCAGGACCAGGACCCTGCTTTTTTCAATCCGGGCTGCTTGGACTGTGTTGTAAGCCATCACTTCATCCCATGCAGACTGGGCTCTGTACAGCCCTTCAAACATGATTTGCTGACGGCCTTTCATGGCCTCCGGCATCTCTGCCCCGCCAAATATGGTCTCCATAAGAAATCGGTGATCTTTGTTGGAAAGGTCAGGTTTGGGGACTATGGTTTTCTCTTTATCACTGAGGGCATCCCATCCTCTCATCCTTATTTTACGAATGATTTCTCTGGGAGCATTCAGTGCATATAAAGGAATATGGTATTTTTTTGCCAGCTCAAAAATTTTCTGGTAAAAATTGAAGTTGAAATTCCAGTTTTCATACCATTTGGCCTGGTCTATGAATTCATCACGAGACAGAAGTCCATGACTCCATTGGTTGAGTTTCTCCTGCCAATTGACATCAAACATCTCCAGCCCCATGCTGAAGTTTCTATCCTGCATATACAGAGCTTCTGCAATTTGAAACTGAGTGTCGTGCATGGGCAGGCTGTTGTGAGTCTCTCCCACATAAACAAACCGGGCGTTGGCCATCTCCTCGATCATTTCATCAAAGGTCACTGCTTTTCCTTTTCGGGCAGAATATATCTTCCCGGATTCTATCATCATCGTTTTGTTTTTATACAATGGATTCCCAATCTCAAGCCGCAGTGTTTGGTCTGTTTGTTGTGCAATCAAGACCCCTGTACAGATTGTCAATGCGACGAAAACAGCAAATGTTTTCTTTAATGTCATCACTTTCCTCCCATGATTTTTAATCATATATGGATAGAGAAAAAAAGTCTACATAGGGAATGGTATGATTTCAATGATCCAGACAAGCCAACCATTGGTGTTTCTACATGACTAATAATCCTTGTTTTTTTTAGCCGATTTTTTGATATAATCCAGGTTGAGAAAACAAAGACCGGAGGCTTTCAATGAAATTTTCCACTGTTTTGGCTCTTTCCGTTCTCATCATTATCTTTCCCTTAAATGCATCCTCTAAAGAATATCAACTGTCTTCTCCTGACAGCCAAATTGAAATCCGTATTTATTTAGACCAGCAGATCAAATGGTCTGTGGATTATAAAAACAAGCTATTGATCCATAAAAGTCCGGTTTCACTGGTTCTTGAAGGGGACAGATTCCTGGGTAAAGAACCGGTCATGAAAAAAATCCATAGGGATAAAGTCCAGAATGAAATCAGGCCGGTTGTTCCCAACAAATCATCCCTAATCATAGATGAATGCAATGCCATCAAACTGGACTTTGAACAGGATTATTCTCTCACTTTCAGGGCTCATAATGACGGCGTGGCCTACCGGTTTTCCACACGATATCCACAAGAAATCACTGTCAAGAATGAAGAATTTCAAATCCATCTTCCAGAAGACATTAAATCCTATTTTCCTGAAGAGGAAAGCCTCATCTCGCATTATGAACGCAAATATCTGGAGAAAAATCTGTCTGAAATCCCTGAAAATACATTTTGTTCCCTTCCAGTTCTCCTCCAAACCAAGGATTCTCATTATTTACTGGTGACCGAGTCAGATCTGTATGACTATCCCTGTCTGTTTCTTTCCGGCACACAAAAAAATGCACTCAAGGGACTCTTCCCTCAAGTCGTTTTGGAAACAAAACCAGCAGAGAGAAGCCCTGACCGCTACGAAGTCATCACCCAACAAGCAGGCTACATTGCCAAAACAAAAGGGACACGTGACTTTCCATGGAGAGTGTTTTTGATCACTGATAAACCCAAAACACTGGTGGAAAGCAGCCTTGTTTTTCAGTTGGCCAGCCCTTTGAAAATATCGAATCCCGAATGGATCCGGCCGGGGAAAGTGGCATGGGACTGGTGGAATGCACTCAATATCTACGGAGTGGACTTTGTGTCAGGAATCAACACAGAGACCTACAAATATTACATTGATTTCGCTTCTGAATACGGACTGGAATACATCATCCTGGATGAAGGATGGTCCAAAACCACCACAAATGTCAAAGAGCCCAATCCTGAAATCAATGTCAAAGAGCTCATATCCTACGGCCGAGACAAAAACGTCGGCATCATCCTCTGGCTTTTGTGGAAACCTTTGGACAGGGACATGGACAACACACTGGCCACTTATGCCCAGTGGGGGGCTGAAGGAGTGAAAGTGGATTTCATGCAGAGAGCAGACCAATACATGGTCAATTTTTATCAGCGAACCGCTGAAATAGCAGCCAAGCACAAATTAGTGGTTGATTTCCATGGCGCTTTCAAACCAGCAGGCCTGCGCAGAGCTTACCCCAATGTGCTGACTTATGAAGGGGTGAAAGGACTTGAAAACTGCAAGTGGAGCCGGGATATCACGCCCAAACATGATCTCACACTTCCCTTTATCAGGATGGTGGCTGGGCCTATGGACTACACACCCGGGGCCATGATCAACGCCCAAAAATTGAATTTCGCGGTCCGTTACACCAGGCCCATGAGTCAGGGGACCCGGTGCCATCAGATCGCCCTGTATATTGTCTATGAGAGCCCCCTTCAGATGCTCTGTGACACCCCTTCGAATTATGACCAAGAAACAGAATGCACTCGATTCATTTCCAATATTCCTGTGGTTTGGGATGAGACCATTGTGCTTAAAGCTGAAGTCTCCGAATATATTGTTTTGGCAAGAAGAAGGGGAGAGACGTGGTATCTTGGGGCTCTTACCAACTGGACCCCACGTGAATTTGAACTGGATCTTTCTTTCTTGGACCAAGGGACTTACAGCGCTGAAATCATGGAAGACGGCATCAACGCGCACAGACATGCTGAGGATTACAAAAAGACCAAGAAAGAAGTGAGTGCAGAAAGCCCTCTCCATATAAAAATGGCTTCGGGTGGAGGATGGGCTGCTGTTTTAAGCAAAAAAGAAAAGAAGTGAGTCCTTGCTTAGGCCCTTTTCCCCTTTGAAAAGGGCCGGGCTTTCTGGGAGCGCAAAAGCAGCGAACTGACTTTTCCCCGTCCGAGTTTCCCTCTCACTCGAAGTCTTTTGACCGCCGCATGGGTCAATTTTTCCGGAATTTTGGGACTCTCAGGGCCGGGCTTTCTTTTTAAAAAGAGAGCCTGGCTGGAGCAGGAAGAAACACACAAGCCGCAGCCAATGCATTTGTCGGCATCCAATACAGCTATACCATCATCCATTCGGATTGCATCCATCTGGCAACGATCCACACACTCTCCGCAGCCTGTGCACGCATCCGGATCCCACTGAGCAACAAAAGCTGATGCTACCAGACTGGAAGGCATGGCATGCTTTTTAAAACTTTTGAGAACCTGACAGCAGCAGCCGCAGCAGCAGCATATATTGGCGATCTTTTTCGAAAAACTGGCCTGAAGAACCAATCCTTCTTTATCTGCTTTTTTGATCAGCTCCAGGGCTTGCTTTTGACTGATCTCTTTTCCAATCCCCACATTCTTGTATATCTCCACTCCCACTCCCATAATCAAACAGTTCCCCTCTGTTTTGCCGCATCCTTCCCCCATAATACGGCGTTCTTTTCTGCAGATACAGGGAGCTTCCAAAAATTTGGACCGGCTTTGGATCAGCTTCGCTGCATCCTCATAGGGGAGGACCTCCAAATCTGCCCTGATACTCTGTTCAACCGGAATGGTTCTCAGCTGGGGCGCCTTCTTCCACTCATCAAAATCGAATAAGGTTGGTGCGTATTCATTGAAATCCCGGATCAGATCCGGGTCCAGGTCATTGACATGAAGCTCCCAGATCCCGATGACAAACTGAACCGCCATAAAGCGAGCCGGCTGGCCTTTCCTTTTCAAACGGTAGATGAGGCCTTTTTTAGCCATCTGTTCAAGCAGATCCGATGCCTTTTTGACAGGGATTTTGGCCCGCTTTGCGATCACGTCAGTTTGCTCTGGGATTAAAGTGAGTTTGAGTGCAAGCCGGGCTTGCTCCGGAGTGAACATCCGGCGCAGAATGCGAAGTTCCACTCCGCTTTTGGTTTCCGGAAATCCCCCTGGAAGGTCATCCAGATGACGGGCCAGCTTTTTATAAATCACTTGTTTTTAAGCTGTTCAACCACTGCTTTGTACTTCTCATGGATCATGTTTTTGTCAAACTCCCAAAACTCTTGGAGCAGGAGCTGCTGTTCATCTGCTGAGAAGTACTTTTCAGAATGAGGAAAAAACACATCATCCTCTTTTTTGATGTGTTTGGGATAAAAATCAACCAAAGTCTGGAGTTTGTCTGCAATGGTTTCCAGGCTGCGGCCCTCTTTAACGTATTCTTGTCTGGCTTTCACCAGTTCACCCACCACTTTTCTTCCGAATTTATGCTCATCAATGAGTTCATTCATAACCTGGGTGTCTTGTGGGGACATGGTCTTTTTTTTACATTCGCGAAACAAGATGTCTTCCTCTTTGCCGTGGTGAGTGCGGTCAGCATAGGTGCGGATGAAATCCACAGCCGTATCAATGAAATCAGGGTATGTTTTTCCAGTATCTGCAATTTTGGAGATCTCATTTTCGATCAAAGATATCATTTTCTCTATAAGACGGTGTTCTATCATTAAAGGGCCTCTGGGTTTCATAAAACTCCTCCTATTTAAAAGGAATGATTAGACATTCACTTTATCAATTCAACTGCTGTAATGCAAGCATCAGGCCCTCCGACGATATTAATTGTTGACTATCCCTCCCGTTTCACTATACTAATGTCAGCAACTTCGGATAAAACAAAATGATGCGCTTTTTTCGCTGGCTCATCAAAAAATGGAAGTATGTGGTCACGTTTCTAGTGGGGATATTTGTGACTCTGTTCTTTATCGGCTTCACTCATCTCAGCTTTAATCTCACCGGGACCAACACATTCTGTGGGAGATGCCATGAAATGCAGGTGCGGGTGAAGACTTGGGAAATGTCAAGCCATTCCGTCAATCCCTATGGGGTGGTGGCAGACTGTGTGGACTGTCACCTGCCAGCTTCTGGTCTTTCCCGCTATTCCTACAAAGCCTATTCCGGGCTTCGAGATGTGGTGGTTCATTATCTTGGAGATCCTTCAAAAATCAGTTGGGAAGAAAAAACCCACACCAAACAGAATTACCTTTTTGAAGACGCCTGCATCACATGCCATCAAGACCTCACTCCTCCCAGTATCAATCGTGGAGGTTTCCTTGCCCACCGTGAATGGCAGAACAGCACAATCCAAAAAAAGTGCTGGGACTGTCATGAGAAAATGGTTCACTACAACACCCCCATTCTGTTCACAGACAAACACATTAAAAAATCTTATGAATAAATAGAAAAAATTCCTTGTTTCAATGAGGAGGAGCTATGAAACAAATTCATTATGTGCTCATAGTCATCTTGTCCATATCCCTCGGTATTATGGGTTGGACATTGAGTTCAAAACAAGAGACCATGGGATCCCTCAACCAAAAAGTCATTGAAGTCAACCGCGGAATCAGCCAAATCAGCAAAGACTGCATCACATGCCATCAAGACCAAAACCCGCTCATTGTGCTTGACTGGAAGAACAGCCTCCATGGCCGCTCTAATGTGACCTGTTTAGACTGCCATCAAGCAGATAAGAATGAAACAGACTCCTTTCAGTGCCAAGGCCTTCGCCGCACAAAAGTCCACATCACCTCTGTACCCACTCCAAAGGACTGCTCACGCTGTCATCCTGTTGAGGCAGAACAGTTTGCGGCCAGTGACCATGCCATTGGATATGATTCCATCAAGAAACTGAAAAGCATGTCCATAGACTGGGAGGGCAAAGGTTCTACAGCACCCGAAGCCACAGGATGTGTCCAATGCCACGGCGGAATCATTGAATTTGACAAGGGACGTCCTGGAGGAGATCACTATCCCCAGGAAGGAATCGGCAGAGTCAATCCTGACGGTTCTTCGGGAAACTGCACCTCCTGTCACACCCGTCATCTTTTCAGCATAGTGGAAGCCAGAAAAGGAGACACCTGCGGAGCCTGCCATATGGGTCCTGATCATCCCCAAATCGAAATCTGGGAGGAATCCAAACACGGCAAGCGAACTCGTGCTGAGGGAGACAGCTGGACCTGGGACAGCGCCCCAGATGCCTGGGAACCCGGAGATTATTCCGCTCCCACCTGCGCTGTCTGTCATATGTCTGGAATCAGCGACCTTTCCACCTCCCATAACATTTCTCTGCGTCTTTCCTGGCAGGCTGAACGGCCTCTCAGTGTGCGCACTGCTGATTGGGAAAAAAACCGATTGATGATGAAAAAAGTCTGTTTGAGCTGCCACAGCCCTTCATGGGTCAATGGATTCTACAACCAGTACGACCTTGCCATCCAAACTTATAATGAAAAATACTACAAGCCTGCTAAAACCATGATAGACGAGCTTTATGAACTCAATCTCATCACAAAGGACAATCCATGGGACGATGAAATCGAGTTGATTTTCTATCACCTGTGGCACCATGAGGGCCGCAGAGCAAGGATGGGGACAGCTATGATGGGCCAGGACTACGCCCACTGGCACGGATTTTTTGAGCTCGCCCAAGACCTGGATCAAATGAAAAAAGAATACCAAAGACTCAAATCCGGCCATAAACAATCAAACTAAGCACAGAAGTCTTAAATCCATATAGAAGTCCGGGTGTAACTGGACAGGACTGCTTTCAATTTTCCAGCGATAGCTGGAGCAGGGATGTGTTTTTTCTCCAAAATATCCAGGGGGGAATATTTATAGGTTCCATAGAAATCAGCGTTGGCTTCATAATCGATCTGAATGGAAGAGCCCTGAACAGAAACTCCAGCAAAAATCCCTTTGCTTTTGGAATAGGAATAGATCTCTGCCTCAAATTTGAAATCAGTGCTTCCTTCCGCTCTTCTGCCCACCGGCCCTGCGGATATTCCGGCGTCTGCTCCTAAAGTGAATTTGCCTTCGGTGATCCCCTCAATGCTTTCTCTGCTCTTAAAAACCAGTATCACATCTGATCTGCTGACTCCTATTTGATATCCATAACTTCCGCCCATGATCTTTATAAAACAGGGATTGCTCCAAGTCCCGTCTTTGCCGCGGATCACAAGAATCCCTTTTCCGTACTGTCCTCCCAAAACATAGGCTGCCTTGAACACACCTGGTATAACAGCGATGCCGTATGCTTTTTCCAGAAGAGCTTCAGGAATTCCTTCCTCGGGAAGTTCAATCAATTCATGGAGGACTTGTATGGATTTCTCGATTTTTTGTATCCCCTGACCTTCTTCTGGGAACAGAAGAGAGGTTACTAAAAACAGGAACCCAACAAAAAATGCCCCTATTTTCTGCACTGAACGGTTCATAAGAATCTCTCCATAAAAGCCTGGTCAATCCTTTTCTTTATCCCAGGCTTTGATCCCATTTTTCATCCAGCCCGGCTTGGGAGCGTCTTTGAGATAATGATCAAAGAACTGCTGCATCCGGATGGTCCAGTCCTTTTGATTAACCCTTTTCCGAAGACCGTGAGGCTCACCATTGTAGTTGAACATATAAGCTTCTTTTTGAAGTCTTCTAAGGGCCATGATGAACTCGATTCCCTGATACCACGGCACAGCTCCGTCCTCGTCATTGTGCATGAACATAATGGGAGTCTGGATCTTGTCTGCCCAAAAAATAGGGGAATTCTCAATGTAGCGGAAAGGATATTCCCACAATGAACCTCCCAGTCGACTCTGTGTGTGTTCATACTGAAACTGACGGACCATGCCACTTCCCCACCGGATTCCGTTGTAAGCTGAAACCATGTTTGAAACCGGAGCCCCTCCTTCAGCTGCTGCAAATATGTTGGTTTGAGTGATCATGTAAGAAATTTGATACCCACCCCATGAGTGACCCTGGATCCCGATCGAATCCGGATCAATGTATCCTTCCCTGATCAGCATATGGATTCCAGGGAGCACACATTTCAGCGCATCTTTTCCCGGATACCCGGTATGATACTCGATATCAGGCATCCAAATGACATAGCCGTTGCTCACATAGTAAGGCATGTTTATGGACGTGCCAGGGGAAGGATTGCGAAAGTAATGGATGCCATTGTGGAGGGTCTCATAGATATAGACCATGAGGGGATACTTTTTATCAGGATCAAAATCATCTGGTTTGATAAGGATCCCTTTGAGCGGCATGCCATCTGAACTTTTAAAATCTCGAAGCTCTGCCTTTCCCCATATATAAGGTTCCATCTGACGGCCAAGGTCTGTGATTTTCTGAAGGTTTGAAAAGCTCATATCACTGATCCAAACATCGGGAAACTCATCAAATGCCATCCGACTGAGCATGAGAGTATCTGAATTCTCAGCTTTTTCAGGATACCCGAAATACTTGTCTTCCATAATCAATTTTTGAGGCCGTTTTTTGCCCTGCACGCGATCTGAATAAAATCCTCTGGCCATGGTCTCTTCATCGGTCACTCGAAACAACAGCTTTTCTTTGGCGTCAATGGTCTCTTCCTCTGGGTCCAAGCGAACATAACGGAAAGATAAGTTGTTTTCCCTCCCGAATCCCTCTGTGATCAGGCGGACCTCTGTACTGTCCGGCTCGATCTGCCAGATGTCAAACTGGTCATAAATCAGGATGGAGCTGTCACCCTCTGTCCAACCAGCCACACCATAAGGATAGGGGGGACTGGGTGTATCCCAATCCTGCCTGTCAAAAGGCACCTCAATGTCTTTGGTCACATTCTTTGTCCTGCCAGAGGCAATGTCATAGACGTGCCAGTCTTTATCCTCAAACCAGTAGACATACTTGGCTCCAGGAGACAGCCGGGCATTGTGATACAGCTCCTCTTTGACCAGGGTCTTCTCGCCGGTGTGCGGATCCACTACATACACATCATAAAACGAACCAAAATAAGAGATGCGTTTGGCATAGGGCCAGATCGTCTGTCCAAAAGCGATTTTGCCGTTTTCAGAGATTCGGACATCCGGGATGTCTTCATCTGCCAATTTCACGAATTTGTTGCTTTTGAGATGATAAACAGATTCCCAGGTGTTGTTTCTCACTTCATCTGCCATCTTTTTCTGTTGAGGCTGAGGAAGAGGGTCATTCCAATGCCAGAGATCAAATTGGGCCTTTTCTTCCTCAGAGTTCTCCTCATCTTTCTTGGGCTCCGGAATCTCTTTGATCCCAAACATCACCATCCATCCGTCTTTGGTGAAAGAAACATCTGACTTGTCACTGACCGCCATTCCTTCCGGAAAGCCGGGAGTGGATGTGTGTGAGACCCAGAGAGAGGCTTGGTCATCCCCCACATTCCATCCGTATAAATTAAAGGTGGGTTCCTCAGCATCATAGTCATCTCTATCCGTCAAGAAAGCCAGGCGAGTTTCCTCTTCATCCATAGTCCATTTTTTAAAATTTCCTTCTCCGGTCAAAAGAGGCATGCTGTCTTCCTGCCCTGCTTTGAGGATATAGACTCCATCAGTTTCCGGTTTGTCTTCACTAGAGACTGAATAAATCAGATATTCTGCGTCTTTGGTGAACCGGTAATTCAACACAGAATCCAAAACGGTTTCACTTCCGTCAGCAAGAGAATGCAGCACCAGGGGAGTCCCGTATTCTTTCTTTTTGTCCTCTTTTTCTTCCTCCTGTTCTTCTTGGGGCTCTTCTTCCTTCTCTTCTCCTTTCTCCTTTTCCTTTTGTTCTTCCTTTTCTTCAGGGGCTTCCATCAAATATGCCACCCATCCTCCGGCTTCCTCGGGAAGGTTAAAGCTTTTGACCCTTTCAATGACCTTGGTCTCTCCATTTGATAGATCCAGGATCCCCAATCTTTTTTTGGGTTTCTTATTTTTCTTCTCCTTCTTGTCTTTTGCTTTTTCCACTTCTTCCTGAGAGGGAGATATGATAAACACCACATGGGAGGAGTCATAACTGAACTGAGCATCAGCAGCTCGTTCTGAATCCGTGCCTTCTCCTGAGTAGCCGATGGTGTGACGCAGTTCTTTGACTCCGGACAGCTTGACCACCACCACTTCAGCATCCCCGTCCTGGGGTGTTTCCAAATATAAAATCCAGTTTCCATCTGCGGATATTTCTGATCCATAAATGGACTTCCATGAATCATAGACCTCATGAGTTAAGGGCTTTTTCTGCTGAGTCCATGAGACACTCAATACCAGAAAAAAAACGGCCCATATCACCAAAAAACATTTTCCGATTCTCCGCATACAAACCTCCTTTAATAAGCTATCCATTGTTTATATCATAACACTCTTTGGCCAATCAAGGAATGACCAGAAGCTTCAAAGCCATGAGTCCGATAAAAAGGGCAATCAGTATTCGAAATCTTTTTGGGGGGACTTTGTCCACTACTTTTTTGGCCACATAAGCACCCAAAAATGAGACAGGAACACACACAGCAAGGGTGACCAGAAGGAATGAATGGAGAGACTGCTCGCCGGAAATGTACTTGGTTATCCTTGTGATATCCACAAAAAGCGCGATGAACCCAGCTGTAAAAATATAGACTTCCTTAGGTAGGTTATAAGCGGTCAAAAAGGCACTCCGGACAGCTCCACCAATCCCAAAAACACCGGCTGAAAATCCATACAATGACCCTCCCACTACTCCTGTGGTTGTCCTGGGATGGATTCGCCATTCTTTTTTGCTGAGAAGGAAAAGGACATAAGAAAGCAAAAACACTCCCAAAATCCTCTTCATCACATCAGGGGAAACATTGAGGACCACGGAAGCTCCTACATAACTGGCAATGATTCCCGGAATCCCAAAGCTGAGGATCAGCTTCCACCGGATGCCGCGCTTGAAAAAAATGATCTTCCAGATATCTCCGGCAAAGTGGATGATGGCAACAAAAAGAAGGGTGACCGGAAGGGGATAAAAAAACAAAATAACCGGGACCATGAGCGTGGAAATCCCGAATCCAGAAATGGTCCCAAACACCGCAGCAACAAATGTGATGAGGATGATGACAGCTGCTGTGAGAATCATAAGACCTCTCTAAAATCAAATGTTCAAACTCAGTATACATGATAACTCCAGAACAAAGTAGATAAAATTAACTGTTTTGATATAACCGAGATAAATTGAAAATCGGCACCCCTTGTGATAAGCTAAAATCTGCTGAAAATGAACAATACCTGTCGGCTTGCCATGCTGTTGTCTGTCTTCCTCTTGGTCGTCTCTGTCAGCGGACAAGAGAGCGAACTCCGATTCCACCGGCTGACCATTGAAGACGGCCTTTCTCAAAATACAGTTCTGAGCTTGCTCCATGGATCCCGAGGATTTATGTGGATCGGAACCCAGGATGGATTGAGCCGATTCGACGGGTATGAGTTCAAACCTTATTATTATGATCCTGATAATCCTGAAAGTATTGGATATACCGCCCTGAGTTGTCTCTACCAAGACAACAACGACATTTTATGGATCGGGACCAATGGAGGAGGATTGAGCCGCTTGGACCAAGCACAGGATATTTTTGTCACTTACAAAAACGACCCTGAAGACCCTCAGAGTCTGAACAGTAATGTGGTCAACGATATCACTGAAATGCCCCCAAACACTCTGTGGATCGGGACCTCTGTTGGACTGGCCCGATTTATACCCGCAACTGAAATGTTCCAAAGATTCCTCCATAAAAACAATGATCCAAGGAGCTTGAGCCACAATCAAATCCATTGTCTGCTGGCTGCCAAAGATGGACAGCTGTGGCTGGGAACCCAAAGGGGATTGAATGTCTATGATCCCCAATCTCAGACATTCCGCCGTTATTTTCACCAACCAGACGAATCCAACAGCCTCTCTAACAATCAAATCAATGCCCTTTATCAGGATAAAAAAGGTCGTCTCTGGATCGGAACAGAATCCGGCCTGAATAAATGGGACCTTAAAACCAATGTCATCACATTCCTGTGTTCTGAAGAGGGCAACCCCCAAAGTCTGAGTGATAACAGGATCCGTGCACTTGAATATTATGATGAGGACCATCTTCTTGTTGGCACTGCCAACGGGCTCAATCTCTTGAACACTCAAACGTATCAATGTCAGCGCTATTTCAATCAATCCGGAGACGAGCAAAGCCTGAGCAGCAATCAGATCATGTCCCTGCACCACGGCCGGTCCTTTGATATATGGATCGGTACTCAAAGCGGCGGCGTTAGTCGGATCAATCTCCAGTCCAAACAATTTATCACTCATCTGAAGCCAGAAGATTTTTCAGACCGTATATCCAATACAAATATCCGAAGCATCTCTGATGAAAATTCAGATCTCTTCTGGCTGGGAACCCGGGGAGGAGGGCTTCTTCGGTTCGACCGGAAAAAACGGTCTGTGTTTGCTTTCACTCATGATCCTGAAAACAAGAACAGCTTGAGCAGCAACAATGTATACAGTGTGCTGAAACAAGATCCCCACGGACTGTGGATCGGCACATACGGCGGGGGACTCAATAAATATGATCCGGAAAAAATGAAATTCACTCATTACCGGCACGATCCGGGAAATCCCAACAGTTTGAGTGATGACTTTATCCATTTTCTCTATAAAGATACAGACGGATCTCTGTGGATCGGGACATTTCAAGGTGGGCTCAACCGCTTCATTCCTGAAACCGGAGAGTTTATTCATTTCCAGCACGACCCAAACGATCAAAACACTCTCCGTTCAAATAACATACGCACTCTGATCCGGGGGAATGAAGGGTATTACTGGATAGGAACCCAAGGAGGGGGGCTTTCACGATATGACCCCAAAACCAAACAGTTTAAGCACTATCTTCCACGAATCCATGACCCGAACAGTCTCAGTCAAAATTTTATCCTCTGTTTGTATGATGACGGCAGAGGAAAACTCTGGATCGGAACAGCCGGGGGAGGTTTGAACGTCCTGGATAAAAAAACAGGCTCATTCACTGTTTTCACCACAGAACACGGCCTTCCCAACAATGTGGTTTACGCTGTGCTGGAAGATGCCGCAGGAAATCTCTGGCTCAGCACAAACAAAGGAATTTCCAAATTCAATCCCCAGACACAGTGCTTTAGCAATTATGACACCAGCGATGGACTCCAGAGCAATGAATTCAATTACGGTGCTTTTCTAAACAGGCCGGATGGAGAGATGCTTTTTGGGGGGATCAACGGATTCACTTCTTTTTATCCGGAAGAAATTGAAAACAATTCTTTCATCCCACCGGTGGCTATCGTCAAATTCCAACTGTACAATCAAGACATAAGACCAGGAATGAAATTCAACGGAAGAGTCATTCTCCAAAAAACCATTGAGATGACAGAGGAAATTCATTTGAAACACGACGAAAATTTGATAACGCTTGAATTTGCAGCCCTCAATTACCAAAACCCGGATAAAAATCAGTACAGATACATCATGAAAGGGCTGGACAAAGAGTGGAATGCCATTGGCAACAGAAGATACGCGACATACTCCCATATTACCCCGGGCCGCTTCACTTTTCATGTCCAGGGTTCAAATAATGACGGGCTTTGGAACCAAGAGGGAGCTTCCGTCCGGATTGTCATCTCCCCTCCTTTCTGGAAAACACTCTGGTTTCAGGGTCTGCTCATCATTTTCATCCTGAGCTCCATTGTATTCGTTTTTCTTGTCCGGACCCGTTATATAAGACGGCAGGCCAGAATGCTTCAAAAAACTGTTCGGGAACGCACCTCAGAATTAGAGAAAGCCAATACAGAGCTCAAACAAGAAATCCAAGTGAGACAGCATGCCGAACAGGATTTGAGGGACAGGGAAGACAAGCTAGAATCTTCACTGACCGAAAAAGAAGTCCTTCTCAAAGAGATTCACCATCGGGTAAAAAACAATATGCAGGTTATCTCCAGCCTTCTGCGACTCCAGGCTTCCCAAATCAAAGACCAGAAACTGCTGGACATGTTTGCGGAGAGCCAGGCCCGGATCCAGTCCATGTCACTGATTCATGAAAATCTCTACCAGTCCAAAGACCTAAACCAAATTGATTTCTCAAAATATATAAAAAACCTGACACAGAACCTGGTGTCAAGTTATGGTGTTCAGAAAGAACAGATTCAGCTGTCTATTGAAGTCAAGAAGATTTGTCTGGACATCCAACAAGCCATTCCCTGCGGCTTAATCATCAATGAATTGGTATCCAATGCTCTCAAACATGCTTTTCCTGGTCAGAAACAGGGCAAGATTTTGATTCATATGCATCAAGACAACAGGGATAACTGTTGGCTTAAAATCCAAGACACAGGAATCGGATTTCCTGAAAAGATCGACTTTCGAAAAACCACCTCATTAGGTCTGCAGCTGGTGAATGGATTGATATCACAAATAAAAGGGGCTATTGAATTGGAAAGGGATAAAGGGACGTCTTGGATTATTCAATTTCCTTTAGGCGGACCAACACAGAATTGAATCGCAGCTGGGGCCCCAGCCTAAGTGTCTGCATACCGCCTGCCGTGACATTTGACAGAAATGGTTCATCCAACGATGGGGGGTGAATCTTTCACCACGTCCACAATCAACATATCGGAAGTGATCTTATACCCGTTTGTTTTTCCTATCTTTATCATCTCAACAGCACCCGCAGGGACAAGCAAGCTGAATCCAATAAAAGTGATCAGACACGATACCAAAAAGATTCCCAATTTTGTTCTGAATTTCATTTATGTTCTCCTTTCGTTGTTTTCATTTTCATCTATATAAACGTATCCGGATGCCGAAAAGTTGTCCTTTTTTGAAAAGTTTTTTTGAGTCGTTATCATTTCAAGCTTCCTCTATCTCTAAATATAGGCAAGAATCATGCCATTTAGGAAAGTCTAGGGAAGGGAAAAGAGAAAGAAAGTTTTTCGTTCTTGAAAAGTGTTCGCTGTCACAACAAATGGTGTCCGCTACCGCTCATGTTTGAACAGAGGACAAAACTCAAGAAACTTTGATCTTCAGGTCAAAACAGGGGTTTCCTTTCTGGGAAAACCACAGAACCAGTTCTTTTTTTAGGTCAAATCGAAGAATCCAGCTTCCTTTTTGGGGAGGAGCTTTGACCTGTGCTGAAAATTCGATTCTCTCCTCTGGGGCCATCTCTTTAGGAAGAGTTAGAGTCAAATAATCCCTTTCCACCAGTTGATTGTTTTCTGTCAGCAGTTTCACCCCAAGAGAAATCCTATGGGAAAAACCGCTTGGGACCCAAGTGAAATTACTGCTGTTTTTTAGCGAGATGTTTAGGATTAGGCTCTCTTTTCTATGAACCGCTGCTTTGGATACTGAGACATGGATGTGTCCCCTGTAAATATAATCAGGGATCACAGGAAAGATTTCTCTTCCCTTTTTTCCATTACGGCCTGGTTTAAGGAGGACTGCATGAATAGAGGTTAAAATAGTATTGAAGTATCTCAGGATCACATGAGGTCTCTTGAAAACATCATCGGGAAGCTTGATCCAGTTATCAAGGTATTTGTTCTCTATCCTCAAATCAAAATCTTCTCTGACTATGAATCCAGCCTTCATGAACAGGGAGAGCAGATCTTGAAAAGGAAAGACTTGGGTGTTTTTTAAAGAGCTCCCCAGTTTATTGAGCCTGAGTTCTGTGGTGAGCAGAGCCGCCCCTCCAGGCTTCAGCACTCGGTACATTTCTTTTAAGGACTTCAAAATTTCCTTTTCAGAACCAAAGTGTTCTATGGAAGAAGAAGAAAAAATAAAATCAAAAAACCTGTCATTGAACTCCAGGTCCAATGCATTCATCCTCAATAGATTCAGTTTGTCTTCTGGATAGGGGAATGGGGCATATTTTTTTGCAGACAAAGGAATGTCTGCCTCGTCTTCTCCTCCGAAATAATCTCCCTCATAAAGGTCGATCCCACAGACTTTGTTGACTTTATGAGTCAAATAATAAAGCAGATTCTCTCTGCCTGCTCCCACTGCCAGACAGACCGAATCCGGAGTCAAAAGTTTCATCCTTTTAAGAGAGAACACGATTTGGACATGTTCCCAGGCCTTTCGGTGAAAGCTTTTTTCATCCATCCTCATTTTGAGCTCTGACAGCACACAGCTCCATACCGGATTATGCTGGTCAGCTGCCTGACAGATCTTATTCAAAGGGATTTGTCTTTTTCTTTCTTTGATCAAATCTTCAGCCGGAACGACCTCAAAAAGAATCCGATCAAAAGAGCGGAGAAAGAGATGATAAAATTTATTTGAAAATAATGCACGCCCCCACAGATGATACTTGAGTTTTTCCCATAGTCTCCGCTTCATAAACAAACCACCGATGATTTTTTTGAGCTCTAATTAAAACCCTGTCTTGATATGCCCTGCCACAGAATCAATAAATGATATCAACTCTGGCGAAGGAGGCATAAAATTTGTTTTGATTCTGGTATATCCCTGCTTTTGTTCAGGTATAATCTTTAGGTTTACTTTTGAGTGCTTCAAATGGCCGTGCAGCAGATGGTGTTTCAATTCATAGTCCATATCCAATTTTTGGGCAAGGTGGGGATCTCCTTTCCACAAAACATCCTGTGGTTCTCCCCCAAAAAGAGAATCTTTCTTCACTTTCATGGCGGTGTTTTTAACTGTTCCTTCTCTGAGATGAAATGTTGTCAAAACAATATATTCCAAAAAATAATTCACCCCATACTGGCTGGACACACTGATAAGAAAAATGAAATCTATCTTCTTGTTTTTTGGGACAAAAATGCCTTCTGCTTTTTGCCCCCAGGACATTTTTTTTACAAATTGAATCCTGTCATCATCTTTATCGATTTTATCAAAATCAACACCCGCTTTAAGGAGCTCCTGAGAATACGTTTTGACCTTCTTTGCACTTTCTTTTTTTCTTTTGGCAAAAATAATGGGAAGTATAAAAGCGGTTAAAAACGCTATGGCTGCGGGTATGATGCTGCTCCAGTCCATTTTTTCCCTCTCTCTTTATTCATTGAATAGGTTAAATTTTTTTCGAATATTTTACAATAAAAAAACTCAAGCTCCGACAAAATGTATTGAGAAGATCCTTCCAAAGGGCCAAGGAGGAAAAAATGAAACGAATAAAAATTAATTGTTATCTCGGATTGGCTTGTGTTCTTCTTTTCTTCTCACCCGTTGATTCCCATCTGAGGTTTATCGGACCCAATCCTTACTTTTCATACCAGACTTTTCCCCAAGACGCCCGGATGTTCAACGCAGGTTCCTCCATATTCTTCCTGAATCTGACCAATCAAGGATGGATGGGAAACCTGGACCATCCGGAAATGTCTCCCAGTCCTAACTATGTGGCAACAGAAGAATCTGTCAGTGAAAACTACCACAGCTCCAAAATCGCAGAAGCCCGGTTCAAAGGGACCTGGTTCGCTCCCTCTGTCCAAGCCATTCCTATGGTGATCACTTGGAACAAATTCAAGGTCATCCCTATCTTCTCTGGAGAACTGGATCAATTCCAGCTCAATTCCTCCGGAGAGGCGATCGGGCATGAAGAGGACCATAATTACCTCATCCCCTTTGAATCAAAGCTTTCTCAAAGAAACTTCACCGGTTCCGCTGGTATTCTCGCGGTGGGGGAAATCGGGGGAAGTCCAATCGGGCTCAAATTCGTGTATCAACGGTTCGAAGAAGAATCCCCCAGTGGATACCTGAGCTACTCATTCAACGGTTCAGAGACAAATCTCAACCAATACAATTGGGGATGGTCCACTGTCTCTGGATGCAATCATATATTCGGAATCTCCACCAATATTGATTCCTTTTGGCAGAACAGCTACACTCACACCCGGTATTCCCTTTTGGATTTCACCCTGGGGGGAAATATTGGCACCCATAAAGCAGCCATTCATATCCGGAGGCATTTTGGCAAAGACCATTATTACACCTACAGCAGCTCTCAGAATGACTATTTGAAACAAAAATGGGGAAGCCAAGTCAATAAAACCATGCTTCGGGGTTATGATGTGTTCAAATTCCTCCAGATCGGTGGGGCTCAATTTTACATGGTTGCTCTGGTGGAGGCAGATTTCGAAAGAAATCCCTACTTATGGGAAGATATCAAGCTCGAAGACCAATTCATTAAAAACACCTATGCAGCAGAAGTCCTCCCTTTTGTTCATTTTGATTTGTCCAGGGGAGGATTTTTCCGAATAGGGACCTCAGCCAGCCTCATCGCAAACAACTACAGCTACAAAGAAATATGGGGAAGCCAGGAAGTCTACAGCCATGGCTGGGCGACCTTTGATTGGGAAAAACCGTGGGAGAGGTCCAGCTACGGCCGCTCTTATATCTTCACCAATTTCTCGGAAGCTAATTTGGAAATCGTGGCTGCTGACAAACCTCATCTTGCGTTCCGGCTTGATTTCTGGTCCCATCTGGCACTCCATTACACAGACCGATTCTACGGAAGAAATCGTTCCGACGGATCAGGCATCTACAGTTTCCAGCAACAAGCTCACCGGAAGAACTTTTTAAGAGAATTATGGATGAGCGGCACATTTGGATTTCAAATCGGCAGAAGGATTTCGTGGGGGCTCTATGCGAACCTTCCCATCTATTATGATCCTTTTCAGACCACTGAGATCACCGGAAACAGCGGAGAATATTTCAGTGGCGTATCCAACTCCCAGCCCCAAATCCGGAGACCTCTTCAACTGCAGGCCCGGATCATTGTCAACTGGTAGTCCCTAGCCACAGGGCCGCTCACAATAAAAGGTGAGATTCACATCTGTATATCACCTTTAAAGGGGATATTATTGCCAATAAAATCATCACTAATGGGGATTGTTCTTTTGTGAATTTCGTTTAAGATAATAAAAGGTGTGAACCCATGATGAATCGATCAGCAAAAGGACGACTCAGAGGCATCATCTTGTCCTTGTCATTATTTGTTTGTGTTCTGTCTCTTTTCAGCGCCTACGAAAAGAAACTTGAAATTACAGCTGAAAAAGCTCATGTCTATCTGAAGCCCGACGTAAACAGTTCCACTATCGGATTGCTGAAAAAGGGAGATGTCGTGGCTTTGGCTTCCTCCATTAAGATCAAAAAAAACTGGTATTATATCTATTTCAGTGCGGCAAATTCAGATTTTACATCCTCTGGGTACATACTCGATTCATCAGTCAATAAACTGTTCCGGGTGACCAAAGTCCTGCACATTGATGAGGAAAGGCCCCAAAAAAATCCATACCAGAGCCAGATCCATTTCAGAAACACCCGTTGGGGGATGAACCAGACTCAAGTTGTTTTCACAGAAGGCCGCCCTGTGAGCAGAAAAAAAGACCATCCGTCATCCACTCTAACCTATGAATCAACTCTTTTGGATATGGAGTGCCTTTTGATCTATTCTTTTTCACATGACCGTCTGGTCAAAGCCAAATATGACTTTTCTAAAAAATATCCAATCCACAATCAATCCATTGAGGACCTCATCTCTATAAAAAAGGCGCTGACACAAAAATACGGAGAGCCCAAAGAGGAAAAACATTTTAAAGAGCCCCCTGAAAATTCCCAAAAGCTTCTGCAGACCACTCGCTGGGAAACCAGGGAAACGATGATCTGCTTGTACCTTTATCAAAACAAAGAACACATTGAAATGGAACTGGAATACACGGGACTCCAATTCAGAAATTTCGGCATTTGAGATCCATTTTTCTCTCTGTCATCCTGATTTCTGCTTCTCTATGCTTGGGGCCGCAATGGAAATCTGCCCTATAAAAAAAGGCAGTAAACTCATCCCAAAGACCAAGGCCCATCCTTTGAATCCAGGATCGACCAGCTTTAAAACCGCTGCCAGCACAGGAATATAGACCACCATGATCAGAAGAGCCACGCACAGAAACAAGGCCCCCCAAACATAGAGGTTGCGGGTGATGTCATTGACAAAAAAGTTTGAACCCCTGTCCCTCATATTAAAAACATGCCACAGTTGAGCAAAAGCAAGCGTCAGAAAAGAAATGGTCACTGCGCGCTCTTGGGCCATACCCAAACAAACCATGGCTAAAGCCAACGCCCCGAGAACTGAAGCCGTGATCATGAATCCATATCCCCCTATCATAATCCATCTGCTGCGCGTGATGATGGGTTCCTTTGAGTCCCGGGGAGGATGAGTCATGATATCAGGATCTCCTTCCCCGGCTCCCAGAGCCAGTGCAGGAAACACATCTGTCACAAAATTCAGAAACAATATCTGCAGAGGCAGAATGGGAAGAGGAGCATTCACCATAGAAGCCAGAAAGACTGTTAAAATCTCACTGATGTTGCAGGAAAGGAGATAGATCACAAACCTTCGTATATTGTTAAAAATGACCCGTCCCTGTTCCACAGCAGATACAATAGTGGAAAAGGCATCATCTTTGAGCACCATGTCCGAGGCTTCCCGGGCCACTTGAGTCCCTCTCTTTCCCATAGCCACACCAATATCCGCTTTTTTCAAAGCAGGGGCATCGTTGACTCCATCGCCTGTCATGGCCACAATGTTTCCTTGTTTTTGGTACAAATCAATCAGGTCGAGCTTCTGCTTGGGACTGATCCGGGCAAAAATGGATGCCTGAAGTAGAGGCTGAATCTGTTCTTCACTCTTGAATTCTCCCATTCTCTGGATTTCTCTTCCATGAATTACCTCGGCATTGTCCTCGCTCACTAATCCGACTTCCAATCCAATCTTTCGGGCTGTGATTTCCTGATCTCCGGTAACCATAATGGTCCTGATCCCAGCCTTTTTACAAGACAGGATCGCTTCAGAGACTTGGGGCCTTGGTGGGTCCAGCATGCCCACCAATCCCACAAAAACAAGGTCTTGATATGGCGGTGTCTTTACTGAGTCAACAGTCTTGGTGGCTAGAGCCAGAACCCGAAGTCCTTCTTCAGCCATTTTCTTGTTCTTTTTTACCCACTGCTCAAAGGCCTCATTCTTCATTTCAACAGGGCCATCCTGAGTATGGATAGAAGAACAGGCATCCAGGACCTTTTCTGGCGCACCTTTGACTGCAACTCGATACTTTTGTTCCTGTTTGTGAAAAGTGGCCATCATCATCACGTCAGAATCAAAGGCTTCCTCCCGCTCTTCTGGTAAATTCTCCACAATGTCATCCCTGGAAAGTCCTGCCTTGGCTGCAGCCACCAATAAGGCGATTTCCAGAGGTTCTCCCACAGCCTGGCCTTCATCAAATGTCCTATTTTCGGGAAGATAGGCATTGTTGCACAGCAGTCCTGTTTCCAAAGCCAGTTTCAAAAGGGAATCTTCGGAGGGATCAATATTTTCTCCTTGTTTGGAAAATCGTTCATTGATGTTGACAGTTCCGGATTCCAATTCCATTTGAGTCAAGGTCATCCGGTTCTCAGTCATTGTGCCGGTCTTGTCTGTGAAAATGATGTTGGTGGAGCCCAGTGTTTCCACTGCGGAAAGCCGGTTGATCAAAGCATTTCTCTTAGCCATTCGCCACATGCCCCTGGCCAGAGCAATGGTCGCCACTATGGGCAGTCCTTCAGGAATGGCGGCAATAGCCAAAGCAATCGCTGTCTCAACCATCAAAAAGGTGGCCTTCCCCGCCATGATGCCGCTGGCCGCGACCAATAATGCGATAGCGAGAGTGATCCAGATCAGTTTGTGTCCCAGTTTGTTGAGCTGTTTTTCCAGCAGAGTGGTCTCTTCTCCGGCCTCTTCAACCAGAGCTGAGATCTGTCCCAACTCTGTCTCCATTCCTGTGCTAACTACCAGTCCTTCCCCTGACCCTCTGGTTACAGCAGTCCCTTTGAAGAGCATGTTTGGTCTTTCCGCTAAGGTGGCTTCCTTGCTCACAGGTTCTACGGTTTTGCTCACCGGAACAGATTCACCGGTGAGTGGGGATTCATCTGCTTGAAGCTTGGAAGCTTCAAACAAACGGACATCCGCAGTCACCACATCTCCCCCCTCTACGATCACAATGTCACCGGGCACGATCTCTTCGGCCTGGATCTCCTGTATCTCTCCGTGACGGCGGACTCTTGCGGTCACTCCTCCTAATTTTTGCAGTGCTTCCATGGAGCGGACTGCTTTCCATTCTGTAAAAAAGCCCATCAGCGCATTGATAATGATCACAGCAGATATAGCGATCCCTTCCACAATTTCATGAAAAGCAAAAGACAGCACTGCAGCTGCGAGCAGCAGTCCGATAATGAGGCTCTTGAACTGATTTGCCCAGATCACCCATACACTCTTCTTTTTGGTTTCTCTGAGCTGGTTGAGCCCATACTTTATTTTTCTTTTTTTGACTTGCTCTGCTTTGAGCCCATTTTCCTGAGAGACATCAAATTGTTTGAGGGCCTCTTGAGAGGAACGGGCCCACCATTGGTCTGCTGAATGATCAGACATGTCTTTGTCTCCGCCACAATCCAAAACGCACATTCATTTCAGAGCTCTATTTTAACAAAGTGTTATGGGTTTTGAAAACTGTTCTGAAAAATATCCTTGAAATAAAAAAGGGCGTCTCCCTATCTCAAATGAGATTAACAGCATAGACACGGCCCTCTTCTCCTGCTTTTTCGGCAAACCGGTAAGTATAATAGCCGCCCCCGGAACCGATATCCGCGATGCTTTCACCTGACTCAATGTTGAGGTGTTTGAGGATCTCATCTGGCTTGCTTTCTTTGGCTCCGGCTCTTTGGTTGAACATTTTCAACATGCATCTCTCGAACATCTTTGTTCTCCTTTCAAAAAACATTTTCACTTCTATAGACGAGAAACTGGACGGATTATTGCATCAAATTGGGGGAGCTTTTTCTAAACAAGACAAGGACTTTGTACAACAATTCAGCGCAGTTCAATCAGAAGCTGCAGGACTTCCAGCTCATCCGTGTCAAACCATGTCTTATGGCACCAAAAACATTTGTTTATAGGGACTATATAATGATAGGTGAAGGGTCTGGGCTGCATTCTCGAGCCGCAAAGAGGACAATAGATGTCCTGAGACTTTTCCTTGTTGATCTTCCTCATGCCCGCCGGATTCTCTAAAAAATTCTCTCTAAAACCAGCCGCTTTTTCGACCAGATAATCAGAGAAAGCCACTTCTCTCCGAGCAATGATCCGGCCGATGAGAGCCGAGTCCACAAGCTTGCCCCCACATGAAGGGCATGACTTTATGGCCACTCCTTCATAAAAAATGTCAATAAGCAAAGTCCGGCAGCGGGGACATTTGTTGTATCTTTTGGGATTGACCGGTTTTTTTTGGTAGAGATTTCGGAGTCCTGTGCGGATTTGAGGAAACTCTCCGGCTGTTGCCTCGATTCCCTCCTGAATGTTTTTGGTCCAGATTCGTGAAGTGAAAAAACGCAGAGACAGAAGTTTTTCCAGAGTGAAAGGCCCTATCCACTTGCCTTTAGGATTACGGACACACCAGACGCCCTCTTCTTTGGGCTGAACAGCATCTCGTGAATCCACAGCTTTTTTCTCTCCTGTGGTTGTTTCTTCCTTGGAATGGAGAACAAACCTGGCCTTTTCCCTTTTTTTGCGGATTTCCAAGACATCATCAATGATTTTTTTCGGGGATGCCGGGACCATTTCTGCCAGATGCCGGACTCTTTTCATGAGCGGAGGATGGGAATTAAAGATCCGGCTGAGCAAACCATCAGAGATGTTTTTTGACCGGGGAGGCACAATAAAAAGAGGGCTGTAGGAAAGACTAAAGTCTCCGATAAATGAATTGCTCACATGGGCCTTATACACAGCACGTGCTAAGGCCGAAGGATTCCGGTTGAGCTCAACAGCTGTGGCATCAGCCATGAGTTCTCTCTGCCGGCTGATGAGAGTGCTTAATAGATGCATTAAAACAGAGGAGATAGAAGTCGCCGCATAAACCAAAGGGTTCCCTCCTGCAGATTCCTGAACCTCTCCGATCTGGCCCTGGGTTGCCTCCTGCGGTTCAGACATTTGACGCAGACGCTCAAAAGAATTCGCCAAAGAGCACACCAGCGTGATGTAAAAAGTATCCCCCCGGATGATGTGTGCCAGTTCATGGGCAATCACAGCTTGGAGTTCCTCTCTGGTGAATTCAGCCAGAAGCCCTTCTGTGACAATGATGCTGGGACTCTTATCCGCTTCCATAAGAGCCATGGAATTGATGGCAAAAGCAGATATGATATAAGGAGTGACCTTTGGAAGTCCTGCTGCAATCCGCATTTCATCCACAGTGTTGATGAACCTTTTGTGATAGACATCATCTGTATCCGGGGATTCAGCCGAAAGCCTTTTTCGAATAAACCGAGCCCCGTGATAACGGGCATCATAAAAGTGGAAAGCGGCGATGCTCAGGGAAACAATCAGGTTTACCAGCAAAAAATCATTCCAGGTGCCTCCGGTGAAAAGAGAGAATCCCGGCACCAACATCCCAATACTGACCAAAAAAACAAAAGCCACAAATCCTGCCAAAAAAAAATAGAACACAAACAGGATCAGGAGCAAAAAAAGGCTTTTCTGCCATTGTTGGCGCTGGATCTCATAAAAGTCTTTAGTGAATTTCCTTTTCGGTTTCATCTTGAATAATTCAACATCAATACTATTAAAAAAATAAGGGATATTCAATTTTTTTTAAACAAAAAGCAGAAAAAAAGACTCCGGATTTTGATATAAAAAATACAGGAGATCTGCACGATGTCCTTTTTAACGAAATTCATGTAAAGTAAATGGTGTAGACACCATCAGAGGAGATTAGGCAATGGGAAAAGTTGTGAATATAAACCAGAGTTTTGACAAGTTTAATGATACCTATTCGCCAAAAATCATCGGGGAGCTGAACGGACAATATATCTTAGCGGTGAAATGCCAAGGAGACAAAGTCCCCTGGCATACTCATGATAATGAAGATGAGATGTTTTTTGTGATCAAAGGCACCTTAGACATTGTGGAAAAAGAAAAAAAGGTGACTGTAAATCCAGGAGAATTTTATATTGTCCCAAGAGGTACAGAACATCGAGTGGTCCCACAGGGGCCTGTGAAGCTGTTGTTGTTTGAACCTGCAGAAACAGAACATACCGGTTCTGTGAAATCTGACATCACCAAGAAGAATTTTGACAGACTTGAAGTTTGACTATTTTTTCTTTTTCTTTTTAACCTTTTTTGTCTCGGTCTCGTGTCTTTGTTTGACACTCTTTTTTTCCTTGGTGTGGCTTTCCTTCAGCTTTTTGATCTTTTGTTTGTACTCTCTCTCGATGCGTGCTTTTTGAGCTTTGCTCCGCACTTCCGCTTCTTCTTGTTCCATCTTCCTTCTCATCTCAATGACTTCTTTTTGCTGTGTGGATTCAATCCGTTGTATCTCTTGATTCTGCCGTCTCTTGATCTCAGCTTCTTTCAAATCGCTTATCCGGCTGTTTATCCGGCGTTCCACGCGCTCTTCGACCTCCCGTTCATTCAGCAGTTTCTCGGGACGTCCTGATTCCTCTTTCGAGAACTTGGGATTGAAGACAGTGATGCGGTCTCCCTCAATTTTAGCAGACTCAGCTCGGCCGCTGTTGACCACATCATACTTGCGGATACGGCTTTTGGTGACCTTTTCCACAAAATTGACATCCAATCCCTTATTGATAACTCGGTTGTCCTGCATCTGAAGAGAAGTTTTTTGAACCGTCATGTTCATGATAGTTAAGTTTCTTTCATAAGGAAGGATATAGGTGTTGATGTTGTATTGATTGAAATAGCGGCCCTGAGTAAAAACCCAGTAGCGGTGAGGAATGGTCCTCCCGCGAAAGATCACTCCTATACCGGGAGAAAAGGAAAGGTCTGGCGGAATAGGAGCCCAGCCGATATAAAGGCTGCTGTACCTCCAGGAAACCCATGCCGGGGACCAGATGTCTCCAGGAACCCAAAACCAGCCGAATCCTTGGTCATACCCCCAGCGTCCGTAATGAAAAGGAATCCATCCCCACGTGTAATTGGATATCCACATCCATCCATAATCTGACCACACCCAGCGTCCGTCTGTGTAAGGACGCCAGTGATAGCGGACTCCTGTGGGAACCCAAACATAACCATAAGGTGCCATGCGGGTCCAGTATCCATGGGGAGACAGGTAATCATAAATCTGATTCATGTCCCAGTCTGAACCATATGAGCTATAATAGGTATCATCCGCAAAATCAGAAGGAACGTAAATGATGCACCCTGCTGAAAACAGAACAAATATAATCACTACAAAGCTTGATACTTTCATGTTTGCTCTCCTCTATGAATAATATAACTCAATATGAATCCATGGGCAAGTGAGCGTAAGCTTGGAGTTCTGTATCCAGCCGAATACTGGATTCCATTTCAATTGATACGGTTTGGGGAAAGATCCTATTTTAAGAGATGTTGTTCCCCGTTCAGATAAAAGTGTGCCGGATCCTCTTTCTTGAGTTCAAAGACCATTCTCCCCTGTCCGCTGTCATCAACCTGGAACATCTGTTTGATCCATTTGATAAAAGCCTGGGCTCTCTCCGGAGCAAGAGTTTTCCGAATGATTTGTTCCGTCTCTCTCATATCCTGTATGGTCGCCTCTGCTTTTCCTGTGGGAGGACCCATCCGTACAAACTGAAACTCTCCCTGGGCTTCGATTTTTCCCAAATCATGATCTAGGGGAGAAAGTGAAATTTTAAGCACGGGCTTGGACTTGATGAATTCACTAGCCAGGACTGGCCCTTTCATCATCATCTCCTGCTGAGCCTCCTCATCCTTGGCCTTTTTCATGGATTGAGCTGTTTTGATCAAATCAAAATAGGCCCTCACAAATCCTGAAGATAGGCTGTCTATGGAAAATTCAATGTTCAATTCATTCAATCTGGAAAAAATTTCAATTTGTTCAGGCATTCCTTCTGTGGTCACGCCTTTCATCTTCCATCGGCTTGAAAAATCAAAAACATCTTCATCCTGGGACGGCACTAGAGAATAAGAAAATCCCCCCTCTTGAAAACCTGCTTTTAATTTTTTTTCAGGAGAATCAAACACAAAATCCATTCCCTCAAAACTGGTTTCAAGATCGATTAAAGGCACTTTTTTATCCACAAGTCCTGATAAAATCCCATCCACATCCTCTTTTTTTAAAAATGCGGTCACCAGTTCTGGTTCTGCTTGGAAAGAGGATTCCATGCTTTTCAGAAAAAAATCGACCGTTCCTGACTGTTCCCCCTGACCGGAGAAATTCATAGAAAATCCTTTGGCATTCATGTTCATTTGATTGTTTATTGAGATCAATTCAGTTAGCAAATCTGGGAAACTCTTATGTTTGGAATCAAGAAGGGAACTGATATCATATCCTTCCAACAAAGCGCTTTCCAGTTGATAATGGATAGTCATTTCCTGAGAATCCAAATCTGTGACCCATTCAGACAGTTCCAAATCACATTTGATCTTTTCTGCGGATTTTAATTTCAAGTTCTTTTCAGAAGGTTCATACAGCATCACCAGTTTCTTTATGGTTAAAGGCACTTCAAATTCAGGAAATTCCATATTCATGTGTTTGTAAACAACTGTGCTGAAGCGGACTTCAGGGTCCTTTAAAAGAATCCTGTATTGAGATTTCTTATCCCCTCTCTCTATGCTGATTTCAGATGGCTCTGCTTTGATGGTCATTTCCAGCGGAGATTCACTGATATTGGAAAGGAGCACCATCACATCATCTGTGTTCAATTCAGGGGTTTTTTTGACACAAAAACAAGTCAACCCCATAAAAAGAATCAAAATGCCCATTACACTCGCCCTGTTTTTCATGATCTCCTCCTTATTTTCCTGTCCTTTTGGTAAAAAAAAGTTCGTTGCCATTGTTTGACCCTCCTGACAAGCCGAGATGAAACTCAGATCTGGCTTGTGCTCCGGTCACTCCAGAACAACTCTGATGTTCTGGGACGGGACATTGACACGATTCAAGGTTCCCTGCTTATCTGTGTTCAGCTCAATCACTGTTGCCCCCAACTTCATATCAAGCAAACAGGGCTCGTTTTCTTGGGGAGAAAGAGAAAAAGTGATTTCCGTTTGAGGGATGATATAGGCAGATAGGTCTGTCTTTTCCTTTTTCAGGGAGCACTGGAATT
>WJMT01000101.1 GCA_014727835.1 Candidatus Aminicenantota bacterium | reverse complement strand
GTGTGTCTGCATATTCGCACAGTCCTCCAACCAGCTTTTCCGCAGACTTTGACAATCGTCCATCCGCACCTTTCATTATATTGTTCCCATCTTTCATCAATTGCATATGAATATGGAATCCATTGCCAGCAATCCCTTTCTGGATCTTAGGAGCAAAGGTGGCGATGCATCCATGTTTATAAGCAATATTTCTTATAAGCCATCGTCCTAAAACCAGATCATCTGCCATTTCATCGACCGGCCTGGGTAAGAATTCCACCTCCAATTGTTCGGCCTGTTTTCCGTTTATTTCTTCCTGTTCAGATTTGATGTGATCTATGTATCCCACTTCGGAATGGGCATATTTCACAGCATTGGTGAGCTGTGTGATGTGACGAAGGATCTCTGTCAGTATAGCACCGGTTTTCACAAAAGGAGATGATTCGTGATAATTATTGTCGTTTTTTTGCTTGTATGAATCCTCCTCTCCGGGAAAAATAATAAAAAATTCCAGTTCCCCCAGACAGTGGATATCCATTCCAGTGTTCTTTTGAAACAGTCTGTGAGCTTTTCGGAGAATGGAATCCGGCGCAAAGGGGGCCATCTCCCCTTCTTTGGTGAAATATCGGCATATAAAATCAAGGCTTCCTTTATCAAAAGGATTGAGAAAAGCGGTTTTATACTGGGGCACTACATAAAGGTCGGAAAGAGAGGTTTCCACCAAACCTTTAAACAGCGAAGAACCATCCACGCGTTCTCCCTCTGCAAGGATCCGGTCTGCACTGTCTTTATTGGATATGGGGAGCTTCAATTCCTTGAGTCTTCCGTCAATGGCTGAGTAATGAAACGTAAGACGTTCGATCTGTTTGGTCTCAATCACTTTGAGCAAGTCAGCCCTTTGAAATTCACGGGCTGGTTTTCCCAGCAGTAAAGATAAAGGATTGGTCAGTGCGTATGAAAAATTATTAACAGACATGATAACAAACTCCATTATGATTGATCGTATTTGAGAAATCCTATTTTACCTTTCATAAGAGAATTTGTCGAGTTTTTCAAAGATGATTGAAAGAGTCTCCTTCTTCTTGTCAGAAAATCTGATTTGAACTTGCAATTCACATAAAAAACACAAATAATGTAAGTACTAACGTAAATAAAACTGAACAGAGTTCACCATGAGTTTTTATAAAAATGCCGGAGAGCTCATTTTCGGCACGCGTTTGAAGCGAATCAGCGACCGCTTCCTTACAGATGTATCAAGTGTTTATAAAAAAATGGGGATCCCTTTTGAGGTGAGCTGGTTCCCTCTCTTTTATTTACTCCACCACCAATCCTCTCTTTCTGTTACGGAAATTGCCAAAGAACTGCAGATCACTCATTCCGCCGTCAGCCAATTGGTCACCCATCTCGAAAAGAAAAACCTGGTGGAATTCATCAATGATGAGCATGACAAAAGAAAGAGAATCATTGGTTTCACAGACAGGGGAAGAGAAATCATGCACCAAATCGAACCTGTATGGAAAGCGCTGAAAGAAACCATGCAGTCCTTTCTGAAGCAAAAACAAAACAGTTCCCGTCTTATGCAAGCGCTGGACGAGACTGAAGAGACTCTCAAAAATGAAAACCTTTGTGAAAATGTATTGAAAAACATAAAAAAATATCAGGAGGGATCCCATGAAACCTATTGAATTCATAAAAAAATACGCTGATCATCCTAATTATAAATCTCCGATTGGAACAGAGATTTTTGCCAAAAGCTGGGAAACCGAGGCTCCTCTGCGAATGCTGCTCAACAATTTAGATCCTGAAGTGGCGGAAGATTCCGAACAACTCATTGTGTATGGAGGAACCGGCCAGGCAGCCCGGGACAAAGAGTCTTTAGAAAAAATCATCCAAGCTCTCCTGGAATTAGATAGGGATCAAAGCCTTCTGGTTCAATCCGGGAAACCAGTGGGCGTCATCCGTTCTCATCCTGAGGCCCCTCGTGTGCTCATCGCAAACAGCAATCTGGTCCCCCACTGGGCCACTTGGGAACACTTCAACCTTCTCAAAGAGAAAGGACTGATGATGTACGGCCAGATGACAGCTGGAAGCTGGATCTATATCGGAACTCAAGGGATCCTTCAGGGCACATATGAAACCTTTGCCGCATGCGGAGAAAAATATTTCAACGGCGATTTAAGTGGAAAATTGCTAGTGACCGGGGGACTGGGTGCTATGGGCGGCGCTCAACCCTTGGCTGCCACAATGGCAGGAGCTGCTTTTTTGGGTGTGGATGTGAATCCGAAAAGCATAAAAAAGAGAATCAAAACAAAATATATCGACAGGATGACTCGTTCCTATGAAGAGGCCAAAAAATGGGTTTTGAATGCCAAAGATCAAAAACAAGCTCTGTCTGTAGGCCTGGTTGGAAACATCGGAGATGTGCTTGAAAAACTTCTCCAAGACAACATCATCCCAGACGTTCTGACAGACCAGACTTCTGCTCATGACCCGGTCAACGGATATGTTCCAGCGGGATTAAGTCTTGAACAAGCCCAACATCTCAGGAAAACCAATCCCCATCTCTACCAAGAACGATCTCTTCAAAGTATGGCCAGGCATGTTTCCTTTATGCTGAAAATGCAAAAAAAAGGAACCCGCGTTTTTGACTATGGAAACAACTTGAGAGAATTTGCCAAACAAGGGGGCGAAAAAAAAGCATTTGATTATCCTGGTTTTGTTCCTGAATACATCCGGCCTCAATTCTGCGAGGGCAAGGGTCCGTTCCGTTGGGCCGCTTTATCCGGAGATCCTCAAGATATATATGAAACAGACCAGGCCTTGATCCGGGCCTTTCCTGAAAACAAGAAAATGGTCAACTGGATCCAGCAAGCTCAGAAAAAAGTCGCTTTTCAAGGACTTCCCTGCCGGATCTGCTGGCTGGGACTGGGAGAAAGAGAGCAGGCGGGATATATATTTAATGAACTGATCCGGTCAGACAGACTCAAAGCCCCTGTGGTCATTGGGCGGGACCACCTGGATGGCGGTTCAGTGGCGTCTCCTTACAGAGAAACAGAAGGAATGAAGGACGGAAGTGATGCGGTTTCTGACTGGCCTCTTCTCAATCTTATGGCCAATACCAGCGGAGGCGCAACATGGGTTTCCTTCCATCACGGAGGAGGAGTGGGAATCGGATACTCGCAGCATGCAGGAATGGTTCTGCTGGTGGATGGGACTGAAAAATCAAAAAACCGCATTCAGAGAGTTCTCCACAATGACCCGGCCACCGCTATTTACAGGCATTCTGATGCCGGCTATAAGAAAGCTGTTGAATGGGCCCAGAAATTTAATCTCAAGCAATTCAAATAAACCACAGGTTAAGGAGAACAAAAAATGTCGATCGTCTTAAACGGAACAAACTTGACCATCAAAGACTTGGTCAGAGTTGCAAGACACCATGAAAAGGTTTCTCTCCATCCCGATTCCCTGGAACGAATCAAGACATGCCGGAATATGCTGGAGAAAAAAATTCTAGCCAAAGAGATCATGTATGGAGTCAACACCGGAATCGGCGAATTTTCCGAAGTGGTTTTGGATGACAAACAAATCGAGAAATTTCAGAGATATTTGGTCTACAATCATGCTGCAGGTATCGGAGATCCAGCTCCTTTGGAATATGTCCGCGCTGCTATGCTGAGCCGCATCAATGTCCATGCTCACGGCAACTCAGGATGTCGTCCCAAGATCACTCAGACACTGGTGGACATGCTCAACAAAGGAGTCACTCCTTTTGTTTGTCAAAAAGGCTCTGTGGGAGCAAGCGGAGATTTGGCGCCCATGGCCCAAATCGCATTGGTCCTTCTGGGAGAAGGAAAAGCATATTACCAGGGAGAGCTCTTGTCAGGCAAAAAAGCCATGGACAAAGCCGGCATCTCCATCCCCGGACTGAAAGCAAGAGACGGGCTTGCCTGTATAAACGGCTCCAATCTTCTCACTGCCATGAGTGCCCTGTTTCTTTATGATGCAGATCGATGGCTCCGACAAGCTGAAATCGCAGCAGCCATGTCTCTTGAAGCGCTCAAAGCCAACATGAAACCTTACACTCCGAAACTTCATGAAGCGCGGGGATTTTTCGGTGCCATCAGGTCTTCAAAAACCATATCCAAATTGGTCAAAGGAGGTGACCTGGCAGAGGGAAAGATCAAATGCAAGGTCCAGGACGCCTATTCCATGCGGTCCACACCCCAGGTCACCGGCGCAGCTTATGATGCACTGGCTTATGCCCGTTCTCAGGTGGAAATCGAGCTGAACGGTGTGGGAGACAATCCGCTTTTTTTTCCTGAAGATGACCTTCAGCTTTCAGGAGCTAACTTTCAAGGGACGCCTGTTTCTCTTCCTATGGATATGGCGGGCGCAGCCATCACCATGGTCTCTGTGATGTCAGAGAGAAGAATGAACCGGCTTAATAATCCGGCTTTGAGTGCGGGACTTCCCCCATTTCTCACCAAGGGTGCAGGCATGTTTTCAGGTCTTATGCTGAGCCAATACACAGCTGACATGCAGATTGTCGAGCAAAGGATCCTATCTGCTCCTGCTTCCATTCAGTCGATTCCAGCTGCTGCTGATCAGGAAGATTTTGTTTCTATGGGAATGAACACAGCTATTAAAAATTTTCAAATTCTGGACAATGCCTACGGCATTCTGGGGATTGAATTCATGGCTGCAGCCCAAGCCCTGGATTTCAGAGATTATAAACTGGGAAAGGGTGTGGCCGAAGCCAAAAAAGTGATCCGCAAATACATCCCTTTTCTGGATGAAGATCGTCCTTTATATCCGGACCATACTAAAATGAAAAATTTGGTTAAAAAGGCAGAAATCCTCGAAAGAGTGGAAAAAATCGTCGGCCCATTGAATGAATGAATTGGAGAATCTATGAAGAGTCACAAGATCTACAATGATATTGTGGAGACCACAGGCAACACTCCTCTTGTGAAACTGAACAGAATCACAAAGGGATTAAAGTCTGAGATCTATGCCAAAATCGAATTTTTCAATCCTGCCGGAAGTGTCAAAGACAGAATCGCTAAATACATGATCGAGACAGCTGAGAAAAAAGGAAAGATCAAACCCGGAGATACCATTGTTGAAAACTCCAGTGGGAACACGGCTTTGGCGTTAGCCATCGTCTGTTCTGTGAGAGGCTACAATTTGAAGATTGTGATCCGGGACTCCACAAGTCCTGATAAACTGAAGATACTGAAAGCGCTCAATGTGGATCTGATTTTGGTTGACTCCACTCTTCCTCCGGAATCTCCGGACAGCTACAACAATCTGGCCCCCCGGATTGCAGCAAAAACACCAAACAGTTATTATTTGGACCAGCACAACGACCGAACAAACAACGAGGCTCATTACAAAACAACAGGGCCTGAAATTTGGGAACAGATGCAAGGACAGATCGATTATTTTGTAGCCGGAGTGGGGACCGGAGGCACCATATGCGGAGTGGCTCAATTTTTAAAAGAAAAAGATCCTGATATTCAAGTTATAGGAGTTGATCCCAAAGGTTCTGTTTTTTATGACTATTTTCATAAAGGAAAAAAAATAAAACCTTCACCTTATCTCATCGAAGGTTTGGGAGATGAATTTCTCATAGGATGTGTGGACTTCTCGCTTTTGGATGATATCTACCAGATCACAGATCAGACAGCTTTTGAAATGACCCGGAAAATCGCTGAGAAAGAAGCGATCATGGCAGGAGGTTCCAGCGGTGCCGCACTTTGGGGTGCTTTGAAACTGGCTCATGAAATTGACCGCCCCGCAAGAATCGTCACTCTTTTTCCGGACTCAGCCAACCGGTATATCAGCAGCATATTCAATGATTCCTGGCTTAAAGAAAAGGGGCTTATGGAATGACCGGAATGATGAGAAGAAACAGGTATTTGGGTCTGCTTCTGATCACTCTCTTCCTCTTTTCATTTCAGTTCTCTTTTGTTCAAGCTGCACATTCCAAATGCATTTGGACGGATGTGAAGAAAATCGTGGCTGTAGGAGATATTCACGGAGATTATGATAACTTTGTCACCATACTGATCAAGACAGGGATCATATCCAAAGACCTGCACTGGATCGCGGGTTCTACCCATTTTGTACAGACCGGGGATGTCATGGACAGAGGACCCCATGCCAAAAAAGTTTTTGACCTCTTAATAAAACTGGAAAAAGAAGCGGAACTGGCAAATGGAAAGGTTCATTTTTTGATCGGAAACCACGAAGAGATGAATATCACGGGAATCGCTTTGGGTCAATCCAATTATGTCACACCTGAACAGTTTGTCTCCTTTCTCCCGGACCGATACAAAAGAAAAAAAGAGAGGCAATTTAAAGAGAGTTTTGAGGACTCTGCTTCAGATACGGATGACCTTCTCAGGCAATACTGGTATCAGCTGATGAGAAATGATGATAAAGCTCAGAGAAAGTATATAGAAAATTTTAATAAAGTTTACGGAGAGTGGATTTTAAAGCACAATGTTGCTATTATGATCAATGAAATTGTGTTTGTTCACGGAGGGATCAGTAAAAATTTTTCCACTTGGGAATTGGAAGACATCAATGAAAGGGCCAGATATGAGTTGTCAGAAATACAGCAGGCCCGTTTGAAAGGGCTTCAGGGCCTGCCTTCTTCTCTGGAGCTGAAAATCGCGTTCCAACCGAACGGCCCGTTTTGGTACAGGGAGCTTGCCAGACAGGATGAAGAATTTTTCAAATCCGAAGTTGACTTGATCATGGATAATCTCAAAGCTCGCGCTATTGTGATCGCCCACACTCCCAAAACCGGAATGACAGCTTCAGCTGAGAGCATGAGCCGTTTTGACCAGAGGGTTTGGATCATTGATACCGGCATTTCAGAAACATACGGAGGCATTCTCAGCGCTTTAATTTTTAAAAACGGGAATTTCTATATATGGAGTGAGCCAAATGAAAAAAACAAATAAGAAGTGTTTTTTTGTCTTGGTTTTTTTCTTGATTCTATCCATGTCTTTGGCTTCTTCTTTTGAACAGAGCCCTTCCCTAAGTCAAGAGGAAACAGAACAATTCTTATTGACTGCTGAGATCCTTAAAATAGAGAAAGAACTGGAACTGGGAAGAACCGATTTTTGGCGCATCACCCTTAATAACGGAAAAACAGAACGAAGAGCCATTTTCAAGCACGTCAACCGATCCAGGCCAACTCTTCTTCCTGACTGCTATAAATATGAAATCGCTGCTTACAGACTCAACAAAATGATAGGTCTTGATGTGGTCCCCCCTGTAGTGGAAAGGATCATCAACGGTCAAATCGGATCTCTTCAACTGATGATCGAAAATGTGTTCACAGACAGAGAGCGACACATTAAAGACTTGGACCCCATAGATCCTGTCAGGTTTGACAAAGATATGGATGTGATCAAGATCCTAGAGATCCTTGCCTGCGACCAATGCAGTGACAGTGAGGATATTCTCATTCAAGCTGACACTTGGAAGCTCTGGAGGGTAGATTTTTCGGAAGCATTCGATGATTCTCCCCAAATTCCCCATGAATGCCGGATCGAGCGCTGTTCTCGCTCTCTTTTTGACCAGCTCATCAATTTGAGCAACCGGAAACTGGAAAAAAACCTAGAACCTTACCTCAATAAAAAAGAAATCAACGCCTTATTGGAAAGAAAACAATCCATCATCACTGTTATAAAAAGTCTGATCAAACAAAAAGGGGAAAAACAAGTCTTGTTTGAATGAAAAGCCAAAGCCTTGATTTGACATTTGTCTCTTTTATATAGAAAATCTTCATTACCCTGAAAGGCAAAAATCAGGTTAGTACAATGGAAATTAAAGGAGGGTCAAATGAAAAAATTTCTAAAACTCTGTTTTGTATTGGTTTTTTTAGTCACTTCCGGCGTTCATGTCTCTCCCCAGTTTACAGAAGAAGAAATCCAAAACATGGAGAAATGGGAAGAATATTTGAAAACAGCTGAGATCACCGGACATGAACAGATGAGAAGCCGCGAAGCTGTCACCAGTCCCTATGTCCTTGACCTAGAAAAAGACGGAATATCCAGGAAAGCTCTATGGAAAAACCCGGAAGGAAGAGTCAAAGGATTTCTGGAAGGCTGGCAGTGGGAGATCGCAGCTTATAGATTGAACAAATATCTGGGATTGAATATGGTTCCCCCTACAGTTGAAAAAAGATTCCAAGGCAATAGAGGTTCCTGCCAGCTTTGGATCAATGCCTGGATGAGTCTCAAGGATAAATATGAAAAAGACATCAGTGTCCCTCCCATCAATGTTCTTCACTGGAACAGATGCCTCTATTTGCAGAGAGCCTTTGATAACCTGATCGCCAATGAAGACAGGCATCAGAATCAGTATTTGATTACCAAAGACTGGCGCATGCTGCTTATTGACCATTCAAGAAGCTTCAGGACATCTCGAAAATTCACTCGAAAATTGATCTATGATGAAAAATACAGAGAAGGCTCCAGACTTATGAAACAGCTCCCCAGGGAATTTGTAGAAAAGCTCAAATCTCTCAATCAGGATGTGATCAAAGAAGTCGTTGGAGAATATCTTACCGATAAAGAAATCGAAGCCGTTCTGATACGCAGAGATTTGATCATTGATTGGCTCAACAAGAGGATTGAAGAACTGGGAGAAGATAAAGTTCTCTATCAAAGGATTCCTTTTCCATCAATCAACTGAATTTGTAAGGTCCTCTAAGATTTTTTCCAATTTGGAAACAAAAAGGTCAGCATTGTCTTTATTGAACACTAAGGGAGGTTTGATTTTCAAAACATTCTGAAAAGGACCGTCTGCACCAATAAGGATGCCTTCTTCTTTCATTTTCTCCACAATTTGAGCCGTCAGTTTAGCGGCCGGTGTCAATTTTCTTTGATCTGAGACCAGTTCGATCCCTAGAAACAGACCCTTTCCCCTGACATCTCCGATAACAGGGTATTTGTTTTGCAATTGTTCCAACTTGTCTTTAAGATACGCCCCTGTTGTTCTGGCATTCTCCATCAGACCTTCTTCCTCTATAACATCTAAAACAGCCAGTCCCACTGCGCATGAAACAGGATTTCCTCCGAAAGTATTGAAGTATTCCATCCCGTTGTCAAAGGAGTGTGCGATCTCAGGTCTTGTGACCACAGCAGCCAGCGGAAATCCGTTTCCTATGGGTTTACCCAGGGAGACAATATCCGGGACCACATTCTGGGTTTCAAATCCCCAAAAATGAGAACCCATTCGTCCAAATCCGACCTGCACCTCATCGGCAATGCAAATTCCCCCGGTTTCTCTCACATATTGATAAGCATGCATGAGATAATTTTCAGGGAAAACAATCTGTCCTGCACATCCCATAATCGATTCGGATATAAATGCAGCCAATCCTTTCCCATTGTTTTTCAATCCTCTCAACACATCTTTGATTTGACTGGCGTATTTTTGACCTGCCTGAGAATTCCTGTACTTGAATTTTCCTCTGTATCCATCGGGAATAGGGACTTTATGCACATAAGGGGGAGCTCCTGTGCCCCCTTTTCCGTCAAACTTATAAGGGCTGATATGGATGAGAGAGCTCAAGTTCCCATGGTAGGCATGGTCAACTACGATCACATCTTTTTCTTTGGTGTATGTCCAAGCCAGGCGCAAAGCGAGGTCATTGGCTTCGCTTCCTGAATTGACGATATAGCAGACTTTTAACGGTTCCGGCATTTTGTCACACAATCTTTGGGCATAAAGCACAAGATTATCATGAAGATACCGCGTATTGGTATTGAGAACACACATCTGCTGGTGAGCTGTTTTGTTGACTTTGGGATGACAGTGTCCAATATGAGGGACATTATTCCTGGCATCCAGATATTTCTTGCCTTTCTCATCATAAAGATACTGCATGAATCCCCTCACGATCTTGAGAGGTTCTTGATAAGACAGACTCAATGAAGGTCCGATATACTGCTTTCTCAATTGAAGCGTCTGTTTTTTGTTCATGTCATCTCCTTAAAAAGGAAGTCCATGACTTGTATGTCTTTTGAATTCTCCTCAGCAGGTCCCATGCCTTGTTTTCTGTAACCACCAAGTATTCATTATCAGGATTCTGTTTCTTCTGATATGCACAGATTGAGACACTCATACACAGTCTCATATAAATGAGGTGTGGAAGAGCTTTGAGTTCATTATCTGAAAGAGCCATGATTTTCTGATATCCATTGACCACATAAGATACAGCCTGCATGAAATCCTTTTTGTCAAGCATGGCATAAGCAGCTGCCACAGCAATATCTCCCACTGTATAAGAATGCACCATGTCTCCAAAGTCAATGATTCCCGACACCTTCAATCCTCTGGAGTGCTGTGGATCCGGAGAAAAGCCCACCAAAATATTATGATCATTGCCATCATTGTGAATAATGGACTTGCGGAGACCAGGAAGCACATCTGATATTTGGGTAAGATATTTATCCAAAAAATATTGGACCAATTTGACCTGATTCTGGGTGTTGAAATGCTTGATCAATCTGTTTACAGTTTCAGGCCCTTTCTGAAGGTCCCAGTGAAATTCACGTTTTGCAGCCGCGTGTTCAAAACCAAACAGCGCCTGATCGATTCTGGCCATGAACTCACCTACTGAACAAAGCAAATCCGGGGTTTGACATGACACCTGCGTCAAAGGCTGCCCTTGGACGTACGTGACCATGCGGATTAAATGAGATGTCTGGTTTCTGAGACAGATTCTTTCTATGGATCGGCCGTGTTTTGTCAGACAAACCTGTGGGCATAAAGAAGGATTCAAACAACTTCCGATTCTTTGCATAGCCGCATTTTGGAGCTCCAAGACTTCCTTTTTTTCTTTCTGGTTGGCAATTTTGAGCACATAATGAGCTTTGGAGGAATTTTCGATCAATAAGAAATTTTGGTCTCTTTCGCTGGGAAGAGATGATGC
>WJMT01000014.1 GCA_014727835.1 Candidatus Aminicenantota bacterium | reverse complement strand
GCTAAGATTCCGATAATGGCCACAACAATCAGAAGTTCGATCAAAGTAAAACCTTTTTCTCTTTTCATTTGAAACCTCCTTTTTGTTTTCATGTTTGCATTGAAAAGATTATTGATTGCATTTCATATAAATTAATGCAACATTCATGCCAAATCGCCTAAATCCTAACCTATTGATATCACTGCAATTAAATTCCCTCTAAAAAAACACATTATATTTATATTGCCGCACATTGTCAATCCCTGACAAATATTGTCACATGTGTCCAAGCCATTTCTCTTTTCCATTCTTCATTTACCGTTCTTCTTTAATGCTGTGTTTGTCGATCAGATACCGCAGGGACCGGTAGTTGATCCCCAGCAAAGAAGAGGCTTTTTTCATGTTTCCGCTGGAACGGCTCAATGCTTCCCTGATGTACCGAACGGTCTGATTATCCAGGACTCTATCCAGCTCAAAGCCCGGCCCGATCTTTTGGTCCTGAGTTCCATGTTCCGGGGGTGTCAGAAGCTCATCCGGAAGGCATTTTTTGGTGAGAGTCTGTCTTTCTTCAATGGCTACGATCCGTTCGATCACATTCTCCAGTTCCCTGATATTTCCGGGCCAGTGATAGGATTCAAACACATTGATCACTTCTGGAGCCACCCGTTTCATTGGAATGCCCGTTTTATCACAATGTTTTTTGAGGAAATGATTCACCAGGGGCGGGATATCTTCCCTGCGGTCCCTGAGAGGAGGCATGTGAAAAGTGATCACATTCAAGCGGTAAAAAAGGTCTTCCCGGAAGTCTCCCTGTTTGAGTTTTTCTTTAAGATCCTGGTTGGTGGCAGATATGATCCGCACATCCACCGGGATCTCTTCTGTACCTCCCACCCGGCGAATGATTTTTTCCTGAATGGCTCTCAACACCTTGACCTGGGTTTTGGGCGACATCTCTCCGATTTCATCCAAAAAAAGTGTTCCTTTATCAGCCACTTGGAACATTCCCTTTTTGTGAGCCACAGCTCCGGTGAAAGCCCCTTTGACATGTCCGAACAGCTCACTTTCCAGTAAATTTTCCGGAAGCGCACCGCAGTTGACCGTGATAAAGGGCTGGTCTTTTCTTTTCCCATGGAAATGCACAGCCCTGGCTGCCATTTCCTTGCCAGTGCCGCTCTCCCCAGTGATCAATACCGTGGAATCATTATCTGCTATTTTATCGATCAATCCAAAGATCTCCTGCATGGGGCGGCTTTTGCCGATCATGTTTTTGAAACTGTACCGTTCTTTGAGCTCTTTTTTGAGCAGCACGTTTTCTTCTTTGAGCTTTCTTTCTTTGAGCCCTTTTTTGACGATGATCTTCAATTCTTCCACATCAAAGGGCTTGAGAACATAATCCACAGCCCCGGCTTTGAATGCTTCCACGGCCTGTTTGATGGTCCCGTAAGCCGTGATCATGATGACCGGGATATCAGGCTTGGTTTTCTTTGCATATTTGAGAATATCCATGCCGCTTTTTTGAGGCAGTTTCACATCTGTCAAAACCAGGTCAAATTCATCCTCATCCAGAAGTTTCAATGCTTTTTCCGCAGAAAGTGCGCTTTTTACAGAATAACCCTGCTTTTCAAACACCACTTTTAGAAGGTCGAGGATGCTCTGTTCATCATCGATCACCAATAGTTTATCCATGTTTCTGTTCCTTTAATCCTTGTTTTTTTGGGGAGGAGGCTTCATTTTTGGAAGAGTGATCCGGACTGTGGCACCTTTACCGAGTTCTGAATCCACCTCAATCTGCCCTCCGCTCTCCTCCACAATTCTGTGCACCACTGTCATTCCGATTCCCAGGCCATCTTCAAACGAAGAATAAAAGGGTTCGAATAATTTCTCCCTTTGTTCGTCTTCCATGCCTATGCCTGTGTCTGAGAAGACCATCTCCACTTCCTTTTTGTTGGGTTGTCGGATATCAATGATCAGATCTCCGCCTTGAGTCATCGCCCGGGACGCATTTTTGATGAGATTCCAACAGATCTGTTTGATCTGGTCTTTGCTTCCGTAAAAGGGGACTTTTTGCGAACTGAAATTTCCTTTGATCTGCACGTTTCCATCCAGCTCTCCACCCCTGTCCAGCAGAGTGATGGTCTCTTTGATGGCATCTGAAAGATTGAACTGGGAAAAGGTCTTTTTTTTGGGAGAAGCCAAGTTGAGAAACTGTTCAATGGAATGAGACATTCTGTCTGATTCATCCACGATCACATTCATCAGCTTCTTCTCTTCACCGGGGATCTCCAGACTGTCCCTGAGCACCTGAACAGAACCTGAAATCGCAGCTAGCGGATTCCGGATCTCATGGGCGAGCTGTGCAGAGACCTCTCCGGCCAGGGCCAGATTTTTTTTGATTTCCAATTCTTTGTGCGCAGTCTCAAGTTCGGTTCTTGTCTTCCTGAGACTTTCCATCAGATAATTGACCAAAAAAGCAATCAGAAAAAAAACAGCCCAGGCAAAGCCGATACTGCTCAACACAAAAGCCAGGGATACATCCAGAGGCTCTCCGGATTGAAAATGGGGAATGAAACCAAAGTACATCCCGTCCACCAGAACTCCAAAGAAGATGCAGGACAAAGCAGCTGTGATGTAAGCAGCCCGGCTGGAAAGAACAATGCTGGCTGCAATGATGGCGAAAATATAGAGAAAATAAAAAGAGCCCCTGAGCCCTCCTGAAATATAGACCAAAAACGTGATCAGCATAAGGTCAAAAAGTATTTGAAAGTAGGCTTGAAAAGACAGGTACCTGTTCCAGAAATACAGGATCAGATACAGAACCGAAAGCAGATAAGCAGCCACAACCAGATAGTAAAGGGCTGTGAGGTGGATGTATTCCGGTGCTGCAAACTGGATTCCTATGGCTGTGACCAAGAGTGAGGTGAGGATGATCAATCGAAAGATGATGAACCAAAGGATGTGTCTTCGTCTGACTCTCATGATATTAATGTGACGAATGAGATGGCTTGGTCACTCTGTTTGACGCAATGACATATTCATGTTCAATAACCGGCAGATGGATTTGTCCTTAGAGCTGTGCCAGCAGGCTGAATATGGGAAGATACAAGGAAATCACAATGCCTCCCACCAGTCCTCCCACTCCAATCAAAAGAACAGGTTCGAGAATGGACAGCAGGGCCTTGACTGTGGCATCCACTTCTTCATCATAAAAGTCAGCCAGTTTGGTGAGCATCTCATCCAAAGTTCCAGTGGCTTCTCCCACCCCCACCATCTGGGTCATCATAAATGGAAATTTTCCTGTTTCTTTGAGGGCGTCATTCATGCTGCTTCCCTCAGCCACCATGGTGCGCACTTCCATCAGATCTTCCTCTATGATCACATTTCCGGCTGTGGCTGAAGTGATCTTCAAACTGTCCAGCATAGGAACTCCGCCGGTTAAAAGCGTGCTCAAGGTCCGGGTCACTCTGGACAACCCGTATTTCTCAAAAAGATTTCCAAACAAAGGCATGGACAGTTTCATTTTGTCCATAGCTTTTTGTCCGGCATCTGTTTTTTTGATTAACCGGAAGCCCACAATCAAAGCCACAATCCCTACAAATATCCACAGGATGTTGCCTTTGACAAAATTGCTCAAATTCAGAACAAACACAGTCAATCCCGGCAGATTCGCTCCCAATTCCGTGAACACCTGGGCAAAAACAGGGATCACCTGCCACATCATAAAAATCACCACTAAAATGGCAAAGGTCACAATAGCTGCAGGATAGATCAAGGCCTGCCTCACCTGAGATCTGATCTGTACGATCCGTTCCAGGAAATCAGAAAGTCGTCTCAGCATGACATCCAGCGATCCGCTCTGTTCTCCTGAAGAAATCATGTTGCAGTAAAGGTCATCAAACACTTTGGGATGCTTTTTCATGGCTTGATGCAAAGTAGAGCCTGCCTCCACATCATCCCTGACTTCAAGAATCACTCGTTGGAAGTATTTGTTTTTGGTTTGCTCGGAAAGGATATTGAGACTCTGAATCAAGGGGAGCTCTGCATCAATGAGCACAGAAAGCTGCCGGCTGAACACCGCCAGTTCTTTGGTCTTGACTCTGCGGGTTTCCAGAAAAGGGATTTTGATTTCGCGCCGGGCTTTGCTGATCTCAGTGATGCTGATCTGCTCTCTCTGCAAATCCGCGCGCAGCACATCTTCAGAGGAAGAGGTGCGTTCTCCTTCCACAATATCCCCGTACCGGTTCCTTCCCTTCCATTTGAATAAAGGCATGTTGTCCCCTTTTTTATCTCATTTGTTTGTGTTTATAACTCTTTTTGGTCACTTTCAGTCCTTCTTTTTTCTGTATGATCTCAGTCAACTCCTGAGGTTTTGAGGATATTTCCACAGCTGTTTCTAGAGTGATGGCTTTCCTTACATACAGATCAGCCAGCGATTGATTAAAGGTCTGCATACCAAAAGTTTCCTGACCCATCTGCATAGTGGCATAAATCTGGTGGATCTTGTTTTCCCGGATCAGATTCCGGATAGCTGGATTGGGTATGAGCAGCTCCAGTGCTAAAACCCTGCCTTTGCCATTGGCCCGGGGCAGAAGCGCTTGAGTGATCACCGCTTCCAGAGTCATGGACAGCATGATCCTTATTTGAGCCTGGTACTGAGAAGGGAAAATATCAATGATTCTTGAGATGGTCTCCACAGCGGAATTGGTGTGGAGCGTGGAAAAAGTCAAATGACCTGTTTCAGCCACTCTGAGTGTGGACTCCACGGTTTCTAGGTCTCTCATCTCTCCTACCAGCACCACATCCGGATCTTCACGAAGAACAGACCTTAAGGCGTTGGGATAGGAAAGAGTATCAACCAGAAGCTCTCTTTGATTCACTATAGACTCTTTTGGAGTGAAGAAATACTCGATGGGATCTTCAATAGTGACAATATGAACCTTCCGGTTGGTGTTGATGTAATTGATCATGCAGGCCAGAGAAGTGGATTTCCCGCACCCCGTGGGTCCGGTCACCAGCACCAGTCCCCTGGGCAGCTTGCAAAGCTGAGCCAGTCTTTGGGGAAGACCCAGTTCAGAAAAACTCCACATGGTGGGAAGAAACCTCCGGAAAGCCCCGGCAACAGAACCTTTCTGCATAAAAATATTCCCCCGGAACCTTCCCAGGTCTTTGATGCCAAATGAAAAATCGATCTCCAGCTTCTCTTCAAACATTTTCTTCTGACGGTCGTTCAGCAGGCTGTAGAGAATCCTTTTGGTCTCGGTTCCGGTTAACGGCGGATAATCTAAAGAAATGAGAGAACCATCGATCCTCAGGCGGGGAGGAATGTGAGTGGTGATGTGCAGATCAGTGGCTTCTTTTTCCACTGCAATTTTCAGCAGTTCCTGAATTGTGATGGCCATTATTTGACCTCCTTATCTTTCACAGTAACCCTCAGGACCTCTTCCACTGAAGTGATGCCTTTCTTGATCTTCTCAAGCCCGCTCTGTCTCAAGGTGAGCATCCCCTGTTTCATACCTTTCTTCTTGATTTGTTTGGACTGAGCTTTGGATAAAATCATTTCTTTGATATCTTCGGTCACTTCCAGGACTTCAAAAAGAGCGGTCCTTCCTTTATATCCGGTGTTGTTGCAGGAGGGACATCCTTTGGGTTTGTAAACTTTGACCTTTTTGGCATCAGCAGAACTGAATCCAATATCTTCCAAGGCATCCGGAGTCAATTTGTGTTCCTCGCGGCAGCTCTTGCACAGTCTTCTCACCAGTCTTTGGGCCACAATCAGGCGAACCGAATCCGCAATCAAAAATGGCTCCACATCCATGTTCACCAAACGGGTGATGGTGCTGGCTGCATCATTGGTATGTACGGTGGAGAACACAAGGTGCCCTGTCAACGCAGCTTTGATGGCCACATCCACAGTGTCAAAATCGCGCATCTCTCCCACCAGCATGATATCCGGGTCCTGTCTTAGAAAGTTCCTCAGGATGGTGGAGAACCGGAGCCCGATCTTCTCGTTGATGTTGACCTGGTTTATGCCTTCCAGATAAAACTCAACCGGGTCCTCAGCTGTCATGATGTTGGTGTCTGTGGAATTCAAGTTGGAAATGGCTGAATACAGAGTGTTGGTCTTTCCACTTCCTGTGGGTCCGGTCACCAGTATGATTCCCCATGGGGAGTTGATGGAATTTTGAAACACATCCAGAGGCTTTTTTTCAAATCCCAGCTTGGTCAAGTCCAGCTTCAGCATCCCTTTATCCAGGATACGGACCACGATCTTCTCTCCAAATATGGTGGGAACACTGGACACTCGCATATCCACTTCTTTTTTGTTTCCGTTTTCCAGCTTCACTCTGATCTTGATCCTGCCGTCCTGAGGCAGTCTTTTTTCGGCAATATCCATATTGGAAAGGATCTTGACTCTGGAAACTACCGGGTTTTTAAACTTCATGGCCAGATTCATCATCTCATAAAGAGTGCCGTCCAGCCGGTATCTCACCCGGAACACTTTCTCATAAGGCTCGAAATGAATGTCACTGGCCCCTTTTTTTATGGAATCAATAAACACAGTGTTCACCAGCGTGATGATGGGCGCTTCCTCTGTGGACTTGGTCAATTCTTCAATATCATAATCCTCATCTTCCTCTTCTATGATGTTGACACTGGTGTCCTCGGCCTGCTCAATTTCATCTACGATCTGCTTGACTTTGATAGAGTCAGAGGATCCATAATATTTTTCAATGGCATTCAGAATTCCCGACTCAGAGGCGATCACAGGCTGGATGCTCAACCCTGTTCTGAATCGAACGTCCTCAATCACATCCAAGTCAGTGGGATCGACCATGGCCAGTGTCAAGAACGAGCGGATGCGGTGTATGGGCATGATCAAGTACTTTTGGGCGATCTCAAATGGTATCAGGCTGATCACATCCGGATAAACTTCAAACTGATCCAGATTGATGTAAGGATATCCCAACTGGCGGCTTAGGGCCTGAGCCATTTCTTCTTCTGAAACAAGGCCCAAACTGATGATCGCACTCCCCATTGCCACATCATTCTGTTTTTGATACTCTTCTACAGACTTCAATTGTTCTGTATTGAGGAGCTTTTCCTTGAGCAGCAGTTCGCCTAAATTAGATCCCATCGTGATTTTTCTCTAAATTAATTAATTTAGTGTCCTTTGTCAACCAATTTTCCATAATAATCTCACCTTCCTGTTCCTGGTGAATCCTCTCTTGTCGCCATTTTAATCCATTTCTCCCAAAAAGTCTTGTATATCCTCTCAAACAACGTCTGTTCCGTCAATCACCATACACGAGGATTCCAAAGGTGATTTTCACACAACCCATATCACCCAAAAGGGTTAATTTTGATCTGTCCAAGGTTAAGCTTCAGGAGGAAATTTTGAAGATTTCCTCAAGAAGGCTTTTTCAACAATATCATAAACCAGCTGGTCATAGGTCGGAGAAAACTTTTGGATCCGGTCTGGAGTCAATCGTTCCCCCAACAGTTTGTCTTCGATCTTTATGGTGTAAAGATAATTGACCACTGCCCTGGCAAAAACATCTTCCAGGGCCGCCAGGTTCTTGTAAAGGGCAATAGCCTGCTTTTTATAATCCTGTACATTTTGCTCAGACAGGTGAACTCCTTTTTTCACATCCAGGGACGGATAAATCAGATTTCTGGCAATGAATGCCTGCCGGAGAGTCTCTTTGGCTTCTTCAATTTCAAGTTTTGAATAAATGGAAACCTTTTTGGTGGGAATGGGCAGGAATTTGGCAATTTCATTGAACACTTCTTTTTTTCGGTCTGCCCCGTATATCCAGCCCACATACGGGATCAAGATGCCGCTCTTTAAAAATTCAGACTTTTTTTCCGTGAGCTTTGAACCAAAATACAGATCCTGATAAGTATCCCTTGCTTTTTCCTCAGCACTTCTGATGAAAGCTTCCAGCCCATACATGTATTTATTCATAATGGGAGGAATCATTTTGAGGTCCAGAAACGTGATGGGCTCAACTTTTAATGCTGCTTCGACCTTGCCTTCGCACATCCTGAAAAGAGGGTCTTTTTGGGCTAAAACCTTTCTGGAATAATCAAGAATCCTCTGTTTCTGATCTTTGGTCAGGCCATTGACAACAAACAGGACATCCACATCATCTCCCTCGATCGGAATCCCTCTCAGCCAACTTCCCCTCAGATTGATAGAGATGAAATCATCCCCCATCTCCTTCTGCATTGTTTCCCCGATCTCAACCAGCGTCTCCTCAAGCTTATCAAAAAGACCGATCTTCCGGTAACAGTTTCTGGGATCAAAAAAAGGAAACCGGTAGTGTTTGCAGGATTTGAGATAAAATCTCATCTGCTCATCATTGATTGTTTTTTTCAGTTCAAATTCGCTCATGGGTTTATGGATGAGAAAGGCTCTTCCTAAAACTTTCCCAATGATGGCGCGCCTGGGAGGACTCGAACCCCCGACCCGCTGCTTAGAAGGCAGCTGCTCTATCCAGCTGAGCTACAGGCGCGCGAAGTTTCAGCAAAAACAATCGGGGAGATCGGATTTGAACCGACGACCTCCTGCTCCCAAGGCAGGCGCGCTAAACCAAGCTGCGCTACTCCCCGAATCATTCGTCAAAAATGAATGCTCTGATTCATTTTTTAGAAATCCGCATGGATTCAAATATTATCGTATAAAGACTGTCCGGATTCAACCCTTTTTTCTTCCCAATCCTTTTTCGATCTCTTCTCTGCTTATCCGGAGTATGATAGGTCTTCCATGGGGACACACACTTGGATTTGAGGTCTCAAAAAGTTTTTCTACAAGATAATCCATCTTTTCCAGAGACAGGGGCTGACCGGCTTTGATGGCTGACTGACAGGCCATGGACGCCAAAATTTGTTCTTTTTTGGTCTTTATCTCTTCTCCCACTTCCTTTGCCTCCCCCACCTCTTCTAAAATGGATAAAAATGCTTTCTCTGCTTCATCCTGTTCAAACACATCCGGGTATTCTTTAAGAACATAGGAATGCCCTCCCATGGAATCCACTTCAAATCCAGCTTTTTTGAGCAGATCTTGATTTTCTTTAAGCAAAGATTCCTGAGATGGAGAAAATTCCATGACCCTGGGAGTCACAGACATGTTTTTGGGCCATTCCTCCTGCCCTTGGATTTCCCTGTATTTATCAAACAATATCCGTTCATGGGCATTGTGCTGGTCGATCACCAGAATTCCTTTTTTATCAGCAGCAATGATATAAAAATTCAGATATTGCCCTAAGACTTGAGGACCTGTTTGTTTTTCTTGTCCCCAGGGCGTGAAAAACTCCTGTGCAAAAGGATGTTTTTTCTCTCCCATGGGACGATAAACAGGGGCAGCTTTTAGAGGAAAGCGGCCCATGGATTTTTTTTCTTCGGAAACAGAGACTTCTTTGATCCCGGTCTCTTTGAGAAGACTCTCTTCCGCAGTCATATAGACCATCTGAAACATACGCTGAGAATTGATAAACCGGACTTCGGTTTTGGTGGGATGGATGTTCACATCCACTTCCGAAGGGGGAATCTGCAGGAAAAGGTAGGCTTCCGGATAATGATTTTTTTCTAAAAAGGGCTGATAGCTCCGGTTGAGGGCTGCCTGTAAAACCTTGTCTTTGATCGGTCGCAGGTTCAGCCAAAACAATTGGTACCGGCGGTCTTTCCGTCCCGAGGGAGGTCGGGATGCATATCCGAATAAATGAAAGGAATTTTGTTTGGCATTGATGGGCATGAGCTGATCCAATTTTTCTTTTCCATAGACTTGATAAATCCTTTCCCGAAGGGTATTGACAGGGGCATAGGAGAACACAGACCTTTGGCCGTGTTTCAACGAGAACTTTACTTCAGGATAGGCCAGCACTACAGCAGTCATGTGTTTCACTATTCTGGAAAGCTCTGCTCGTTGGGAAGCCAGAAATTTTTTGCGAACAGGAAGGTTGAAAAACAGATCCCTGACTTGGATGGATGTGCCTTTGGGAAAAGCAGTCTGCTGCTGTTTGATCAGCTCATTACCCTTTCTTTCAATCAAAACGCCCTTGTCCTTTTTTCCAGGAGAAGTCTTTAAAACCACTTTGGATACAGCGGCAATACTGGACAGCGCTTCTCCTCTAAAACCCAATGTATTGATCCGGTCCAGATCTTCGGCCTCTCTGATCTTGCTGGTGGTGTGTCTGTCAAAGCAGATCTCAGCATCTTCAGGGCTCATCCCCTCTCCATTGTCTATAACCCGAATAAAGCCTTTCCCTCCTCCGGAAAGCTCAATTTTGATATCATCAGCGCCTGCGTCGAGAGAGTTTTCCACCAGCTCCTTGACCACTGAGGAGGGTCTCTCAATGACTTCTCCGGCTGCAATCTTCTGATAGACTTTTTTGGAAAGCCTGATGATTTCACTCATGATTCAATAAAAAGGCTTCCGGTTGTTTGTTCCGGAGCCACATCTGTGATTTTGATTTTGATGGAATCCCCCTGATTCCCGGGAGAATCCGGAACAATCACTTTCAGATAATTGGGGGTCAACACCTGAAGTTCGTTGTTTTGCTGCTTCACCACCACAGCATCCAGAACACGTCCTCGAAAATTTTTCCGGAACTCCCAATTTTTCTCTTGGGACAGGGCCCTTAAAACCGCACTCCTTTTCTTTTTTGTCCTTGAATGGATTTTCTGTTTGTTCTCAGCCAAGGTTTTCGGTCTTGGTGAATAGGAAAAAACATGAAAATAGGTGAGAGGAGAATCCTCCAAAAATGAAAAAAGTTGTTCAAAGTCCTGTTTGGATTCTCCGGGAAAACCAACAATGAGATCTGCCCCCAATGAAGCATCTGGATTCTGGTCCCGAGTGGTGTTCAATAGATTTCGGTATTGTTCAGAGCTGATTTTTCTCCCCATTTTTCGGATGATCCGGTCAGATGTGTGCTGGAGAGAGAAGTGAAAATGAGGGCATATCTTTTCACTTGCAGACAGGAAGTCCATGAATTCTTCATCCAAAAAACGCGGGTCCAGAGAACTCAACCGGATAAACTCCAATCCTTTGACAGGGATAAGTGCTGAAATCAGATCCTGCAGAGAACTTGGAGGGATTAAATCCTTTCCATACAGACACAAATGGATCCCTGTGAGAACAATTTCTTTCAATCCTTTGTCCACCAGTTGTTTGACCTGGCTGACAATGGCCTCTGGACTCCGGCTCCGGCTCGGTCCTCTGACAAAGGGAATCACGCAAAAGGTGCAGTGGAAATCACAGCCATCCTGAATTTTTACCGGAGCTCTGGACCGGAAAGGCCTGAACGGCACAGACTCTTTGTTTCCAAATTTCTGGATCACTTCTTTTAGCAACCGGTCTTTTTCATTATTGAGAAAGACCTCCCAGACTTTGGGATTTTCTGTGAAACGGAGAGGATCTCTCTCCGCATAACATCCGGTCACTATGATCCGGGCACAGGGATTTTTTCGGGAGATTTTTCTTATAAAATTCCTGACATCGGCATCAGCTCTCTTGGTTATGGTGCAGGTGTTGACAATGACCAGATCGCTTTTATAGGGATTGTTCTCAAAAAACAGTCCGTGGTTCTGAAATTGTCCGGCCCACTGGAAAGCTTCTGCTTGGTTTGTTCGGCAGCCAAATGTCTGTATGGAAAATGATCTCATATCCTCTCTTTTGTTTTTTCAGATGCATTTCTGACATTCTCTGCCATCTGCTGTCTGTATCGAGATAATTTCTCAGCAGTGGACTTGTCTTTCAGACTCAATATCTCGACAACCAGTAAAGCCGCGTTGATGGCACCGGATTTCCCGATTCCCATACAGGCAACAGGAATGCCTTTGGGCATTTGTACAGTTGAAAGAAGCGCATCCAAACCTCCCAACGTGGCACTTCCTACTGGCACACCGATCACCGGCTTTTGGGTGTGAGCAGCCACCATTCCTGCAAGATGAGCTGCTTTTCCAGCCACTGCAATGAACACTTCTGTTCCTTTTTCTTCCAAATCTCGAATCAGGTTTTCTGTCCTTTCTGGGGACCTGTGAGCTGAGGTGACCTCCAATTGAAAACCGATTTCGAACTCTTTAAATATATCCACAGCTCCCTGAGCAATATCAAAATCAGAATCGCTTCCGATGAATATGGCTGCTTTCATAATTGTTCCTCCTTAGTGGTGCCGATATCTCTTCTGTAATGGATGGCCTCGAAATAAACCTTTGCCGCACTGCTGTAAATCCTGTCCATGGCTTCTTTCAAGCTTTTCCCTGTTGCACACACGTTTAAAACCCGGCCTCCATCTGTATAATACTTGCTGTTTTTTGTTTTGGTCCCTGCATGAAAGATCATACAGTCTTTGGAATCTTCGACTTCTTCCAAACCCTCGATCACCTTATCTTTTTCATATTGGGTGGGATATCCCCCGGAGGTCAGCACCACACATCCAGAGGCTTTGTTGCTCCATTTGATTTCTTTATCCAGCACATTTCCGTTGATGGCTGCCATAAACACATCAATGATATCGCTTTTCATGCGAAGCATCTGAGGCTGTGTCTCAGGGTCTCCGAACCGGCAGTTGAATTCCAGTACTTTAGGCCCCTCTGCAGTCAACATCAGCCCGGCATAAAGCACTCCTTTATACTTCCGGCCCTCTTCCAGCAGTCGAGTGATAGTGGGGAACATAATGTCCTTGACAACTTCATTAAACAGGTCTTTGCTGATAAACGGAGAGGGAGAAATCGCCCCCATTCCTCCTGTGTTCGGGCCCTTGTCTCCATCAAACACGGCCTTGTGGTCCATGGTGGTGACAAAAGGAGCCAGTTTGACCCCATCAGAAACAGCAATGAATGAGGCTTCTTTGCCTCTGAGAAATTCTTCGATTAGGATTTTATTTCCTGCTTCTCCGAATTTTTTTTCTTCCATAATGGTCTTTATCGCTTCTTCAGCTTTGATTTCATTGCGGCAGATCATCACTCCCTTTCCTCCGGCCAGTCCGTCTGCCTTAATAACCACTGGATAGGGGATCTCTCCGGACCTGACGATCTGTCTGGCTTCATCCGCTGAAGCGGCAGTTCGATACTCTGCTGTGGGAATTTTATGCCGCTTCATGAACTGTTTGGCAAAAAGTTTGCTTCCTTCGATTTCAGCAGAGATTTTGTAAGGCCCGAAAATTTTCAAACCCTTTTCTTCAAATTCATCCACAATACCCAGAGTCAGAGGCTCTTCAGGACCGACCACAGTCAAGTCTATTTTTTCTTTGGAAGCAAAACTTTTGAGCCCTTTGATATCATTGGCAGCAATGGATTTGTTTTCTGCGATTTTTGCTGTCCCTGCATTCCCTGGGGCACAGAAAATTTTCTTGACTTTCTTGCTCTGTGATATTTTCCAGGCAAGGGCATGCTCTCTCCCCCCTGAACCCACCACCAATACTTTCATTTTCACTCTCCTCCCCTATCTTGTTTTTTATACATGGTTCACTCTTGGCTCTTAAAGTTTTTTGCAAAGGTCTCCTCAAAATCAGGATCATGGAACAGGCTTCTAAAGATCTGAGCTGCTAGAGGAACTGCTTTTTCTGGCTCCAGACAATATCTCATTTTTAGAAAATGGTTTCTGAACTTTTTGACCTCATCTTTCACTCTTTTGTTGTGTATCACCACATCTGCAATATATCCTGACAACACATCAAAATCTTTCTCCTCCATGCCAAAACGAGTCATCTCCTGGACTCCCATCCGGATTCCGCTCGGTTCCAAGAAAGTCTCATCATCAGGAAGAGCCTGGTAATTGGTGACAATGTTGTTCTCCTCAAGTCTGCGGGCAATGTCCATCCCGTTTCCGTATTGATTGATTCTGATGAGGACTTGATGGGTCTCTGTGAAACCGTCTGATTCATCACCCTCCACCTGGATTCCCTTGTCTTTGAGAGAACGGGCAAAATTTTTGGCATTGGTGCGGACCTTTTCCCGATACTCTTCTTTGAATTCATTCATCTCAAATGCTGACATCAACAAACCCACCAGTGTTCCCAGATGATGATTGCTGGTGGAACCGGGAAACGCTCTTCCTTTGATATCGATCCACAGCTTACGCAGCGGAGAACCTTTGGGAAAGTTGCCGGCGACCAGACCTCTCTGCGGTCCAAAAAAAGTCTTGTGTGTGCTTCCTGTCACCACATGAGCTCCTTCTTCCAAAGGAGATTGGAAGGCACCATAGAGGCCCAAAACATGTGCCATATCAAACATGATGACCGGAGGAGGATCCCAATCCTGAACCAAGCGGGACAACTGGGCAACAGGCTCAGGATAGATGAACATGCTTTTTCCAAACACCATCAGCTCAGGTTTGTGCTCATTCAAAAGTTCCTCCAATTTTTCCGGATCTGGTTTGTAGGGATTGTCTTTATCCACCGGAAAATTGATCACATGCTCTTTTCCGGTCTCTGGATTTTCCCGGACATAATTGAACAGGGCACCAAAAGGCTGGGAACTGAGATGGCCTCCCAAATTCAAATCATTGTTCATCACCAGTCTCATTTTTCTTCTGGGTTGGCCTTGAGGCCTTCCTCTGTTGATGAAGCGAACCATGGCTTTGAACACCACTTCATTAGCCATTTGTCCGCTTATGGGCCTGAGCTCTACATTCTCACAATTGAAATATCTTTTGAGCTCTTCTTCAGCCTGGTCTTCTATCTCTTTTATGGCATCAATTCCCTGATAAAAATAGACCTCTTTTCCCTTCATGGATTTGTGTTCGGCATATCGTCCAGACGGATCTGAGATCTCACACATTTTAACCAAAATCGAAGGTGTGGTCTCTGATGGGATCAGATTGAAACATTCTTTCTGTCTCCATGCGTTATTGACAAGAATCTTATCAGATAGTTGCTGAACTTTTTTTAATAATGATGACATGGATTGACTCCTTATATCTTATTTGAAATTCATTTCCTCTATTTGGGATATTTTATCTAATCTTTTCTGGTGCCTCCCCCCTTCAAATTTGGTCCGAAGCCATGTCTCAACAATATGAACGGCTTCATCTGCAGGAATGATTCTTCCGCCTAAAGTCAGACAGTTTGAATCATTATGCTGCCGGCTCATCTCAGCCATGTATTCATCACAGCACAATGTGGCTCGGATTCCTTTGAATTTGTTGGCCACCATAGACATACCGATCCCTGTCCCGCAGATGAGGACAGCCCGGTCATATTCTCTGTTCAACACCTGTTTGACCGCTTTTTCAGCAAAATCAGCATAATTGACACTTTCTTTGGAAAAACACCCAAAATCTTTGATCGGGATTCTCTTGTCCTGTAAATAATTCATAACCTCTTGTTTCAAATCATATCCGGCATGGTCAGATGCAAGAGCGATCTTCATCCATCCCTCCCTGTGAATCAAAATTTGTGATCATCATAACTGTGCTCTAGATAATAATGATTATACAGCATTATATCAACATTTCTCCCCACAGAAAAGCAGGCTTGGATTCATCCCTTGATTATCCACGAGTGGAAATATAAGTGATTATCTCCTGATTATTCACAAGCCGAGATTGCTGTAGATGCAAGGCGCAGGGTCTGAGGATGTGGTCCTTCACCTCGAATGCCCTGCAACGAAGCAGATGCAGTGAGATGGGTTCGCCTGAAAGGTAAAATATGTATGCATGAAATAAAGGTCATAACAAGAATAAATGTAAAAATCATGATCCTGCTTATGAGATGTGTTAAAGAGAATGATCAGGAGGTCATTGTTTTGGCCTGATCCATCAACTCCATCGCTTTTTGGACCACAGGATCCTGCATGCGGAACACTTTCATCCCTTGTTCAATACTCCAGATGGAAGAGACCAGCTCTCGCTTGATCTCTCTTTTGATCTCAGATTTCGCATTTTCAAAATCCTGTGGATCATAAGAAAAATCAATTTCATCCAGATGTTTTTTGAAATCTTTGACAAATTCAGCCGTGATCTCCAGATCTTTTTGAACCAGATCCTGTGCTGGGGAATCCGGGCTTTGTGCTTCCGGGTCCAAAGGAAGGGTGTATATTTGGGACAGGGGTGTGTTTTTGTCTACAAATTTCCGGGCATATGAAAAGAAAGAACCCCTGGACAACAAAAGGAAGGTCAATCTCTGATAAGAAAAAGAGGCTTCATGATCCGGTGTTATCCCGCCCTGGCCCAAGACCTTTCGCCCTTTATTGGTATAAGACACCTCTCTCTCCTCAGGCGTGGCTTCCCTTCGAAGGATCCAATCTTCAAGATTGCTGTAGTCTCTCTGGATAGACCGCCCTGATGGAGTGTAGTATCTTGCTGTCGTCAAAGCCAGCGCTGCTTCATTAGAGACTGGAAATATGGTCTGCACCAGCCCCTTTCCAAAAGACGTCTCGCCCACGATCACAGCGCGGTCATTGTCTTTCAGAGCCCCGCTCACAATCTCGGGAGCACTGGCGCTCCCCCTATTGATCAAAACCACAACCGGCAGATCCTCCAGCTGATCCTCTTTGGTCGCAATGAACAATTTGTTGTACTGCTTTCTCCTGCCTTTTATGGAAACAATAGTGGCTCCCTTTGGTAAAAATTCATCTGATATTTCCAGAGACTGCACAAAAGTTCCCCCTGAGTTGTCCCTGAAATCAAGCACCAGATTTTTCATCCCCTTGTCCTTAAGCATTCTCACCTTCTGTTCAAATTCCTGAGTGGTGGTGCTGGAAAAATTTCGTATATAAATATATCCGGTTTCATCATTGAGCAAAAAAGCATAAGGAACACTGTGCAGCGGGATCTCCTCCCTGGTGATGGTGAACTCAAGAGGTTCTTCAAATCCTTGCCTAAGGATGGTGATATTGACTTGGGTCCCCTTTTCTCCCCTTAATTTCAGCATTGCTTGATAACTTGAAATCGTTTTGGTGCTCTCCCCTTCGATTTGAGATATGATATCTCCGGGCTGAATGCCGAGACGGTAAGCCGGAGTTCCTTCCAAAGGAGAGATGACCATCAAACGGTCCCCATGCTTTTGTATCAATATTCCCAATCCATAGTATTTTCCTTTGTAGTCTTCCCTCAGATTACTGAGGCGTTCGGGTTCCAGAAAATAGGAATGGGGATCTAAAGTGGGGAGCATCCCTTTTATAGATTCATAAACCAATTCCTTGTTTTTGACCGGCTCATAATAATGCTCTTTGATCACGGCTGTGATTTCCGCTGCTTTTTCGAGCCCATCAGACCATGGGTCGCTATTCCAGAGAGACACATTAGCCAGCACAAAAAGCAGAATGGCTGCTGCAAATATCTTTGTCTTCATTTCTCTATTCCTGATTGAATATTACCAAAGGGTTCATCAGTTGTAAAGCCAGCTCTCTATAGACCCCAAACTTCCATTTGACTTTGAGGCAGTGACAAGTTATATTTCCATAACAATCATTTGGCCTGGTTTATTCAAAACAGGTTGGATACAAAAAGCGAAAATGTTTGGAAGCATTGGTGTCCCGGAACTCTTAATCATTCTGGCCATTGCTCTGCTTATTTTCGGGCCCAAAAAGCTTCCTGAAGTGGGCCGGTCCATAGGAAAGGCTTTGAGAGAATTCAGAAAGACTTCAGACGAGATCAAGGGAAAAATCGAGGATGAAATCCAAGCTGAAGAATTCAAGGAAATCCAGAGGGATATCGATAATATAGGCAAATCAGAGCCCCGTAAAGACCCTTACCAAAACCTAGATAACAAAGATCCGGAGCCCCCTCTCCAAGACGAAGATTACATCCCTCCCAAAGACAAAGAAAGCAAACAAAACAACAAACAGGAAATCAAACGTGATGAGGAAGGCAAATAAAAGCCCTGACAGCATGACCTTCCTTGAACATCTTGAAGATTTAAGGAAAAGACTCTTCTATTCTTTTCTAGCGGTCGTCATCTCTGTGATCCCTGCTTGGTTTTTCCATGAAAAGCTCTTTGAAATCCTTGCTGTTCCCGTAAATCAACACCTCCCAGAGGGAAAAACTCTGGCTTTCACATCTTTGACTGCTCCTTTTATGCTCTACATCAAAGTCTCTTTTCTGGCTGCCATACTTCTTTCTTCCCCCTTTGTGTTCATTCAGCTGTGGTATTTCATATCCCCAGGTCTGTATAACAAAGAGAGAAAAGCCGTGGTTCCGTTTGTGCTTTTCACCTCTCTGTTTTTCATTTCAGGAGCAGTGTTTGCCTATTTCATCGTGTTCCCTTTTGCAGTCCGATTTTTCCTGTCCATTGCAGAAGGATTTGATCCGGTCATCACAGTGGACCAGTATTTTTCCCTTGCTCTTCGTGTCATCTTAGGTATTGCCCTGGTGTTTGAGCTTCCCACCCTGGTTTTCTTCCTGTCCAATTTCGGTATCATCACAGCAAAGATGATGATCAAATATTTCAAGTATGCTGTGCTGGTGGTGTTTATCATTGCGGCTGTGATCACCCCCACTCCAGACCCTGTGACTCAGAGTATTGTAGCGATCCCCATGCTGGGGCTTTATGGTTTCAGCATTTTGATCGCTCTGTTAGTGGGGAAGAAAAAGAAAAAAAAGAAAAAGGAAAGAGATGAGGACCTTTCCGGATAAATGACGAAACTGAAAGCCATCGGACTGACTGGGACCAATGCGTCTGGAAAAGGAGAGGCAGCTAAATTTTTTATGAGCCGCGGCTATGGTTATGTCTCCCTATCTGACTTCATCCGGGACGAGCTCAATAAAAGGAATACGGAAATCACCAGAACCCATTTAATAAGGATGGGCAATCAGTTGAGAGAGCAATTCGGCCCTGAAATCCTCGCTCAAAAAGCCGTTGAAAAAATGACCGGAAAAACAGTCATAGACAGCATCCGGAATCTGAAAGAGATCCAACATCTCCGAACCCACACCCGCTTCACACTTCTGTCCATCGATGCCTCTCCGGAAATCAGATTCCAAAGAGCCAAAAAAAGAGGAAGACTGGAGCCCCTCCAGACATTGAAAGAGTTTATTGAGATCGAAAAAAAAGAAATGACGGACCAAGCAAAAAGCCAGCAGCTGAAAATAAGTATGGAAAATGCGGATTTTCAACTCCTCAACCAGGGAACTCTCAAAGAATTCCATGAAAAATTGGAAAAATTCCTATGAAACCCAAAAGGATAACCAAACATCAATATTATTTGAACATTGCCAAGGAAGTCTCCCGAAGGAGCACCTGCTTTCGCAGATCCATCGGTGCCATCATCATCAGGGATGATCAGATCATCTCCACCGGCTACGTGGGAGCCCCGAGAAAAACCAAGGACAGTTTTGAACACGGGCTTTGCTTGAGAGACAAACTCAATATCCCTCACGGACAGCGTTATGAACTGTGCCGGAGTGTGCACGCAGAACAGAATGCCATCATCAATGCAGCCAGGGCAGGAGTGAGTCTTCTGGGGGGAGATATGTATATTTACGGAAGCAAATACAAAAACAGCAAACCCATCAATGCATTCCCGTGTTTTATATGCAAAAAAATGATCATCAATGCCGGCCTCAATCTTGTCATCTGCTCCACCAAAGAGGGGGACATGAAAATTTTCAAGGTCCAGGAGTGGACCGAGGAATGGAGAGACAAAGACATCATTGACACAAAAAACCAATATGGAAAAAAGTGATAGGGGAATGGAAAACAGTGATTTATGAAAGGTGAACAGCCATGAATCAAAACAAACTCGCGCTTGGTCAGATGATTTTTTGTATGCTCTTTTTATTGTTGTCCGGTTTGACATATTCCCAAGAAACAGAAAAAACCGCTGTTGAAAAGGAGAAAGAAACCTCTATATTGAAGCTTCTGGATATCATTCCCTCTGATGAATCCATTGATTATGTCCAAAACAAGACTCAATTCCAGCTGCACACTCTTGTCACAGAACAAAGACACCCGGCCACTTGGAACCTGAGTGATGTGGTCCGGGATGACTGCGCCGCAGGTCTGGAAATGCTTTTCAAAGTTGACCAGGATATCGTGGAAAAACTTGAACAGCTGGTTGAAAATACGGAAAAACTTGAAACCGCTGTCCAAGCGGTGAAAACCGCTATCCTCTCCGGTCAAAAGATCTACATCTACGGTTGTGGGGCCACAGGCCGGCTGGCCAAACAGATGGAGAGCACCTTTTGGAGGCGATTTTGGAACAAATTGAAAACCCAGAATCGAATATGGGAACAATGCAAATCCCGCATTGAGGAAAACATAGAATCCCATCTCATAGGAGAAATGACTGGGGGAGACAGGGCCCTGATCAGCTCTTTGGAAGGATTTGAAGACCTTCAGCTCATCGGAGAACTTCAGCTCAAAGAACACGGCATCCAAAAAGGGGATGTGGTCATATGTGTGACCGAAGGAGGGGAGACTTCCTCTGTCATCGGAACCATTTTGTTTGCTCTGGACCTTTGGAAAGAATCTCCTGCTTTTTCTCCGGAAAAAAGCCAAAAAAACCTGTTTTTTATCTACAACAATCCTGACGACAAGCTGAAACCGTTTGCCCGCAGCAGAAAAGTCCTTTCTGAAGAAGGCATCACAAAAATAAACCTCTCCACAGGACCCCAAGCCATCACCGGCTCCACCCGGATGCAGGCCACAACCATTGAGACTTTTGTGCTCGGACACGTCATCCAGACCGCTTTGGACCAAAGCTTGAGGGAATTTTTATCTAAAAAAGATATGATAAAACTGGGATTTGAAAAAAGCATTTCCATCTCAGACCGGCTTAAAGGATTTGCCTCTGTTTTAAAACAGGTCCGGAATAAGGCCGCTGAGATTGCTGGATTGACCTTGCTGGAAGCGCAGACTTATGAATCCGGGCATTTCTCGACCTACTTTGCCTCTGACGGATTGATCACCGTCTTCATTGACAGCACTGAGAGAAGCCCCACTTTCCGTCTTTTCCCCTTAGATACTGTGGGCCAGGAGAAACGTCAGTCCTGGATCCAAGTGTGGACCGACGCACCCAACCTTGAAAAAGCATGGACCGCTTTTCTCAAAAGACCTTTTCATGGATTATCCTATGATTTTTATCTTGGTCCGTTTCAAAACCAGATCCAAGACCCTTACTTAAAAAGAGCGGCTTTGGAAAGCCTCAAAAAAGCAGGAGATGACCAGAAGTATTTGTACAACTTTTCCTTTTCTCCGTCCAATATCAAACAAAGAGGCCCGGAACAGGGAGATCTGGGAGTCTTAGTGTGTGTATCGCCCGAAGAAGATCTGCTGGAGGCCGAGGATTCCAGCTTCCGCAGATTCCTCCGCCTTTTTCATGAGAATAAAGCCCATAGTGCCCTGTTGTGTGTTTCCCGCATGCCATCCAAAAAAACAGACCGGATTGCCCTAAAAATCCCTGAATTCGAACCAAAAGACACCGATGCTTTAGTGACGCTCCAGATAGACAATCACAATGATCCTCTCAATATCAATCAACAGATTGCCCTAAAAATCACCCTGAATGCTCACTCTACGGCTGTGATGGCGCGTTTGGGCAAGGTTGTGGGCAACACCATGACCAATGTGAGCCCCAGCAATCTGAAGTTGATCGGAAGAGCCACCTATCTCATTCAATCCCACGTGAATGATGTGCTCAGCAGTCCGGAATGGGTGGAAGAAAACGGCATATTCCCTGCTATTTCCTATGGCGAGGCCAATGCGGTTCTTTTCGAATCCATAAATTTTTTAAAAGGGGGTTCTATAAAACAGGGGCAGACCGCCGAAGTGGCGCTTTCCATCATCCGCATACTCGAATCCATCCGCCAGAATCAACGGATCTCCCAGCAGGAAGCCTTGGAAATCGTCCGGGAAAAAGGTCTGCTTCAATACCTTTCCCATGCTAAATCTTCGAATCCATAAGAGTTCTCATTCAAAAAGAATATCGGTTTCTCTTTTTGTTTGGGTTCTTTTTATCTGCTTTCTTCTTCTTGTATTCAATCCGTTCGCCGAAGATCAAAGAGTTGTTTTGGGAAACGAAATCTTTGTTTCCCGGACTCTGACGGAACTCATTGATCAAAATTTGGGATTAGTGGTGAATCACACCTCTGTTCTCCCTGACGGAACTCATCTGGTGGATGCTCTTTTAAAACAAAACATGAATGTGACATCTTTGTTTTCCACTGAACACGGATTCTTGGGTAATGAAGAAGCGGGCCAAACCATTGAAAACAGCCAATACAAAGGAATTGATATCTACAGCCTTCACGGAATTACAAGAAAACCCTCTGTCCAACAAATGAAAGACCTGGATGTCTTGATCTATGATATCCAGGATGTGGGTGCCCGGTTTTACACTTATATCACAACCATGAAGTACATCCTGGAGGCGGCCTCTGATAAAGGCATCCCTGTTTACATACTGGACCGTCCCAATCCTGTAGGAGGCCATATGATCGAAGGACCCCTCCTTGATATGAAGCTGGAGTCGTTCACTGCTCCCTGCCCCATCCCCATTCGCTACGGCCTGACCTGTGGTGAGCTCGCCCTGATGATGAAAGGGGAGCAGTGGATCCCTGCCCATACTGACATCCGGGTCATTGAAATGAAAGGCTGGAAAAGATCTTTCATTTGGGAAAAAACAGGTCTTTATTGGATCCCCCCTTCCCCCAACATACCCAAACCAGAGACCTCTCTGGCCTTTCCCGGAACCAGTCTTTTAGGAGGGATTGGGGTTAATCATGGGATCGGTTCTCCGAATCCTTTTCTTCAATTCGGCTCCCCTTGGCTTGATCCAAGAATCGTTATTCAGAATATCGATCCGGGTGCTGTGCAAGGAATCACTCTTTCCTCTCATGCCTATATACCCCGCTCTATCCCCGGAAAAACCGCTTATCCCCCTTATAAGGACAGACTGTGCCATGGAATCCGGATTTCGATTGAAGATAAAAAATCATTCCATTCCCTTGAATTCACCTTGGCTCTTATCAAGACCTTAAAGTCGTTTTACCCAGATCACATTCGGATCATCACAGAGAGATTTGACAGTTTATTCGGGAATGAATGGCTGCGCCTTTTTATTGAGGGAAAACTGGGGTATGAACAGCTTCTCCGGCTGGTCCGCAGAGATGAAAAAACATTCCGAAAGCTGAGAAAAAAGTATCTTATTTATTGAAGCCACACGGAGTAGATGCCACACCCCAATTTCACTCTTCGCTGATGATCTCTTTGACCCGCATGAGCTGAACCTGGTAGGAGCGCTCCATCTCTTCAAGCCGTCCTGAGATATAACTGATGGTTTCCTTCAGATTGGGAATCAGAATATGCTCCAGGGCGTTGACCCGCCGCCGGGTGGTATCGATTTCTCTGGTGAGAAGCTCAATGGCTTTCCATAAACGGGACATCTCCATCAGATCTTCCAGAAGCTCCTGCATTTTTTTCAAACCAATGTCCATCTCACTTTCCGTATTGAGGAAATCATAATCAGAGATTTCCAGTCTTTTGAGCTCAAATTTAGGAATCGACAGATTGAAAACCTTCTCTGTCCTCACTTCCAAACTCAAATCTCCTTGGGGAATGAACTGATCCAATTGTTCTCTGGAATCTTTGGTCCGGGCCACTGCAAAAGAAATGAAAATCTTATCGAGTTTTTCCTGGATCCCCTCCTGCAGTTCATGCAGCTTTTTCATCAACTCCAAAAACCGCCTCATGATCTCTTCCAGCTTGTCCTTGAGCAGCTTATGTCCCCGCTCAGCTAACTTGATGCGCTTGCGGAGGCGCAAAAGTTCCATCCGGTTGGGGTTGACATTCATTCTCATTGGTCTTCAGAATAATACCTTTCTAAATACTCCGGACTGATTCGCTTTAGTTCCGCGCTGGGAACCATGCGCAATAGCTTCCAACCCAGCTCCAGGGTCTGTTCAATGGTCCGGGCCTCAGATTCTCCCTGACGGACAAATTCATCCTCATACCGGTCTGCAAAATCCAAATAAATCTTATCCATATCTGAAAGAGCGGCTTCCCCTAAAATCAGTGCGAGCTCCCGGGCGTCTTTTCCTCTGGCATAACAGGCAAAGAGCTGATTCAAAACATCTGCATGGTCTTCTCTGGTCTTTCCTTTGCCGATCCCTTTGTCCTTGAGTCTGGACAGGCTGGGAAGAACATCCACAGGAGGGTAAATTCCTTTGCGATGGATCTCCCTGCTCAACATGATCTGACCCTCTGTGATGTAGCCGGTCAAATCTGCAATGGGATGAGTTTTGTCATCCTCGGGCATGGTCAAAATGGGAATATAAGTGATAGATCCCGCCTTTCCTTTGATTCTTCCGGCTCTCTCATACATGGTGGCAAGGTCTGTATACAGATATCCCGGATATCCTCTCCGGCCCGGGATTTCTTTGCGGGCCGCGGAGATCTCTCTCAGGGCTTCCGCATAAAAAGTGTAATCCACCAGAATGACCAGGACATGCATATCCAGATCAAAGGCCAGATACTCGGCACAGGTCAATGCCAGCCGGGGAGTGGCGATCCGTTCAATGGGAGGCTCATTAGCCAGATTCAAAAAGACCACAGAGCGCTCCAATGCTCCAGTGTCTCTGAAATCCTCAATGAAAAAATTGGCCTCTTCAAAAGTGATCCCCATGCCTCCGAACACCACGGCAAATTTTTCTTTTTTTCCCAAGACCTTTGCCTGTCTTGCGATCTGAGCCGCGATCCTGGAGTGGGGGAGTCCGCTTCCTGAAAAAATGGGAAGCTTCTGTCCCCTGACCAGGGGATTCATTCCGTCAATCGATGAGATCCCGGTCTGGATAAACTCAGAAGGATAATCCCTGGCTTGAGGATTGATAGGGATTCCATTGATGTCCCGGGTGTGCTTTGCAATGATCTCAGGTCCTCCGTCTTTGGGATATCCTGAGCCGTCAAAGACTCGGCCCACAATTTCATCAGATACCCTCAATTTTTGGGAACGTCCCAGGAACCGCACCTTTGATTCATCAACATCCAATCCTGTGGTTCCCTCAAAGACCTGCACCACAGCCCTTTCTGTGGAAACATCCAAGACTTCTCCCCTGCGCAAATGGCCTCCCGCATCTTCAATTTCCACCAGCTCCCCATATTTCACATCCTCGATCTTTTCAACAATAATCAAAGGACCCACGATATTGGAAACAGTTAAGTATTCTTTATGCATTTTGAATCACCCTTTGTTCTTTATCAGTTCTTTAAAAGATCTGTCCACTTCAATGAAAACATCATGAACCGAATCCTCCTCCTCCTGTTCTTTTTCAGAAATAAACTTCATCTTGGATATCCGCTCCCTGACCTCCAACTGGAAGATATCATTGAAAGGCACCCCTTCCTCAAGAGCATTCAAACCCAGGTTGTGAAAATGGATAATGATCCTCAGCATCAAATACTGTTTTCTCAAAGAAGTGTAGGTGTCCTGAGGGTGAAATGCATTCTGATGAAGAAAATCTTCCCTGATGGACTTTGCTGACTCCAGCACCAGCCGCTCAGTGTCAGAAAGGGATTCCACACCCACCAGTCGGGCAATTTCCAGAAGCTCGGATTCTTCTTCCAGAAGTTTCATGGCTTCCTGCCTGATTTCAGTGAAATCTTCAGCCACTTCCTCCTGCCAGTTGTCTTTGATGTTGTCCACGTACAAGGAATAGCTGTTCTGCCAGTTGATGGCCGGAAAATGCCTCTCATTGGCCAATTTATCATCCAGAGCCCAAAACACTTTGACTACCTTAAGAGTGGACTGAACCACGGGGTCAGACAAATCCCCTCCTGGCGGAGAAACCGCGCCGATCACACTCAAAGCTCCTTCTCTGTCCTCAGAACCCAGGCACTTCACTTTCCCAGCTCTCTCATAGAACTCAGCCAGCCGGGAAGCGAGATAGGCCGGATAACCCTCCTCGCCGGGCATCTCCTCCATACGTCCTGATATCTCCCGCAAAGCTTCTGCCCACCGGCTGGAAGAATCCGCCATCAAAGCAACGGAATAACCCATATCCCGAAAATATTCGGCTATGGTCATTCCCGTATAAATGGAGGCTTCCCTGGCAGCCACAGGCATGTTGGATGTGTTGGCTATGATGACAGTGCGCTCCATCAACGGACGGCCAGTGGAGGGGTCCTTAAGTTCAGGAAAACTCAACAGCAGGTCAGCCACTTCATTGCCCCTCTCACCGCAGGCAACAAACACAATGATCTGAGCATCAGACCATTTTGCCAGCTGATGCTGGACTACGGTTTTGCCGCTTCCAAACGGACCGGGCACACAAGCGGTCCCTCCTTTGGCTAAAGGAAAAAGAGTATCCAAAACTCTCTGCCCGGTGACCAGAGGATTCTCGGGCATGATCCTTTTTTTGACCTTCCGGTTTTGACGGATAGACCACACCTGAAACAACCGGATCTTGTGCTCCGCTTCTTGATCCTGAATCACAGCCGCCTCTTGTTGGACAGTCATCTTGCCCTTTTTGATTTGAGTCACTTTGCCCTTTATTCCCGGAGGAACCATGACCTTGTGTTTGATTAAGGGAGTCTCTTCCACTTCTCCCAGAAAATCTCCCTCCTCCACGCTCTGTCCTTTCCGCACTAAAGGCTTGAAATCCCATTTCTTTGTTCTGTTCAAATGAGGAACTTCTATTCCCCTGGTGACAAAGTCTCCTTCTTTGGCCCTGATCACATCCAGAGGACGCTGGATCCCGTCAAACACAGATTGGATCAGGCCAGGCCCGAGTTCAACGCTCAACGGTTCCCCTGTCAACAGCACCGGTTCCCCAGGTCCGATACCTGTGGTGTCTTCATAAACCTGAATAAATGCTTTATCCTCTCTCAGCTCAATGATCTCTCCGATCAGTCCGATATCTCCCACTCTGACCATATCATACATCTTTGCTCCCAGACAGTCGGAAGCAACCACCAGAGGTCCTGCTGTTCTAATAATCGTTCCTTTTTTCATTGTTTTTCTTTCCCTCTCACTAAAGAATCCGAGCCAATGGCTTTTATGGAAAGTTCTGTTATCTTTTCTTTGATCATATCCGAGGCCTCTCTGTAATCAGAAAATCCTGCAATGACCGGACAAAATTTTTTCTCCAAAGCAATGATCTCCTTTTTCAAAGGCTCTAAAAATCGGTCATGGACAAGGCAAAGAGCGATCTCTTCCTCCTCAAGCTCTTTAATGAATGTTCTGGCTTCATGAACATCCTCAGGAGCATAGATCCTGATCCCTAGAGCCTTCAGGGGCATAATCAGGTCTGCGTCTCCGATCACAGCGATTTTTTCAAACATAAGTCTCACTGATCCTGTTTTTCAAAATATCTGCGGGCAAATGATTCATCTTTCCCACGCCCACCATCCGGAACAGATCAAACTCTCTTTTTTTGGAAAGGGCATAGGTGAAAACCGGCTCAGGCCCAAACACAATATACCGGGCTTTTCTGAGATATCTCATGAGAAAGTCCTCAAAACCTCTTTCCATTTCCACAAATGTTTCGTCTTCCTGCAGCGCATCCATTCCATTGCTCCACACCTCAAAATAAGGGCTGTGCTTCAATCCCTCATTGATATCAGAAAAAGAAAGTCCATGGTATTTCAGGATCCTGTCTGTCTGAAGAAATCCCCCTGAAACAAGAATGGATTCCAGTCTTTCCAAGGTCAATTCTAAGTATTTGAACCGGGCCAGCATCTTCAGGTTACCCAAATCGATTTGATGCCGCACATAATCGATCAGAAAAGAATATCCTGTTTCTTTGGCTTTGATGAGAGCTTTCTCAAGGGAATACTCCTCCTCGATCAATGACTTGATCCCTTTTTCCAGGAAGAGATCAGACAGGGATTTGAGCAATGCTTCCTGTTCTTTTGCAATGAACAGGTCCAGTGCATGAGTGTCTTTGATCTCACCCATTTCTTCTAAAAAAGTTCCGGCATCAAAGAGCAGCTTTAAGGCCGACGAAAAATCTTTTTCTTCAGCACTTTCCAAAAACACATCTCTTGGAATGAGTTTGTTCTCCAAAGCACGCACCTGCCCCACGGCAAAAGTGTAGTCCAGGCGGGATGCATTCATAATTTCAGATCCTCAGCAATCTGTCCCTCTAAAGCAGGGCGGAGTTCATCCTTGATCCTCTGTTCATCCAGAGTGCTCTGTTTTTGGCCCTGTTTCATGACAACTGTTTTCTTTAGTTCTTTTTTGCCTTTAAATGCCTGCTGAAAAGCTTTATCCAGAACCTCGTCAATGACCTGTTTTTTGTAAAACAAGATCTTCATCTTCCTGTCTAACCGGGCTTGAGTCATAATCCGGGTGGATTCCATCTCAGCTTGATTTCTTTGAATGGCCATATACTGTTCTGCCTCCACAGCAGCTTCCTGCTCTGCTTTTTCTTTGATCTGCCTGGCTTGCTCCTTGCTTTTCTCAATGATCTTTTGAGCTTCTTCGTCTCCTTGATCACTGATTTTTTTTAAGATCTCTTCCAATCCCATTTGATCATCCTCAACTCAGATTACAACTGGATTCCGTTCAGCAGTATGATGGTGATCAGCAGTCCTAAAACCGCATAAGTCTCCACCAATGCCGCAAAAATCACCGGCTTCATCATATCCTTAGGCTGCTTTGCTACCATATAAACACCTGAAGTGCACACTTTTCCCTGGTGAATGCCTGATAACAATCCTGTAAAAGCAATAGGAAGGCAAGCGATAAAGATCTGCCACCCCTGATAAACACTGGGCATCACCACAGAACCACCGGTCAGTCCCAGCTTCAAGATCACTAAAAAAGCACTCAAAAAACCGTATATTCCTTGAGTTCCGGGAAGCGCGACCAGCAAGAGAAGACTTCCGAATTTATCCGGGTCTTCACTCAACACTCCACTGGATGCCTGTCCTGCCAAGCCGATCCCAATAGCAGATCCAATTCCTGCAAATATGATCGCAAAAGCTCCGCCCAATATCGCTAATGTCAGACCTAATGCCATGTCGACCTCCTAAATAAATATTTGTTTGTCATCATTCCTGTTTATATAAAAATTCCGTGTATTCACTTTCCAGCTGAAACGGCTTAAAAGGCTGGCCGCCAGCCTCAAAAAATTTACTGAAAAATTCCACGAATTGAAGCCTCATGGAATGAACAAATCCACCTAAAAAGCTGATCCCCAAGTTAAACAAGTGACCGATCACAAAGATCAGGGCTGCAAACAGCCATCCGATCCAGGGAATCCCCAGAGCACTCTCGCACAGGGTATTGACCACCATCGCGATCACTGTGGTGGCCAGCCCCAGAGCCAAAAGGCGAGAGTAAGAGAGCACATCGGAAAGATAACGGGATATATCATACAGACTGTACAATCCTCCAAAAAACCTCAAAACAGGATTTCGGTTGGGGGAAGCAAAAAGAATGATCCCCAAAGCACCTCCAATAGTGACATACCCCCAAACCGGGACTTTCGTCAGCAGATACAAAACCAGGCTGGGCAGCAAAATCAGCCATCCTCCCTGAACAAAAAAGGCATCCAAATACTTTTTTTGTTTGATATCTGAGATCATTTTCAGCAGAGTCCCAAACCACACCTGTATAAAACCCAGCACTAGAGAAAGGATGAGAAAAGACAAAGGGTCATTGAGAGGATCGATGACCATCAATTCAGGAACAGGAAATCCAAACCAGCCCCCCACCATACTCCCCAAAAAAACATTTGCCACGCCCACAATAACCAGGAGCCTCACAAAAAGCTTCAATCCTCCCTTGGGTTTGGCAAATTTAAGGTACAGCAGGCTGAGAAAAGCCACCAGCAGTCCATAACCAGCCTCACTCACGGTCAATCCCAAAAAAATAAAAAAGAACGGAGCCAGATACATGGTGGGATCCAACGATCCTTTCCTGGGGAGACCATACAGTTTGGTCACGATTTCAAACGGCTTTCCAGCCGGGGGATTGTCCAAAATCACAGGGGGGCTCTCTTCAGGAAGAGGAGGGCGAAAAAACCACTCCACAGATTCCGAATACGGCTCCAGATTTTGGGTCAATATCTCGATGTCTTGAACTTTGATCCATCCTTCCAGAAAAAAAACGGTTTTTGTCTCGCCCATATAATGGGAAAATTTGTTTTTGTTTCGCTCGTTCAGCAAACCATCATAAACCAGCATCAATTTCTCTCTGTACTTTAAACTGAGATCTTTAGCCTGCTCATTGATTTCAGCGGCTTTTTGTTCTCCCTTTTTGATTTTCTGTTTTAATTTTTTGATGACATCAATCACCAGCTCGGAATCCTTGGATTGTTCCATCACCGTCTCAGAAAAATAAAAGGGATCAAAAGACATCTCTCTCAGCAGTTCTTCAAACGTGTCTTTATTATCTTTCCAATACATAATGAATAGGGTGACTTCTCTTTTCCCTTGATGGATGATGTGAAAACTCAATTCTTTTGTGCCCTGGATGTTCTGAAGAACTTCCAATTCAGGAAGAGGAAGAGTGCCCAGCTGCATTTCCACAAGTTCTGTACTCTGAATGTTTTGGATGGGAATATCTAGATTTTCAAACAGTTGGAGAAAAGATATTTCTCTTTCCAGGTATTTATTCCTGGATAAGATGTCATTCCTGCTTTTTTCCAGTGTTTCGACCTGATCAATAATAGACTCATAATCAAATTTCAAGATGTCTTTTCGGTCAGATACTGACAGTTGAGGCTTTTCCAGTAAGATCTTTTTGGCCAATCCTTTTTGTTCCCATTTGGAAAGATAATCAATGGTGTGAGAAAGCTGAAACAAATGATGTTCCAGTTTGGACTTTTTTTGAGGAGGAGAATCCAAGCCCAGTTCATCAAAATCAGTTCTTTCGATCTGAATGAGGCCCTGTTCCTGTAAAGAGGAAAGAAAGTCCATTTTCACCTGGGAATGGCCTATGATCTGGACCTTTTGGATGTCTGCAACAGCCATTTATCAAATCTCTCCGGATTCCAAATGTTTCTTGATCTGGTCTACAGCGTTTTTGACCGCTTTGTTCTTTAATTTTCCGGTTTTTTTCTCAAGGCCTTTCACTTGCTTTTGGGCATCCTGTTTGATCTTTTTTTCTTCCTCAACCGCTTTGTTCACAATGGCTTTCCTGTTTTCCCGGGCTTTGTCCTTCGCCTCACTCATGGCTTTGTTTTTGATCTCTTCCGCTTCCTGCCGGGCCTCTTGAATGATCTCTTGCGTGATTTCCTCCCGGGCTTGCTGAATATTTTGATTTGATTTTTCCTCAGCTTCTTTTATTTGTTTTAAGGCCTTTAAGGGAGAATCGCCTCTTTTGTCCTTTTCCATGTCCCGTCCTTTTTATTTTCGTATTAAAACTTTCCTGCTGTTCTTTTTTATTTTATAGGATTATATAGAAAGATGAATCAATTGAAAAGAATTTCTGATGATTTTAGTCGAATGAAGGCTGTTTACAAGAAAAAATCATGCTGAAGGTAATAAGATCGAGAATCATATTTTTTCCTGCGCGCTCTTTTTTGCAGCTCCTTAAAAGGGGATTTGTAATCAAAATGACCATAAAGAAATAGAACAAAGGCGCCTGCGTTCATCAAATCCTCGACCAGGTCATATTCCACAGCTCTTTCCAAATGAAGGATCAATCCTCCTCCATTTTGACGGGAATTCTGACATGTGTCTATCAATAAAAGCCTCTGCTCCGGATCCATGGACTTTGCGGGAAGGTGAATCCATGCTCCCTGATCCCCGATTTCCGTGAAAATGGGTTCCACAGGTCCGCGATGGTAATAAACCAGATGAGTCCCGCTCTCATGACAACCCTCAGCAAGCTCCTTGATTTGGCTGAGGTCTCTGTTCTCGTTTTTACTGCTCACATAAATATATGCTCCGCTGCGGGCAAAGGTCAAAAGACCTGAAAACTCAGATCCCTCAGAGTCTTGGCTTTGATTCCATTTTTCAGTTGAAAGATAAGAACACAAAGAGTGGGCTTTGGTGCACTCGGTGGAGAGCTCTTCCAGTTCTTTGAAATCTGTTCTTGTTTGATCATCTGTATACAGGTCCAATCCGGAGCCGATCAACCATATCAGCTCTATTTTCTCAAATCGACCTGTATCAATGAGCCGGAATCGAAATCCTTTCTGCCGGCACCTCTTTGCAGCATCCGCAATCCAATAATAGTCATACTGGTCATCACGCACAGTAAGATTTTGTCCTTTATCAGCGGTATCCAGGAGTTCAAATCCCTTATCAGGCGTCTCTGGCGCTGGTTTGTCCGGGGAGGTCTTGTTTTTATCTTCATTCATAGGGGGAATCCGATCCCATTTGTTTTATACAAAAACACATTATGACAAATTGGTTTTCTCAAGTAAAGCTTCTTGAAAAAAGGCCCGGCATATTCTATCATCGAGAGGGGATAAAACGAATGAAAAAATGCATGGTCCTTTTCTCCGGAGGCATCGACTCTACCACTGCATTGTTCTGGGCAAAGAAAACATATGATCAAGTTCATGCCTTGACCTTTGATTACGGACAGCGCCACAAAATCGAAATCAAACAGTCCCGATATTTGATCAAAAAGATCAGAATCCCCCAAACCATATTGACTCTGGATATGAAACAAATCAAAGGATCCTGCTTGACTGACAACAGCATACCTGTGCCCGAATACTCACCTCAAAAAAAGAAGTCTCCAAACCTCCCCTCCTCTTATGTTCCATTCCGCAACGGAATACTGCTGTCTTTTGCAGCAGCCTGGGGAGAAGTGAACGGTATCTATGAAATCGTGTGCGGGTTCAATGTGATCGATTCTCCGGATTATCCGGACACCCGAAAAGAATTTGTTGATGCCATGGAAACCAGCATCAACACTGGAACTTCAGCCAGTCACTCGGAAAACACATTCAAACTCAAGGCTCCCTTTATCCAAAAGAAAAAATCAGAAATCATCAAATGGGGACTTTCTCAGGGAGCGGATTATTCTCATTCCATATCCTGTTATTCAGGCGGGGAAATCCCTTGTCTGAAGTGTCCTGCCTGCCATATACGGCAGAAAGCATGGGAAGAGGCAGGACTCAAAGACCATCTTATAAAAAGACTTGAAAAAGAGGGAAAATTATGAGCTGGATACTTAAAGTCAGAGACAAGTTTCAGGCCGCCCATTTTTTAAAGGAATATGAGGGCAAATGCGAAAGGATCCACGGACACTCTTTCCAGGTCGAAGTCCAGATTTTGGTGAATGACCTGGACAAAGCCGGAATCGGGATTGATTTCAAATTCATCAAACAGGCTTTATCCGAAATCATGCCTGACCATACGCTTTTGAACGAGGTCTATGACTTCAATCCATCAGCCGAGAACCTATCACGGCATTTTTTCAAAGAATTTAAAAAGAAATTTGCGGTGAAAAGCGTCACTGTTTGGGAATCTGAAGATGCCTCAGCCACCTACTCTGAAGATAACTGAAGTCTTCTCCTCTATTCAGGGGGAGGGACTCCGCCAGGGACAACCCACTCTGTTTGTACGACTGACCGGATGCAATCTTGAATGCGATTTCTGCGACACCAAATATGCCTGGAAAGGAGGGGAAAAACTAAAAATTAATCAGATTTTGAAAAAAATGAAAAAAGAGCATGAGGAATTTCCGGCACAATGGGTGTGCATCACAGGAGGAGAGCCTCTTATTCAGGATTTGGAAGCTTTGACAGAGGAACTCAAGCAAATGGGGATGAAAATCCAGATCGAAACCAATGCCACCCGATACCAAGACCTTAATGTGGACTGGTACACCATATCCCCCAAATCTCCTGACTATTTCTATCAACCGGAATTCAGAGATAAAG